>PXFS01000055.1 GCA_003564185.1 Flavobacteriaceae bacterium
CACCTACCCAAAAGTGGCGGCTCAGTGGTTAAATCAAGCTTTATGCTTCTATCAAGGTTTCTGCTTAGTTGACAGTGAAGTGCTTCGAAATCGCCACCTTCGGGTAGCTGCAAAACGTTGCAAAGCATATAAAAACAGAATTCAAGCTGAAAACCGAATTACGAGATAATCTGAAAATTGACTGATAACCGAAATCGAATTTTACTCTTACTATTGGATGACGACGAAAAAATCAAACTGAAACTGAATAAATTTAACCGAATTGATTTGCTGATTGCCAAATGTGTAGGACTGTTTTCATTCTGTTTTAACCGATTTTTTTCTGACGAGCGAATTAATTATTGCAAGATTGAAACATAGTTTTGCGTAACAAAAGTAGTCTCCGAATCAACTCAGCCGAAAAAAATACGCTTTGCAACAATGGCGGTGGTTTGGAGCTGAAACGAGAGATTTAGGAATTTTTACTAAATTTGAAACTTAACCGAAAAGCGAAATGCTATTTTGCCCGCCACTGTAGCAAGCCACGAGACGTTGTACGCAAATTCAAAAATCTAAATTCTGGCGAATTTGGAGCTTTTTGAATTTCAAGCAGTTTTGTATTTATAAAGGAATCGCTCGACCGAAAATTTTGAACTCCCCTACTCCGCTTGTTAGACTTTGGCTTTTTTGCTAAGTTCGGCTCAAACGAAATCTGAAATATGGTCTGTAAATCCGAAAGGTTTATTTGCTAAAGTCCTTGCTCAACCTACAAAATTCAGGCTTACCGTCGGCGAATATCGTGAGGTTTAGGCATTTCATTAGCGAAAGTTGAAAAACCAAATGTTTCAGTTGAATTAAAATCTGCGTACAACAGCTAAGTTTTTGTTGCGTCCGCATGACGAGTACCGAGTAATTCGGAAAAAACATTGTTAAACTGAACCTATAGGAATTATAACAACAGCAAAAATCTAATTAGGTCAATAGCATAAAATCTGGAACACTAATCACTTCCTTCCCCGCATCATGAGTTTTACTTAAACAGTAATTTTTATTTTTAAGTTTCAGATAGGGAATATTATAAGCTGATTTTTTAATCTGAATAACTAATTTATCCCATTGCTTTTTAGTTATTTTTTGAATTGGAAAATTAGTTGGAAAAGTAGCTTGACTTAAATGTTGAAAACCTTCAGAAACAGTACATGTGAAAACAACAGCTTCGTCTTCAAAAATTTCTAAGACAATAACCTGCTGATTGGGCAATTTCATTTTGGCCTTTGACGCATTCCAATTTATTAAGCTATAAGCAGTCGGATTTAACCGAGGAGCTTCATCTGAAACCTGCAGGTAATATTTATAAGCCGATTCCTTTAAGCTCCATAATTTCCAAAAATTGCGATTTAAGTTTTTATCATTCAAAAATTTAACCTCATCAGAAGTAAGTACTTTTTCAACATACCTCAGCTTCCGATTTTCAATAGTTGATTTCGATTTAAAATAGAGTAAATCTGTACCAATATTATTCAATTTTCGATTTTATGATATTTAACGAAGCTTCAACATCAAGCATCTTTTCCATTTCTTCATTTTCAATTCGAATGTCAAATTCGTCTTCAATATCAAGAATTACATCTACTAAATGCGCCGAATTGATTTCCAAATCTTTCAAAAAACTTGTTTTTAAATCAATTCCTTTAAAAGCTTCTTCGTTTTGCACATAAGGTTTGACTATGGTTTTCAGTTTTTCTATAAGTTGTTCATTATTCATTTTCTTTTTCTTTAAGCAATTGTTTGTGTGAGTAAGATTCAAAAAGGAAATTAATTCCTGTCATAATTAAAATAAGCGATAAGGTTCCAGCTAAAACCCAATTCCAAGTGGATTCACTTTGGTGTTTAATAAAACCACTTTCTACCAAAGCACTAAGTCCAAAACCTAATATTCCAGTACCAAAACCACCAAAAAACCAATATCTTTTCTTGTGGTAAGTCGCATTTTTAAAAGTCTTCTTCGCCATATTCTAAGTAATTTCGCTTCACAAAATCCAATGCTGTTTTTAAAATATGCCCCATGCTATTGCACTGTTTGAACTTAACATCCTTAGTAAATTCTACCAATTCATTTCTCAGCATTTTTACATTTTTATCGGTTGAAATTTTATCTTTAATCATGCATCGAATTAAACTACTAAATCGTTTTTGCGAAGTAATTAATCGTTTGGCTACCTGAGAGCGTTCTTCGTTTCTGTATTGCTCAATGGAAGATTCTTCTAAGCAATCGGCAACCAATTTTACCATGGGATAATTTTCTTTAAAAAATTGAGGTCGATATACCTTCAATTTGCCTTCATAATTCTGTTGATCAAAATCGATGGCCCTAATTTTATAATCCACATGGTCAAAATCGTGCGTAGGAATCACCACATAATTATAGGAACGCATATCACCTAAAAGTCGAAGCATACAGCGTTCATTAAATTTCACAAACTGCTTGGCAATTTGTGTTTTTGCTTGCTGATTACATTTTGGTAAATGCTCTTTAATGAAGACATCACCTGGAATTCCTGCAATGTGTTCTTCAATTAAAGTGTCTTTATAAACCAAGAAATTAATACGGTGAGGCGATAAAATATGTTCAAAATCTAGTCCATAAATCCGTGAAGCATCTGCTTTTTTTACGTAGAAATAAGTGAAGTTATCGTTCAAAATATTTCTAATCTTAATTCGGAATGGCTTTGAATTTCCAAACGTACAGTAATCAATTGCATCTATACTTAAAAAATCTAAATTCTTAGAACGCCCATCCGAATGCAATAAGGTATAAACTTTCTTAAGCGATGTATCAATGTCTTCTCGCTCATAATCAGGATAATAACACCTTACCCAAAGCGTATCATCGTCATTATCGTCATAGACAACAATAGACCCAGAAAACCGTAACAAATCGTCATAAAAAACAGGGATTTTCGTATTTCTTTTGTAGCGATCTAGATACAACTGAAGCCTTTCGTTTATAGCGAAATTAGGCTTCTTTTGCGACATTAATTTTTCTTCAACATGCTCCATATTCCAAAAATAGAGATTTTCTACAGATATTCTTCTAAAACAAATACAAATACTATTCAATTTTGAATTTTATCCTAAAAGCTTTTTCAATTCTCAATTATGAATTATAAATTTTAAATTATTAATGCTTAGCGTCTTAGCGACTTTGCGAGAGATAATCAATTATGAATTTTAAATTTTAAATGAATTTCTCTGTGCCCTTTGTACCTCTGTGGTGGTCAAGTAATTAGTTTGGGCGTTTTCAATGCTAAATTATGAATTATAAATTTTAAACGAGTTTCTTTGCGTACTTTGCGTTTAAAGCTCTGAGTTCTCTGCGTGAAAAAAGAAGAGAGTGGTATTACTAAAAAAAGCATGCAGATTATCAGTTGATAACCAGCATGCTTATAAAAGAAAAACCAATTCAATCTAAGAAAACTAAGCTAAATCAAAGCGATCTGCATTCATAACTTTAGTCCAAGCCTTTACAAAATCCTTGGCAAACTTCATTTTATTATCGTCTTGTGCGTAAAATTCAGCATAAGCCCGCAAAATTGAATTAGATCCAAAAACTAAGTCAACGCGAGTTGCGGTAAATTTTTCTTCGCCAGAAACCCGTTCTACCAACTGGTAATACCCTTTTGAAGTCGGCTTCCATTCATACTTCATATCAGTTAAATGCACAAAAAAGTCGTTAGTCAATACCCCCACTTGATCTGTAAAAACTCCGTGTTTTGTATTGCCGTGATTTGTTCCTAAAACACGCATACCACCAATAAGCACAGTCATTTCTGGAGCGGTCAAGCCCATTAATTCACATCGGTCTATCATCAAGCGCTCTGGCTTAAATTCAGTTTCTTCTTTTATCCAATTTCTAAATGCATCGTGAACAGGCTCCAAGACTTCGAATGATGAAGCATCAGTCATTTCTTCAGTTGCATCTCCTCTTTTTGGAGCAAAAGGTACCTCTAATTCAAATCCTGCTTTTTCAAGCGCTTCTTCAACCGCTAATGTACCTCCAAGAACAATCAAGTCTGCCATGCTAATTTCACCCTGAAAATTCTTTTGAATAGTTTCATAGGCAGTCAATACTTTTTGTAAACGTTTTGGTTCGTTAGCTTCCCAATCTTTTTGAGGCGCTAAGCGAATTCTAGCTCCATTTGCTCCACCTCTAAAATCTGATTTCCTAAAGGTTCTTGCGCTATCCCATGCTGTACAAATCAATTCTGATGAAGTTAGGTCTGAATTGAGGATTTTACGCTTCAGATCTTCTATGTTATTAGAAGTCAATTGATACCCAACTTTTGGAATTGGGTCTTGCCAAGTTAAATCTTCTTTTGGCACTTCAGGACCAAGGTATCTTGATTTAGGACCTAGGTCACGATGTGTCAATTTAAACCAAGCACGTGCAAAAACTTCCTCAAAATAAGCTTGATCATTCATGAATTTTTCAGAAATTTTTCTGTATTCAGGATCCATTTTCATGGCCATATCAGCATCAGTCATAATCGGATTCACTCGCTTAGAAGGGTCATGTGCATCCAAGGGCTTATCTTCTTCCTTGATATCTTTTGGCTCCCATTGCCAAGCCCCAGCTGGGCTTTTAGTTAATTCCCATTCGTGATTAAACAACATTTTGAAATATCCGTTATCCCATTGGTCAGGTTGTGTTGTCCAAGCTCCTTCAATACCGCTTGTCATAGTATCTTCAGAATGACCTTTCCCAACAGGATTTTTCCAGCCTAAGCCTTGTTCATGCACATCGGTGGCTTCAGGATTTGGTCCTAAATTTTCTTCTTTCACCATACCATGACATTTCCCTACAGTATGTCCACCAGCGGTTAAAGCCACGGTTTCTTCATCATTCATCGCCATTCGCTTAAAAGTTAAACGAACGTCATGAGCGGTTTTTAAAGGGTCTGGATTTCCATCAACTCCTTCAGGATTCACATAGATTAATCCCATTTGTACTGCGGCCAGTGGGTTTTCTAAAGATTCCCTTTTTTGGTCGTCACTATATCTGTTTTTTGTAGCGGCTAAAAATTCTTTTTCAGAACCCCAATAGACTTCCTTTTCTGGATGCCAAATATCTTCGCGACCTCCAGCAAATCCATACATTTTTAGACCCATTGACTCATAAGCCACATTTCCAGCTAAAATCATTAAATCTGCCCAAGAAATTGCTCTTCCATATTTCTTTTTGATAGGCCAAAGCAGTCTTCTTCCTTTGTCCAAGTTTACGTTATCTGGCCAAGAATTTAATGGAGCAAAACGCTGATTTCCAGTATTACTACCTCCTCTTCCATCGGCCACTCGATAAGTTCCTGCGGCATGCCAAGCAAGACGAATCATAAGACCTCCATAATGCCCCCAATCTGCAGGCCACCAATCCTGACTGCTAGTCATAAGCTCATGCAAATCAGATTTTAAAGCTTGATAATCTAATTTTTTGAATGCCTCTTTATAGTCAAAGTCCTCATCAAAAGGATTTGTTTTTGTATCGTGTTGGTGTAAGATGTCTAAATTTAGCGCCTCAGGCCACCAATCCATTACATCTTCTTTTACTTCTGTGTTTGCGCCATGCATAAATGGGCACTTACCGTTTGTTGAATTATCCATGATTTTAGTCTAAATTTATTTGAAAATTGAAATTTATTAAAATAACACCAACTAAACAATGCATTAACAAATCTTAACCCTAAATTAAATTTGAGTTACTTTGCGTGAAGAGAAGAATTAAGATTTGGTAAATCATACATTAGAATACTTAGCGCCCTAGCGACTTTACTGGAGGTTATCAATTTTGAATTATAAATTTTAAATGTATTACTCTGTGAGCTTTATGTTTTAGCGAATTTATGAACCTCTGAAAATTGAAAAATTTTATTTAATAGTGTGTGAAGTTTTTTAACCTTGTTTGAGCGTCGAGCCCTTCGACTTGGTTCAGGTTATACATAGTCGAGATGTGATTGGTTCTCGACGGAGTTTATCCTGATGAAGTGAAGGGCTAGAACCTAAAACAAAATACTTATAATCAACAATTTAAATAAAAACGTCATTTGTAAGTGCTTTGCGTCTTGGCGACTTTGCGTGAGGTTATCAATTGTAAACTTTAAACATATTTCTCTGCGTTCTTTGCGTTTTAAGCTCTGAGTTCTCTGCGTGAAAAAAGAAGAGAGCTTGGCAACTTAGCGCCTTAGCGAGAGTTATTGAATTTTAAATTTTAAACGAGTCTCTCTGCGCTCTTTGCGTTTTAAGCTCTGAGTTCTCTGCGTGAAAAAGAACAGAGCTTGGGAACTTAACGCTTTATCGACTCTGCGAGAGGTTACCAATCATAATTTTAAATTATAAAACACCATTTAACCGAATACGAATAACCCCCAATAGTTGCATAGCTCTTTAACTTCAACTATCTTTACAAAAAGTTTAAAGCATGCATAAATTAGGGGTTGTTTTTTTAATTTTCCTTAGTATTTTAGGCTGTCAGTCAAATTCTTCTAAAAAGAATGAACAACCTAATGCCCAAGAACAACTACAATCCAACTACC
The DNA here is from genome assembly GCA_003564185.1 of Flavobacteriaceae bacterium. Classification (GTDB taxonomy): domain Bacteria; phylum Bacteroidota; class Bacteroidia; order Flavobacteriales; family Flavobacteriaceae; genus Psychroflexus. The sequence continues at coordinate 6,567 of PXFS01000055.1, forward strand.
CCAACGTACATCCAGCTTTAATTAAAGTCGCCATGACTCACGGACTTGAAAGTTGGGAAAAAACCAAGCAAATTGAGTTTCAATTTAACGTTAATCATAACGACATTGAAATGCAACGCCATTGGCTTTGGGATTTGGAAAATGAACAAATCACTCGATTTATTGAAGGAAGTGAAATCACCACTTCTACCAACCTTGAAACAGCCGATAAGAAAGTTCATGAAGCTTTTATCAACGACACCTACTGGCTGGTTTTTCCTTTTCATTTACTAAAAACCGATGCCTATTCAGTAGAACTAACTGAAAAAGCTTCCTGCCCCATAAACGAAAATGAAGTGACAGAAATCGCCATTCAGTTTAAAGAAATTGGTGGCTACACACCAGGCGATTTATACAAAATTTATGTTGATGAGAATTACCGCATTCAATCGTGGAGTTTTCATTCTAATAGAGAAGAAAGTCCCAACCTTGTTAATTCTTGGGAAAACTACCAATCTTTTGAAGGAATTCAAATTAGTATGAATCGCCCGAATGATACAGGCGATTTCGAAATTTATTTTAATGAAATTAACGTACAGCAATGATTAATACAGCCTTTCAAAAAGAATTGGAATATGCCTTGCAACTGGACAAAGAAGATCCGTTGAAAGAATTTAGGCAAGAATTTCATATTCCGAAGCAAAAAAATGGTGAAGAACATATTTACCTCTGTGGTAATTCATTGGGTTTACAGCCCAAACAAACTGCATCTTTCATTCACCAAGAATTAGATGATTGGGCTAACTTAGGCGTGGAAGGCCATACCGATGCACAACATCCTTGGATGCCTTATCACGAATTTCTAAGTGAATCCATGGCTAAAATTGTTGGAGCAAAACCTTCTGAAGTTGTAGTGATGAATACCCTAACTACCAACTTGCACTTAATGATGGTTTCGTTTTATAGACCAACTTCAAAAAAATATAAAATTGTGATTGAAGCTGATGCGTTTCCATCAGATAAATACGCCGTTGAATCACAACTGAAATTTCATAACATTGACCCGGCAGATGGACTTATTCTATGGAAACCAAGAGAAGGCGAACACCTATGTCGTTTTGAAGACTTAGAACAAATCGTAGCCGATCACGCTGATGAAATTGCATTATTTATGATTGGAAACACCAACTATTATTCGGGGCAATTTTACAATATGCAAAAAATCACCGATTTAGGTCATGCTAATAATATTGTTGTCGGTTTTGATTTAGCGCACGGCGCAGGAAATATTCAGCCTAATCTTCATGAAGTTGGAGCCGATTTTGCCGTTTGGTGTACCTACAAATACCTCAATTCTGGGCCAGGTAGCTTGGGCGGTTGTTTTGTTCATGAACGCCATGCCCATAATAAAGAATTAAAACGATTTGTAGGCTGGTGGGGACATAACAAGGATACACGCTTCAATATGCGAAAGGATTTTGATCCCATTCCCGGTGCTGAAGGTTGGCAATTGAGTAATCCTCCTATTTTATCAATGGCCGCTATTCGAGCTTCGTTAGATGTTTTTGAACGTGCAGGTTTTGAAAACATTCGCCATAAATCTGAAAAAATCACAGGCTACCTTGAATTTTTATTGGAGGATTTAGAAGGAGATCAAATTACCATCCTAACCCCCAAAAACCCAAAAGAAAGGGGCTGTCAGCTTTCCATTCAGGTAAAAAATGCAGACAAAAGTCTATTTGATGCTATCACTGAAAAAGGAGTGATTGCCGATTGGCGAGAGCCTGATGTTATTCGGATTGCTCCTGCCCCACTATACAATTCGTATCAAGATGTTTTTAAGTTTGTACAACTGCTTAAAGAATTAATTTAAATGAATAAGGAAGAAAAAATAATTATTGTAGGTGCTGGTTTATGTGGTTCGTTATTGGCCCTTCGCTTAGCGCAACACGGCTATCAAATTGAGTTAATTGAAAAAAGACCCGATTTAAGAAAAGCTTCTATTTCGGCAGGACGTTCTATCAACTTAGCTTTTTCAGACCGAGGAATGAAAGGAATTTCCCTGGTGGGTTTAGCCGAAAAAGTTACGGAATTATGCATCCCCATGCACGGAAGAATGTTGCACGACCAAGAAGGAAACACACAACTTTCCAAATACTCTGGAAGAAAGGGAGAATATATTAATTCCATTTCAAGAAGTGGACTCAATGCGCTTTTATTAGACGAAGTTGAAAAACACAAAAATGTAAACATGCATTTCAATTACACCTGTACCGAAGTGGATGTTGAAAACGCTAAGGCAACTTTTGTCAATAATGAATCTAATGAAACGGTAAAATTTGAAGGCGATTTCCTTATAGGGACAGACGGAGCGGGTTCTGTGGTGAGAAAAAGCCTAATGAATAACAAGGATTTGCTTTTCAGTTTTTCACAAAATTTCCTCACCCATGGGTACAAAGAATTGAGCTTCCCTCCTTTAGAAAATGGCGATTACGCAACTGAAAAGGGGGCTTTACACATTTGGCCAAGGGGCGAAAATATGGTCATTGCACTACCTAATTTAGACGGAAGTTTTACCGTTACTTTATTTTTAGCTTACGAAGGTGGAAAATATAATTTCAATAATCTAACTAATCCTGAAATTGTAGATGAATATTTCAGAGAAGTCTATCCTGATGCCTATGCATTGATGCCCGATTTAAAAACTGAATTTTTTGAAAACCCAACAGCGCCATTAGGAACAGTGAAATGCTTACCTTGGAATTTCAAAAAAACACTTATTATGGGGGACGCCGCGCATGCCATTGTACCTTTTTACGGTCAAGGAATGAATGCTTCGTTTGAAGACGTTTATGTATTTGATCAAATTCTGAATGAAGAAGATTTCAATTTAGAAAAAACCTTCCACAGATTTGCTAAAGAACGTAAAATAGATGGTGATGCCATTGCAGACTTAGCTTTAGATAATTTTCATGAAATGAAAGCTCATACCGCTCAGGAAGTATTTTTAGCCAAGCGAAAGTTGGAATTAGCCTTAGAAGAAAATTTTCCAGATGAATACTATTCCAAGTATTCGTTAGTGACCTTTAAAGAAGATATTCCATACTCTGAAGCTATTCAGCAAGGAAGAGCACAAGATTTAGTCATTCAAGAAATGATTGTTAAAGGTTTGCTTCCCGATGAATTAAGTCTTAGAGAAAAGCTTGAACGCATTAATAAAGCCACGCAAAAGGTAATGAATAACGAATTGATTTTAAACCTATAAGAACACAAATGAAACTATTAGACGGCAAAAAAGTTTCCGAATTTATATTAAAAGGAGTCAAAGAAGAAATTGACGATTATATTTCACAAAAGCACTTGGGTTACGACCTTTCTCGCCCCAGTATGGCGATTGTTTTGGTAGGTCATAATCCCGCCAGTGAATCTTACGTACGAGGAAAAATAAAAGCTTGTGAAAAAGCACAAATCAACCATAAAATCATCCGATTTGACGAGGATATCACCGCTTATGATTTATTAAATGAAATCAAATACCTGAATAAATCGCATTTTGATGGATTTATTGTTCAATTGCCCCTACCCGACCACATTGAACCAAATTCTATCATCAATGAAATTAGTGCTTACAAAGATATTGATGGGTTTCATCCATTAAACTTTGGAAAAATGGCTTTGGGACAAAAATCCATGCGTCCTGCCACCGCTTACGGAATTCTTAAGCTTATTCAGCACTATGAAATTCCCACCAACGGAAAACACGTTGTGGTAGTTGGAAGGTCTAATATTGTTGGAAAACCCGTTTCTATCATGTTAGGAAATGATTTCAATATTGGTAGAGCTACTGTGACTTCTTGTGATATTCATACCCCCAAAGAATTACTCAAAGAAGAAACCCAAAAGGCTGATATAGTTATTGTAGCTGTGGGTCAACCTGGTTTTTTAACTTCAGATATGATTAAAGAAGGAGCTGTTGTTATTGATGTAGGAATCAATCGTTTAGAAACAGGGAAATTGGTAGGTGATTGTGATTTTGATGACGTAGCTACCAAAGCAGGCTACCTTACTCCCGTTCCTGGTGGCGTTGGCCCCATGACTATTGCGGGTTTAATTTTAAACACTTTTGAAGCTTGGAAAATGAAAAACCTAATTGAAAAATAAAAACTATGATTTCACTGATTGGAAAAACAGCTGTTTTATGCGGAAGCACCCAAGGAATTGGAAAATCTACCGCTTTATTAATGGCTGAATTAGATGCTAAAGTAGTATTAGTTGCCAGAAACGAAGACAAACTAAAAGAAGTTCAGTCGCAATTAAAAAATCCTACACTGCATGAATATTTAGTAGCCGATTTCACACAACCTGAACAATTAAAAGAACGCATAGAAAATTGGGCAAAAAACAACAAGGCACATATCTTGGTAAACAATACAGGAGGACCAAAAGGAGGACCAATTATTGAAGCAGAAACAAGCGAGTTTAAAGATGCTTTTTCTATGCACTTGATTTGTAACCACATTTTAGTTCAAGCGCTGTGGAAGGGAATGAAAGAAGAAGATTACGGTAGAATTATCAATGTAATTTCCACTTCAGTTAAACAACCCTTAGATGGATTGGGTGTTTCAAATACCATTCGTGGCGCAGTTGCTAATTGGAGTAAAACCATGGCAAATGAATTAGGAAAGCACAATATAACGGTGAACAACGTGTTGCCAGGAGCTACCAACACCGACCGCCTAAGTTCAATTGCAAAAAATAAAGTTAAGAAAAATAGCGATTTGAGTGTTGAAAAAGTTTTTGAAAACATGGCTAATTTATCGCCAATGAAACGTATTGCCGAACCCAACGAAGTAGCAAATGCAATTGTTTTCTTAGCAAGCCCAATGGCATCTTACATCAATGGAATTAACGTTCCCGTAGATGGAGGAAGAACAAAGTCCTTATAGAAATTTTGATTTATAAATTGAATTTCTTTGCGACTTTGCGCCTTTGCGTGAGCTATTTAATTATAAATTTTAAATGTATTTCTCTGCGCACTTTGCGTTATAGACTTTGTGAGCTCTGCGTGGGAAAAAAGAATTAAGAACTAAGATAAAGATTTGATGAGTTCTAAATAATTCTAAAATAACAAATATGAAAGCAAAATTATTAATTATTAGCTTGTTAGCACTTACAAGCTATACAGTTCAAGCACAGTTGAGTGCTTCTTATTATGATGGTAACCCAGCCTCTAAAATTGGTGTAGGTTATGATTTTAATGAAACCATTTGGTCAGAAATAAGAATGTACACAGGAAGTGATTTTTCAAACTTCACATTTGAAGGGGTGGTTAATTTTAACCTGAAACAAACCGAAGACTATAAGTTTTATTTAGGAGGAGGTGTTGTGGTTAACAGCCTAACAGGGCTTGTAGCACCCGTTGGATTACAAATTTCTCCATTCAAAAATTTTAGAGAGTTTGCCTTCCAAATCGAAGCCATGCCTATGTATGAATTTGATGAATCAGATGCTTTTTTCTTCGGTTCGTGGGGTATTCGTTACCGTTTCCCACTAAAAAAATCTAAAGATTAATTAAAAAAATAAAATGCTCTGCTAATTGGCGAGAAAAGAAGAATCAAGTAGCAAGTACAAAGAATTTAGATTTCGTAAATTATAAATTTTGAATAATTTTCTCTGTGTTCTTTGTGACTTTGTGGTGATTAAATCGAGGAGAAAGAATTAAGTACTAAATACAGAATATTAAGATTTGACGAATTATAAATTATAAATTATGATGCATAGCGGCTTAGCGACTTTGCGAGAGGTTATCAATTTTGAATTATACATAATTTTCTCTGTGTGCTCTGCGTTGAATCTCTGTATTCTCTGCGTGAAATATAAATTTAATAAAATAAAAAAATGAAAGGAAAAGTAATTGAAGGTAAAGCAAAACCAAGAGGAAAGTTTCCTCATGTAAAACGTGTAGGCGATTTTATTTACGTTTCTGGGACAAGTTCAAGACGACCCGACAACAGTTTTGAAGGCGTTGAAGTAGATGAAATGGGATCCACTAACTTAGATATCAAAAAACAGACTGCTGCCGTATTAAAGAATATTGACGATATTTTAAAATCGGAAGGAGCAAGTTTGAAAAATGTGATTGATGTCACCTCATTTTTAGTCAATATGAATGATTTTAAAGGCTATAATGAAACCTATGCCGAATTCTTTGATTATGAAACAGGCCCCACCAGAACAACTGTAGCGGTACATCAACTTCCTCACCCGCATTTGCTAATTGAAATAAAAGCAATTGCTTATGTTGGGGAGTAGGGTTTAATTTTAAATTATAAATTTTAAATTTTGAATGCTTTTGCGCCTTAGCGGCTTAGCGAGAGGTTATCAATTTTGAATTTTTAATTATAAATTTTAAATGTATTACTCTGTGTTCTTTGCGTTTTAGAATTTGTGAGCTCTGCGTGGAAAGAAAGGACTAAGTAGCAAGTACAAAAGATTAAGATTTGGTAAATTGTCAATTTTAAATTATGAATTATAAATTTTAGATTATTTTCTCTGTGTTCTTTGCGTTATAAGCTCAGTATCCTCTGCGTGAAATAAAAAAAAGCGAACTTGGCAACTTAGCGACTTAGCGAATTTGCGAGAGGTAATCAATTTTAATTTATGAATTATAAATTTTAAATTGAATTTCTTTGCATATTTGTAAAATTAGACAAAAAAGACCATAATAAAGAACGTTTAATGCTTAGAAAAATAAAATGATTACTATCGAAAATTACATCAACGGGGAGCTCATCCCACCTTCAAATAATAGGTATTTAGATAATTACAATCCATCTGAGGGGAAAGTTTATGGTAAAATTCCAGATAGTAATGAAAAAGATATAGCAAAAGCCTATTCAGCAGCTGAAAAAGCTTTTCCTATTTGGTCATCTTCTTCTGTTGAATTCAGAAGTAAAATTTTACAACGCATAGCCGACTTAATCTTAGAGAATTTAGAAGATTTAGCCTTAGCTGAATCAAAAGATAATGGAAAACCATTAAGTTTAGCAACCGCAGTTGATATTCCTCGAGCATCTTCTAATTTTAGTTTTTTTGCAAAAGCCATTACACAGTTTTCAAGTGAATCACACGAAAATAATTCCATAAATACAATTAATTTCACCCTACGACAGCCACTTGGTGTAGTAGGCTGTATCTCTCCATGGAATTTACCCTTATATTTATTTACATGGAAAATTGCCCCAGCATTAGCAGCCGGAAACTGTGTAGTTGCTAAACCCAGTGAAGTTACCCCTTACACTGCTTATTTATTAGCAAAAATTTGTATGGAAGCAGGACTTCCCAAAGGGGTGCTAAATATTGTTCACGGACTTGGAGCAAGCTGTGGAAATGCCATAGTTGAACATACCAATATTAAAGCTATTTCATTTACAGGAGGGACTAAAACAGGCGAACATATTGCAAGAACTGCCGCCCCTATGTTTAAGAAGCTTTCTTTAGAATTAGGAGGTAAAAATCCGAATATTATTTTTAGCGATTGCAACTACGACAAAATGCTTCAAGTAACGATTAAATCTTCATTTGCCAATCAAGGACAAATTTGCCTCTGTGGTTCGCGAATTTTTGTGGAAGACAAAATCTATGATCAATTTAAAAACGATTTCTTAGAAAAAGTAAAACAATTAAAAGTAGGAAACCCATTAGATAAGCAAACCGATTTAGGCGCTTTAGTTTCAAAAGAACACTTAGAAAAAGTAGATAGTTATGTAAAAAAAGCTGTTGAAGAAGGAGGCGTACTTTTACATGGTGGAAAACGTATTCAAATTGAGAACTTCCCAGAAGGATATTTTTATCAACCGACTGTTATTGAGGTAGAGTCTAACAACTGTACTTTAAATCAACAAGAGGTTTTTGGTCCAGTGGTAAGTTTAATGAAATTTTCTACAGAAGAAGAGGCTATTCAATTGGCAAATGGAACAAAGTATGGACTATCGGCAAGTGTTTGGACAAGTAATATTGACCGAAGCATGCGCTTAAGTCAGCAGTTAAAAACAGGGATTGTATGGGTTAATACATGGCTCAATAGAGATTTAAGAACACCGTTTGGAGGTACAAAATCAAGTGGAGTTGGACGTGAAGGAGGCTTAGAAGCTTTACGCTTTTTTACTGAACCAAAAAATGTATGTATTCAATATAGCCCTGAATAAATCAACCAAAAAGCGATAAAATGAGTAGAAAATTAAGAATTAATGGACATTCACATTTACTTCCCTACCCTCATGAAATTCCAGATTTTATGCGAGAAAAAGAAATATTTTGGGTAGATGAAGATAAAAAATTTATGCTTCAAAAAGGCTGGAAAAGACCTGTCACCGATTCAAGTTTTTTCTTGAATGAAAAACTGGAGTGGATGGATAAATATAAAATTGATCATGCTGTTGTTTTGAATCTTTCGCAACTTTATGGAAATGGACTTAGAGTAGAAGAAATGAAACAGGCCTTACGGTTTCAAAATGACTTCAATGCTAAGGTTCAGCATGACAACCCTAGTAAATTCACCTGTGGATTTGTTGTGCATCCAGGTTTTGTTAGAGGTGCACTTTGGGAAATTGAACGTTGTGTGGAAGATTTAGACATGAGACTTTTGTGTCTACCCACTCATTATATGGATAGCATTGGAACTTGGCGTTGTATTTTTGATGAAGAAAATGAACCCATTTTTGAAATGGCAAATAAGTACAATTTGGCAGTTGAAGTTCATCCTTATGATGGAGAAAAGTTCATTAAGTTAGAAAATACAGCTTGGCGTTTTCATCTTATTTGGATGTTGGCACAGTGTGCAGATGCGTATCATTTTTTAACGCTTAATGGGTATCCTGATAAATATCCTAACATGCGCGTTTGCTTTGCTCACGGAGGACAGTTAGCGCAAATTAACTTAGGTAGAAGAATTCAAGGTTTTGATGGTAGACCCGATTTATTTGAAGGTAAAGTGCACCCAAGAAAATCGGTAGGACATAAAAATATTTTCTTCGATACTTTAGTTCACGATACGCGTTCGCTTAAATTGCTTTTAGACAATCAGAGCTCTAAACAAATTCTTACAGGTTTGGATGACCCCTATCCACTTGGTGAAATGGAAAGTGAATCGCAATCATCCTATCCAGGAAAGATCTTGGATTTAGCAGTTAGTGAAAAAATTATTACAAAAGATGAACAGGATCAAATGTGGGATAACAATGTTATGCAATGGTTATTTGGAAATGATGAAAATGAAAAAGAAAAACTAGTTAAAAAAATACTTAGTTAATGGACTTTTTACCTGAACATATTGAAAAATACGCTGAAGATCATTCTCAGGAAGAGCCTAAAGTACTGGCAGAACTTAATCGTGAAACTTGGCAAAAAGTTCTTGTCCCAAGAATGTTGAGTGGTCATCTTCAAGGTAGAGTGCTCAGCATGATTGCCAAGCTAATACAACCAAAATCTGTGCTTGAGATAGGAACTTATACTGGTTATTCTGCAATTTGTATGGCTGAAGGCCTAGCAAAAAACGGAAAAATTATCACTATTGATAAAAACGAAGAATTAGAGGAAATTCAGCAAAAATACTTTGAGAAATCAGGTTTTTCTACTCAAATTCATCAAGTTTATGGAAATGCTTTAGATGAAATTCCAAAATTAAATGAAAAATTTGATTTAGTTTTTATTGATGCAGATAAGAGTAATTACGCTAATTATTTTGATTTAGTTATAGATAAAATGAATCCTGGCGGAGTTATTTTATCGGATAATGTACTTTGGAGCGGAAAGGTAACTGAGCAACCTACTGAAAAAGATATCGATACCAAAGCCCTCATTAAATACAACAAAAAAATTAATAAAGATTCTAGGGTAGAAACTGTTCTTTTACCCATTCGAGATGGATTAACAATAACCCGTGTAAAGTAAAATAATTTATGAGCAGTGATTTAATTGAAGTTTTTAGTTATTTAGGCTACCTTATTCCCGCTTTAGTAGTTGGAGCGATTAGTTATTATTTTTTCAAAACACACACCGCGCATTTGCAACGAATGCATCATTACGAAATTCAAAGTAAAATCAAAAAAGAGAGTATTCCGCAACGGCTTCGAGCTTATGAACGCTTGGTTTTATTCTTAGAACGAATTTCTCCTGGGAGTCTTGTTCCAAGGGTTAAACCTTACAGTAATGACAAAAATGACTACGAGAATTTGTTGATACAAACTATAGAACAAGAATTTGAACACAATTTAACACAGCAGATTTTTGTTTCAGATGCTTGCTGGCGGGCGGTAAAAGCATCTAAAAATGCAACTATTACAATGATAAGAAATATATCTATGAGGGATAGTATAAAGGATGCTAATAAATTACGTGAAGAAATTCTTTCTGAATTACTAGATAAAGAAACCCCAAGTGAAACAGGGATTGCCTTTTTAAAAAATGGAGTATCTCGTTTATTAAATTAATAAACTATGGAAATTGCTATTATTGCTCACGATGCTAAAAAGAAAAAAGTTATTGACTTTTTACAACAAAACAGCACATTTTTTAAACTTGGTAAAGTAAATCTAATTGCAACGGGTACCACGGGAAGCAAAATTAAAGAAGCTGGTTTTGAGGTTAATGCATTGCTTTCGGGCCCACTAGGTGGAGATGCTCAAATAGCTGCTCGAGTAGCTGAAGGAACTTGTAAGTTGGTTATATTCTTTAGAGATCCACTAGAAAAACACCCCCACGAACCCGATGTACTCATGCTAATGCGATTGTGCGATGTGCATAATGTTCCTCTAGCAACCAATGAAGCTACAGCAAGTTTAGTCATAAAATCATTTATTGAAGAAAACTAAGGGATTAAGGTATACTAGCGCCTATACCTAGCTGTATTTTCAAAAACATAAGTAAGGATTTTTTGATCTATATCAGAAAAATCAATTTTTCTCCTTGACATTACTTTCTTAGCAACCTCAAATGCTTTATTTGTTTTATAAGTTGTAGTTCCAGCGCTCCCACCCCATGAAAAACTAGGAATAAAATTTCTTGGGAAACCAGCTCCAAATATATTTGAACTTACTCCAACTACAGTACCAGTATTAAACATGGTGTTGATCCCACATTTTGAATGATCCCCCATCATTAATCCACAGAATTGCAATTGAGTATCAGAAAAGCGTTCTTCTGCATAATTCCATAATCTAACTGAGGCATAATTATTTTTTAAATTTGAAGTATTAGAATCTGCTCCAATATTTACCCATTCTCCTAAAACAGAATTACCTAAAAATCCATCGTGTCCCTTATTAGAATAACCAAAAATAACCGAATTACTAACTTCTCCACCAACTTTTGAGTGTGGCCCAATACTTGTTCCAGTATAAACTTTTGCTCCCATTTTTAAAGTTGAATGGTTTCCTAAGGAAAATGGTCCTCTAACTGAGCAATTTTCCATTATTTCGGCATCTTTTCCAATATAAATAGGACCTTCTGTAGCGTTTAAACTGCCGTTGTAGAGTTTAGCACCTTTTTCAACAAAGATATTTTCTGGCTGAGCTGTAAATACACTTTTTGGTATAGGTGCAGATTTTCTACCCTTAGTTATCAAATCAAAATCAGTTTTAATGCAAGTATGATTTTTGCTAAAAATATCCCAGGTATACTTAATTGTGGTCACATCTGAATTAAGTTGAATAGATTTTTTAGAAGAAAGACCAGTAAGTAGTTCTGTGGATGTATAAGCAACTATTTCATTCTCATCTTTTAAAATTTCATCTTTACTTAAATTTTTAATTTCATTGATAAAATTTTCGTTGGGTAAATAAGAAGCATTTACATAGTAACACTCTTCTCCTTCAAATAGAACTGGAAATTTTTCAGCGAGATAAGCTTCGGTAGCAAAGCCTACTTGAGATCCATATAAGCGTTCCCACTTTTCTGTAATAGTAAGTATTCCAACTCTTATATCTGCTATTGGTCGGGTATAAGTAAATGGCAAAAGGCTTGTTCTGTGATAATCAAATAGTATAACTTTCATTTCTATTTATTTATAAAATACGATAAAATTTAGTATGCAAAAATGGTCAAATTAATTTCTACTAAAGCATTAAATTGACATTTAAAATATGTTATTTTTCAAAAAAGCTTGATTAGGACAATTAAAACTTAAAATTTTTAATTTGATTAAAAAAGGTACTAACAAGTTTTGTTAGGTCATCAGAAAAATTAAATCTGAGCACCACAAATAAGTAAATTGTAGAAAGCAAAATTGTTTTAAGGGCAATATTCAAAACAGAATGAAAAGGAAATTCCCAAAAATAGAAGCCAAATGATAAACTTAATATGAGTCCAGTAACGGCTAAAGTTGAGTTGCTGAAAGGGGTCATATTAAATTTAAATTGAACAAAAACTAATTTAACTGTATTGTATAGAAAGTAAGCTATAAAGGTGGCGTATGCTGCTCCGTAAATTCCATAAATAGGTATCATTATAAGGTTTAAAATAACGGCAATTACTACTATAATAACACCTAAAATTAAAACAAAACGATAGTAATCAGAATTAAACAAAATACTATTGTTATTTGCAAGTAAATTTTGATACAATTTCTCCACCCCTAGTAAAATTACAATTACTACTCCTGCTCGGTAGCTATCATCTATCAACATATAGAGTTGTTGAATATTCACCACAATTAAACAAAAGATTAGTCCGCTTATAGTAAGCAACGTAATAGAGCTTTTTTTATACAAAATATGTAAATCCTCTTTATTATTTGTGTTAAGAAAGTTGGCTGTTAAAGGGTATGTTATTTGATGCATTGCACGCTGCGGTACACCAATAACAGCTGCAATATATACTCCAATTCCGTAAGTAGCTACATCCCCCAAAGGTAAAAATCGTTCAATCATTGTCTTATCTAAATCAAATAAGAATACTGAAACTGTACCTGCTATAAAAATCAAAAAGGAATATTTAATTAAATTTAATTTATTGTTTGGAAACTTAAAACACAATTTGGGAAAATAGATTCTAAACGCATAGCCCATCACAATAAAGGTTCTAAGGAAATATAAACTTACTAGAGCGTAAATAAAGGTATCTAGACTTATCCAATCAAAGTAAAGTATAAGCAACAAGATTGCTATTACCAATCGGTGAAATACCTCTTTCATTAAGTTACCAAAAGTACTTTTCATAAAGACTTTACACCAAGCAAAAAATATTTCAAAATAAGCTATTGATATTGCAATTACTATAATTAACCACGCATGTTTTTGGACAATTACGCTGCTACCTTCAAAATAATTAGCAATAAATTCAAAGCTAAAGTAACCTAACAAGCCAAGGGCACTACCAAATAGTAGGGGAACAAGTAAGCTCAAGCTCAGAAGTTGATCTTGTTCTTGTTTATGTTGATACGAAGTGAAAAACTTAACAAGTGTATTTTGTGCTCCAAAAGCCATAAATGGCCATATTAAATTGGATGCAGATAATAGAAATGTAACCAAACCATAATATTCTTGAGTAAGAAATTTTGGATAAAGAAAAAGCACATTTAAAGCTCCAAAAATGAAACCAAAATAAGTAGAAAACAAATTACTAATGGATTGTCTTGCTACAATACCCATTTACTTCATTTTTTGAGGTAAATATAATGAGTTTGATTTAATAAACAGCTGAGTTACAAAGTTCTTTTTTAATGGTATGAACAGACATTATCAATGTACAATAAAATCCCATGTTTAAAAAGTTTCAGAAATCTAATATAACTATTTGATGAAAAAAATAAAAAAAGGTTATCCAACGGATAACCTTTTAGGGTGGATGATGGGATTCGAACCCACGACCCCCGGAACCACAATCCGGTGCTCTAACCAACTGAGCTACAACCACCGTTTAAGCATTGTATAAATGCGAATGCAAATTTAACTTTTATTTTCTTATTGCAAAATAATATTGACTTAAATTAAATCAAAAATTGAATCTACTGCTGGATAGCGTTCAACCGTAAAACCTTCTGCATACTCAACACCAATAATTCTACCAAGATTACGTGCTCTATAGGTTACACTATCTAAAAAATTTGGACTAGAAATTGGGGTATTTGGCTCTTTACTTTGAGGTGAATAAAATTGTGATTCATAAGCTTTTACACTAGCCACTTTTTGTTCTATAAAATTTGTAATGTCAACTACAATATCTGGCTCAACATCTTTCCATTGAATGTAATGGTAAACTAATTTTGGTCTCCAAGCATTCTGTTTTTTTCCATTATAAGTGGTTGCTAACTTTCTCAAACCACTCAAAAAGCAGGCATGACTAACTAATTCACTTGCTTTACCATGATCTATATGACGATCTTCAACTGCATTACAAAACACAATTTCCGGCTGATAATATCTTATCAGCTCAATTATTTTTAGTTGATGTGCTTCATCATTAACAATAAAAGCGTCTCTAAATTGAAGATTAATCCGTTGGCAAGCGCCAATGATTTGTGCAGCATTTTCAGCTTCCTTTATTCGGATTTTTTTACTCCCCCGTGTTCCCATTTCACCTTGAGTTAAATCTACAATTCCTACTTTCTTACCTCGACTAACTTCTTTGGCAAGAACTCCAGAACAACTTAATTCAACATCATCAGGGTGTGCCCCAAAAGCTAAAATATCTAATTTCATTCATTCATTTTTAAAAGGACAAATTAAAAGCAAATTCATCTATATTTAGTAAGTTTTGGATTAGCTTAAGATTTTACTTCTTTGACTATTTTTCTTATTTTTATTCCAAATGCAGCAAAAAGCAAAGTAGTAAAAGGCGATATATAGTTAAATACAGCATAAGCAAAAAACTCTCCTACACTAACACCAAGTACACCGCTATGGTATGCACCACAAGTATTCCAAGGTATTAAAACTGAAGTTACTGTTCCCGAATCCTCTAAAGTTCTACTTAAATTTTCAGGCGCTAAACCCTTTTCCTGATAGGCTTGTGCAAACATTTTACCAGGTACAACAATGGCTAAGTACTGATCTGATGCTGAAATATTAAGAGCTAGACAGCTAGCCACAGTACTTGCAAATAAACCAAATACAGTAGAGAAAAGCTTCAACAAGACTTCACTAATTTTAGTTAGTGCTCCAATAGCATCCATAACTCCCCCAAAAACCATGGCGCATATAATTAACCATATTGTATTTAACATTCCTGACATCCCACTTGAGGTGTATAATTTTTCTAATGTAGGATTACTAGTAGGGATAGACACTTCAGAAGTAATTGCATTTATTATCCCTTTATACATCGAATTAAAATCACTCCCTCCACCAGCCAAATTGACTAATTCTGGTTGAAATATCAAAGCGAAAATTGCGGCAAATAGAGTGCCAAGTAATAAAGCAATTAATGGTGGTGTTTTTTTAACTATTAAAAAAATCACCAAAATAGGAATTAAAAATAATACAGGTCCTACGTAGAATTTATTTTCAATTGCATTCAATATGACAGTTGTATCTGTAGTTCCATCAGCATTCTGCGTGAATCCAATTATAGCAAATACAATTAAAGCAACAGTAATGCTGGGTATGGTTGTCCAAGTCATATACTTGATATGCGTAAACAAATCAGTTCCAGCCATTGCTGGGGCTAAGTTAGTCGTGTCACTTAAAGGCGAGAGTTTGTCCCCAAAATAGGCTCCAGATAAAATTGCCCCTGCTGTGATACCAGTTGAAATATCTAGTGCCTGTGCAATCCCAATTAAGGCAATTCCAACAGTTGCTGTGGTTGTCCAACTTGAACCAATTGAAATTGACAACAATGCACAAATAATTACACAAGCAACCAAAAATATACTTGGATTTAAAAGTTGAAGTCCATAGTAAATCATGGTAGGAATAACTCCACTAATAAGCCAAGTGCCTGATAAGGCACCTACCATTAGCAAAATAAGTAAAGCCGTTGATGTAGATTTAATGTTTTGAGAAACTTCTGCTACCATTGTTCTATAGGGCACTTTATGAAAAAAACCTACCACAACAGCCACAGCGGCTCCCATTAGGAGAATAAATTGATTAGAACCACCTAGTGCATCATCTTCAAAAACTATGACGTTATAAGCCAACATTCCAACCAGAACTATAACTGGCAATAAGGCATATAAAATGCTTAGTTGTGGATTGTTAATAATGTCCTGATTTTTTTCGTCAGAGGTTTGGCTATCCATTTCTTGATGATTGAATTCTAAACATTCACAAATCTACATTTATTTTTAAGTTTTTGAATAAAATCTAAAAAAGCTTTTAGCAAAGACTTTAATAAGTTTTAGTCCATATAAAATTTTGTAACTTGTACAACTATTTAGTTGAATTTAAAATGATGAATAAAGAAGAAATAGACAAAGATTTTATAGAAAGAAAAAGAAATAAAATCAATGAAAAGGATATTGATAATGCACTAAAAAATGAAAATAAGATAAAAAGTAAATTCAATTCAATTGGTAAGTTTGAGCAACAAATTAGTCTACTTTTTTCAATGCTTAAAGATTATAAAAACAAAACCTATACAGATGTGCCTTGGTTGAGTATTGCAGCAATTACCTTTGCTTTACTCTATTTATTAAACCCATTAGATTTGATTCCAGACTTCATTCCCATTATTGGATATATTGATGATGCAAGCGTAATTGGTTTAACTCTTAAAATGATAGCTGAAGATCTTCAGACATATAAAATTTGGAAAGAAAAAAACCACTCAGCCTAAACTAAGTGGTTTTAGAAATTTTATTTACTAAAATTATTGAGTTATAATACTTCCTGTCATAGAAGAATGAGCAATACAAACATAATTGTCTAATTCATCAGCTAGAGCTGGTGTCAACGTGAAGGTTAATGAATTTCCTTCTACTTCAAAATTCACTGCCGTATCTCCTTCAAAACTTCCTACAGAATCATCTTGTGCTAATAGAAAGTCCTCCATAACATCTCGTAAAGCTAATGGGTGAGGACCAGCATTTTCAACTTCAATTGTATATCGTGTACCAGTTGTTAATGTCCAAGTACTATTATTTTCGTTTAATTCTGATACGTTTTCATCTCCAATAATTTCTGAAACAAAATAAGCTGATGCTCCTTCATTACCTAAGATAATAGTTACTTCATTAACATCCATAGCAAGTTCTGGAAGAAGTACCGAATCAATTACATGAACAACTCCATTTTCAATAGCTACATCTGCTTGTACAACGTTTGCGACACTTCCATTAGAATCGATTACCGTTACCATACTACCATCAACATTAACTGTTAATTGCTGACCTGAAAGTGTTTGAAAGTTATTTTCTCCCATTTCTAAGTCAGATGAGAAGGCTACAGCTGGAACAACATGAAACCCTAACACAGTCTCTAGATTTTCAACTCCTCCTATAGCTGCAACTAGTTCATCAAGGTTGTCAGCGTCAAATGCTTCTAAAGCATCTGCAAAAGCATCATTTGTGGGAGCAAATACTGTAATAGCTTCTTGCTCTAGTAAAGTTTCTCCTAAACCATCAACAGCTCCAACAGCGTCAAGTAAAATGGTTAAACCAGCAGCTTCTGCAGCTTCTACTAAATTAGGTAATTCATCCACTTCTAGGTCAGGAAGAATTACATTATCGATTACGTGTAACACACCATTAGACGTCTGTATATCTGTTGTCATTATTGATATTTCTCTACCATTTGGGTCGATAATTTTCGCCCCATCACTCAAGTCAATTTCAATAGTTCCTCCAAACATATCTACAGGACCTTCTGATAAATTAGCTGCACGAACATTTCCACCTGCAATTAAATGCAATGAAATAGCCTCTTCAAGGGTTTCTTGTGGTAAATCTTCTAAGCCTTGAATTCCAGTACCTGCCTGGATTAAAAATGCAAGCGTTGATTGAAATGCGTCATTATTAGGAGCAAATAAAGTAAATGGTGCAGGTTCTTCGCCAGCTGGCGTTGATAAAATGTCTACAAAAGCAGGTTGATCATCCCTTGTAATTGCTTCTACTAAAGTTTCAAATTGCGGATCAGCTGTAGCAAATGTTACCATATCAGGGACTGGTACAATCGCATCAACTACATGTACAACTCCATTGTTGGCAACTAAATCTGGGCTTGTTACAGATGACGCACCGTTTAACATAACTCCATCTGTCAAAGTAATAAGCATACTTATGTTATGGTCTTCTCCAGAAAAACCTTCAGTTGCATTGGTTTCTATATAACCATCTGAAAGATTTTGAGATTCAGCATTTCCAGTGATAACATGGTTTAAAAGAAGATTAGTAAGTTCTTCTTCGGTAAACCCAGATGCATCAACACCTTCAAATGCATTATCATCTGGTGCAAATACGGTAAATGTACCGCTGTCTAAAACATCGTCTAATCCAGTCTGAGTTAATAGCGATGTCAACACAGTATGATTATCACTATTAGAAATAATTTCGAAAGTAGTAGGAAAGGAATCAATAGGTGTTCCAGCATCGTCATCACTACTACATGAGCTAAAGCCTGCAATTAAAAGCAGAGCTATTAATAATCGAGTAATTTTAATTGATTTGGTCATAATTTTAAATTTTATTGCTAATCTATGTAATGTTTTGTCTAATAATATTAAACAAAAAGTTAAACAATATTTTTTTAATTAATTATTTAGAAAAAATAATAAATATTAACAAAAAAATCGATTACATATGTAACCGATTTAATTTCTAATCATTTTCAACATGACTTAGTTGTCAATTTCTATAACAAAAGACAGATTCATTTTTATTGCTTGATCTTCCATACCTTCAGGAGCTTCGGAAAACATCATTTTCCCTTTTGTGTTTTGGTTGATTGTTGCTTCAGCAATCCAGCCAGTATCCCGGTTTATCTTATAAGTAGAAGTGTTTTCTCCTTCTAAATCAAATTCAAAAGTCATTCCTCCCGTCTCCATTAGGTTATCACCTTCTTTTGTAAAAATCTCCCCTATTGCCTCTAAATATGCATAATCTGCGTCTATTTTTTTTAGGGTGTAGGTAGTTTCAATAAAAGCTGGGTAATTGTTTTGAAGATTGGTTTCTATGGTCCAACTATCCCCTACTTTTACTTTTTTTTCAGGATATATTGCAAAAGATGTCTCTATAGTCTGAGCAAAAGATTCTCCTCCATAAATTTCTTTTAATTGACTTTCTACCTGTGATTTTTCGACATCAGAAATTACTTGATTATCATTAATCACAGAAGACCATAATTCATCCACACCTTCAACTTTTGAAACCCTACCTTGTTGATTTATTTGAAATTTAAAATTGTGCTTTGTAATTTCTTTAAAAAGCATATCCATAGGGTCATCAGAATCAGTTTCTTCTGAACTAAAAAACATTTGCATCTGTGGTGACTCTGTTCCATATGAAATAAAATCATACGAAGCCAACAGTAGATTTTGATTATCAACTACACCAAGACTCTCAAAGTTTAAATTAGAATTCATATCCATTTTAATATCCATTTCCTGCCCCATCATCTCCTGAATCAAAACCATTTCTACCGCTGAATTGAAATTGTATTTTTCTCCTTCCTCTAAATTTAATCCTAACGAAATTTTATCTCCATTTTGACAGCTAATTAAACCTAAAAGAATTCCTGTCAACAATACTATTTTATTCATTTTTTAAAATTTTAGATGTATTAAAAGGCCAATATACAAATTTGAAAATTCTAGTTAACATAAATTCAGCTTGAATATTTCAAAAAATATGAGCTAAATTTTACTAATCCTAACAAAACATATCAGCAAAAGTAATTTTATGTCTTAGCACATGTTGATTGACTTAATTATATTTGTACTTTTGCATGTTTTAGAAGTTTATGGCTAAAGCTAAAAAAGCGAATAAGACAGGGATGTCGTCTTGGAAATTTCCAAACTTAAAATTGACTAAAAAACAACGTGTTATTTTAGGCAGTTTCTTAATTCTATTAGGCATAGCTTTATTTCTTTCTTTTACCTCTTATTTATTTACTTGGAAATCTGACCAATCATTGATTGGAGATTTCTTTAATAGAGAGTTAGAAGCCAAAAATTGGTTGAGTAAATTTGGTGCACAAATAAGTCATTTATTCATATTTAGTGGATTTGGTATTGGTGCTTTCAATATTGCCTTGCTTACTATTCTTACAGGGATTTACTTATTTCTTTCGCTTTCCATTAAAAGACTTATTAATTATTGGTTTTGGGGACTTTATGTGATGGCGTGGTTAGCTCTATCACTTGCATTTATTCTCCCTTCACAGCCTTTACTTAGTGGTATAGTTGGGGTTGAAATAAATCAATTTCTCATTCATTATGTGGGGAGTTTTGGCGTTGGTTTTTTACTTAGTTTTCTCTTTATAATATATATAGTGATTCGCTTAGGATGGACTCCAGATCATTTAATAACCCACTTTCAATCCAAAAAATCAGATCTTAAGGAGGAGTTTTTTACCTCAAAAGAAAGTTCTGATTTAGAGAATTCAAAGGTTTCATCTGAAACTACAAATAATGAAATAACTTCAGTTGAAACCCCCGAAAATGAAATCAAAATTACTTCTACTGCTGTAAATCAAGAAAACGATAACACTTCAGAAGAAATAAAAAAATCTTCTGAAAAAATTGAAATTGGTTCTGACAACCCTGATGATGTTAAAATGGAAGTTCAGGCAGCCGATGAAGAAGATGAAATTGACGAACTCAGTAATAAATTAGTGCAAGATTTTGGTGAATTTGATCCTACTTTAGAATTGTCAAACTTCCAATTTCCAAAAATTGATTTACTTGAAGATTACAATAAAGGAAAAGGAATCACCATAGATCAAAATGAATTAGAAGCAAATAAAGTTAAGATAGTTGACACTCTTAAGAATTATAAAATTGGTATAGCCGACATTAAAGCTACAATTGGGCCAACAGTTACTTTGTATGAAATAATTCCAGAAGCAGGAATTCGCATATCAAAAATCAAAAACTTGGAAGACGATATTGCACTTTCACTTTCTGCCTTAGGTATTCGAATTATTGCACCTATTCCAGGTAAAGGGACAATAGGTATTGAAGTTCCTAACCAAAACCCTTCAATTGTACCCATGCGAAGTGTAGTTTCTTCACCTAAATTTCAACAAGCCGAAATGCAACTACCAATTGCTCTTGGAAAAACCATTTCTAATGAAACATTAGTTGTTGATTTAGCAAAAATGCCCCACCTGTTGATGGCTGGAGCAACAGGACAAGGAAAATCGGTGGGATTAAATGTGATTCTAACATCGCTTCTCTACCAAAAACATCCAGCTGAAGTTAAATTTGTACTTGTTGATCCTAAAAAAGTAGAACTAACACTCTTCAATAAAATTGAACGCCATTACTTGGCTAAGATGCCAGATGTTGAAGAAGCCATTATTACAGATAACACAAAAGTAGTTAATACGGTGAATTCTCTTTGCGTAGAGATGGATGCTCGTTATGATTTGCTTAAAGATGCAATGGTTAGAAACATCAAGGAGTACAATCAAAAATTTAAAGCAAGAAAGCTTAATCCCGAAGATGGACATAAATTTTTACCTTATATCGTTTTGGTGATTGATGAATTTGCAGATTTAATAATGACCGCTGGTAAGGAAATTGAAACACCTATAGCTCGTCTTGCTCAATTGGCAAGAGCCATAGGTATCCATTTAATTATTGCAACACAAAGACCATCTGTTAATGTTATTACTGGAATGATAAAAGCCAATTTCCCAGCTAGGATTGCCTTTCGCGTAACTTCTAAAATTGATTCAAGAACCATTTTAGATGCAGGTGGAGCCGATCAGTTAATTGGACGTGGTGACATGTTGTTTACGCAAGGAAATGATTTAGTAAGACTACAATGCGCATTAGTTGACACCCCTGAAGTTGACCGTATTACTGAATTTATTGGAAGTCAGAAAGCTTATCCTGATGCCCATATTTTACCTGAATACCAAGGTGAAGAAAGTGGCACAAGTCTTGATGATAATATAGAAGAAAGAGATTCGCGTTTTAAAGAAGCAGCAGAAATAATTGTTACGGCCCAACAAGGTTCAACTTCTTTATTGCAGCGTAAAATGAAATTGGGTTACAATCGTGCTGGTAGAATTATTGACCAGCTTGAAGCAGCTGGAATTGTTGGCTCTTTTGAAGGGAGCAAAGCAAGGCAAGTATTAATTAATGACTTAAATAGTTTAGAAGAACACTTAAATAATGAATAAAAAGATGAATTATATAATTTATGCTTTACTGGCGATTAGTATAAGTTTTACAACACAAGCTCAGAGTGATCAAGATGCAGAACAGCTTGTTGAAGAAATCTTATCCAAGGTAAAATCCTACAATAATATTTCTATTGAATTTTCTTATACGCTAGAAAATTTAGCTGAAAACATCAAACAAGAAACCAGAGGAGATGTTGTAATTAGCGATGATTTGTATGTGCTTAACTTAATGGGAACCACTCGAATTTTTGATGGAAAAAAGATTTACACCATTATCCCTGAAGATGAAGAAGTTATCATTTCAAATTATGATGATCAAGATAAGAATGAAATTACTCCTTCAAAAATGCTCACTTTTTTTGAAGAAGGATATACTTATGAAATGGACATTGTCCAGAACTTTAAAGGAAGAAAAATTCAATTTATAAAATTAACTCCCAACAAAGGAACTAATGAAGATATAAAGGAAGTTTTGTTGGGTGTTGACCAGCAAACACTTCACCTTCATACATTAATTCAAATGCAAGACAATGGAACAAAAACTCTTATAAGAGTTAAAAGTTTCAAGAAAAATCAACCTCTATCTAATCAGCACTTTGAGTTCAATGAAGATAAGTATAGCAATTACTACATCAACCGTATAGATTAAGTCTTGAAAATACTTGACAGGTATATATTATTTAACTTCTTAAAAACCTTTTTTACGGTTTTTTTTATCTTGATGATGATTTTTATCCTTCAGGCTATCTGGATGTTTATTTCAGATTTTGCTGGGAAAGATATTGAAATCACAGTTATAGCCCGATTTTTATTTTATTATATTCCTCATCAAGTACCTTTACTTCTTCCCTTGACCATACTGGTATCATCTATTATGACCTTTGGTCAGTTTTCTGAAAATTATGAATTTGCTGCAATGAAATCAGCTGGAATTTCTCTACAAAGAGCAATGGGGAGTTTAATTGTATTTATTTTTATTTTAGGCTATGCTACCTTTGTGTTTGCAGACACCATAATTCCTTGGTCAGAGTTTAAAGCCATTAACTTGAAGAACAACATTGCTAAAGCCAAGCCGGCCATGGCAATAGTTGAAGGTGTCTTTACAGATTTAGGAGAATACAATATAAAAGTAGAAAAAAAATCAGGTGATAATGATCAATTTCTACATAATGTCATCATACACAAAAGTTCTAAAAAAAATAGAGGGAATTTCACTGTAATTAAATCAGAAAGCGGCGAGTTGTATTCCGAAGATAATTCAAACATCTTGCAACTAATTTTGTTCAATGGAAATTACTATGATGAGATTGTTCCAAAAAATTATGAGGAACGTCAGCGTTTGCCTCATGTAAAGTCATCTTTTGATGAATATACAATTAATATTGATTTATCTGATTTTAATAATGTTGATTACGAGGATGAGAGTGTTAAACATCCTTATAAAA
Source organism: Flavobacteriaceae bacterium (assembly GCA_003564185.1). Lineage (GTDB taxonomy): Bacteria > Bacteroidota > Bacteroidia > Flavobacteriales > Flavobacteriaceae > Psychroflexus. The sequence continues at coordinate 30,277 of PXFS01000055.1, forward strand.
TGCTAAACACAGATGAATTACGTGTTCAAATTGATTCATTTTCTACCTCAATGAATAATTCAAGGAGAAGATATAATCGTTTGATTAATCAGCGTAATGGTTTTTTTAGATTAACCAGTAGTATTGATAATGAATCTGTTGACTCTTTAAGAAGCATTCCAAAAAATCTTCAAAAAACTCCACTTTCAAAAGAATTAGATTTGGATAAGACAGACTCTATAATTAACGAAAGAAACAGTCAGCTAGATTTTGGTCCAGATAGTTCTAAACAAAATATAACAGAAAAAGCTGAAAGTAAAAAGGTAAAACAAAAGAAAGAGGCAAGTGTAAAAAGTGAAAACAAAAGCGATCAAACGGATAATTCAAAAAAAATAATGAAGAAGTTTGAAGAACCTGTTGAATATGATCAGCTTATGCCCATTACGGAAATAGATTCTGTTATACTTGCTTATGAGGATAGGATGTGGGCTCAGATTTTTAGTCGCGCTAGAAGTACTGTTAATAGTATTTCTCCACAAGTTGAAAGCCAAAAAAATAGATTTAAAAATAAATACATCATCATCAATAAAACAGAAATACAACTGCATAAAAAATACGCTATTGGTGTTGCCTGTATTGTACTTTTTTTTGTTGGTGCTCCACTAGGTGCAATTATAAGAAAAGGAGGTATTGGTTTACCATTAGTATTTGCCATTATTTTATTCTTAATTTATCACTTTATTGGAATATTAGCTCAAAATTCGGCTGAAACAGGAAAAATAAGTCCTTTTTTAAGTGCTTGGATATCTACATTTGTTATGTTTCCATTAGGCATCTTTCTCACTTATCGGGCTACTACTGACCAAGGTTTTGGTAGTTTCGATTTCATTTCAGTACCTATAAGAAAACTGTTAATTAAACTGAAACTGGATAAATATAAAACACGCGAATAAGTAATTTTGCAAAAAAGTATAAACTGGTATGTCTGTAAAAACCCAAGAAGAAAATAAAATTCAACTTTCAAGCATTGAAGAAGCTATAGCTGACATTAGAGCTGGTAAAGTTATTATAGTTGTTGATGATGAAGATAGAGAAAATGAGGGTGATTTTTTAGCAGCTGCAGAAAAAGTTTCGCCAGAGATGATTAATTTTATGGCAACTCACGGCCGTGGATTAATATGTACACCCCTCACAGAAAAACGTTGTGAAGACCTTAAATTAAATATGATGGTGGGGAACAACACAGATCCTATGGAAACAGCTTTTACCATTTCGGTTGACCTAAGAGGAAATGGTGTAACTACAGGGATTTCTGCTTCAGACAGGGCAAAAACCATAGAAGCTTTAGCTAAAGACTCAACTACCCCGTATGACTTAAATAGACCCGGACATATATTTCCACTAAAAGCAAAGGAGGGTGGAGTTTTAAGAAGAACTGGACATACTGAAGCAGCTATTGATTTTGCACGACTAGCAGGTTTAAAACCAGCTGGTGTAATTGTTGAAATCATGAATGAAGATGGTACTATGGCTAGATTACCTCAATTAGCTAAAGTGGCTAAGAAATTTGATTTAAAACTAGTTTCTATTGAAGATTTAGTAGCTTACCGAATGCAGCACGATTCGCTCATACAGAAAAAACAAGATTTTAATATTCAAACCAGGTTTGGAGATTTTAGGTTACGTGCCTACCAACAAACTACCAACAATCATGTTCATTTAGCCTTGACCAAGGGTACTTGGAAACCTGATGAACCTGTTTTAGTAAGGGTTAATTCTACTTTAGTAAATAATGATATTTTGGGAACTCTTACCAATAATGCAGATAAAAAACTTGATGACATGTTTCAAGCTGTAAATAATGAAGGTAAGGGGGCTATCGTTTTTATAAATCAAGATGTACAAGGGCTTAATTTATTGAATAGATTAGAGCAGCTAAAAGAAAACCAAGCCAATGGAAATATGAAAGCTCCAGGTGTCAAAATGGATTCAAAAGATTTTGGAATTGGTGCGCAAATACTTCATGATGTAGGTATTCATAAAATTAAATTACTTTCCAATAGTAAAATGAAGAAAAGGGTTGGAATGATTGGTTACGGGCTTGAAATTACAGAGTATATCAATTATTAATTTAAGGTGCGCGGTAAATACTTTCTTCTTTCTTAACTTCTTTTTTCTTTCTAAGATCAAAGGATTGTGTAACCCAAATAACAAGTGTATGATTTCTAATCATGTTGTCTCCTGTTGGTGGTTGTACAAACCGATTCATATAGCCCATTTGTATACTTAAATCGCTAAATTGCCATCCTAAATTCACCCAAAATCGGTTTTGATCTAAGTAATTAGGTGAGGTAACATTGTTACCATAATTCATTAGAATTTCATTACTGATATTTAAAAAAGGAGTTCCATTCATGATTTTTTCACCATATAGCGGGATGCGCAAGCCAATTAGTAATCGTACCCTATGATTGAAGGAAAAAGAATCAAATAGTTCTCCTCTACCAAAGTCTTGACGGTATCGCATATCGTAGCGAAGTCGATTGGTCATATAAAGTTTACTACTCACTTTATGATTAACCACCATTTGTGCCCAGGGCCGATGTTCGTTTCTGTTAAGGTCAATTCCATCAGAAACCACAGGCAAATTTAAATAAGCATAACCTGCTGTAACATCAAGGTTACTAAAAAACCTTCTAGTTAAGCCTGTTCTAGCCACAAAGAAACCATCGGGTACATAATGATAATCATTCCATAAAAAATATTTTTCTGAAATTTGAGCTGAGGTCATATACCCCAACCAAACTTGTTCGTTGTTGATTACATCACTTTGCGCTTTGAGCTTTGATGTTAAAATTATATTTAAAAGAATTGTAAATAATATCCATGAAACCTTATTCTTCATAATAATTAATCGACTAAAAAATATTTCTTTTAAATTATTTGTTTTTGATATTACCTTAAAGTTTAAATCCAAAAAGCTTTTACAAAGCTGTAAAATTATGATTAAAATAGACCAAATTCAATTCATCTTGTTATTTAGAATAAAGAAAGAAAAGTAAATAAAAAATCAAAATTTATGAAACTACTGTTTTACTCCTTGCTCCAAATACGTGTATTTAAATTAAGTTCCTCAACAATATCAACCACTAACTTAATGTCTTCAAAATAACTTAACATCATATTCCTTTTTACTAAGCTACTAAAATAAGTCGGTTCAAAAAGGTCTTTAGAATAACTTATAGCCACGTATATTGCTCCATCTACAAAAGAAATAGAAACTGGGTTTTTGGGGTAATTGTCTTTAAAAGAATTGATGCGCTGCATGAGCGCTGGCGATAAAATATACCTGGCTTTAATATCATCTGTAGAGTAGCAATTAAAATTTTCATTAAAAGTAGTATCTTCTAATTTGACGTATTTTTCTTTTCGAGTTGCACCAGCAATTTTTTTAAAAAAAGTAAATTTCTTGCCTAAATAATTGGGCAGCAAAACTGTAGAACCTTCAAAGTCCTTATTGAAATCAGCTTGAAAAAATAAGCCTTTAAAAACCGTGTGCCACCTTGTTTGCCTTTGTCCTTTAGAATTGTTTGAAGTGGTTTTATACTGCACGTGTAACTCAGAAAATTGGATGGCGGTTTGGTCTATTTTTCCCGCTACGTAATCATCTCCCCTATACCGATCTATAGAGCTCAAAAACAATCTACTCTTTTTAAAATTGGAAGGGCTGATTTTTTGATTTGCCTTGTACATCAAATCCTCAGAGATAAAATGGACAATCGACTTGATAATTCGATTTTTGAAATCTTGTTTATAGTTTAAGTCTTTGGTTTCTTTATACACATAAACTCCAACAATAATCAATGCCACTGCAAATGCAAGTACTAAACCAATAATTATTTCTGCCCTTGGCTGAAATTGATATTTAACCCATACTACAATGGCTACAGCCAGAAAGAATCCAAGCAGAAATAATGAATTGAATTTCATGTATCTCTTACGCACTTCATCTAAAGCGATTAATTCTTTTTTTAATTCACTTTCATAAAAGGCTTTAAAGGCTTCGGTTGATCGCATTTTTTATAGCTTCAATTAAAATTATATTTCTACTTCTACCCTTTTACGTTCTGTGGCAGTTGCTTGGAATAAAGGTTTCCGCTTAAACTTAAATAAGTTAGCTATCAAATTTGAAGGAATGGTTTCCGTTTTTGTATTTAACTCAGTTACTGCCATGTTGTAGGAACGACGCGAAGCCGATAGCTGCTCTTCAATTTCAGCTATTGTGCGTTGCAAATGAAGGAAATTATCGCTGGCTTTTAAATCGGGATAGGCTTCAACTGAAACCATTATATTTCCCATAAGTTCAGAAATTTGATTATTCAAATCAACTTTAGCATCATCAGATGTTTCTAATTGAATAGCCTGCTGGCGAAGTTTTGTGAGTTGTTCAAAAGTTTCTTTTTCATGTTTCATGTAGCCTTTCACCGTATTCACTAAATTCGGAATCAAGTCGTAACGCTTTTTCAGCATCACATCAATATTAGCAAAAGCATTTTTTGCCATATTCCGTAAATTGACCAACGAATTGTAAACCGATAACGTCCAAATTAGGAGTATTCCTAACGCTGCTAAAATAATGATTAAACTTGTATTCATGATTAAGGTTATTAATTACCAAAATTAAGGTTTATATTCAGATTGTAAAAAAATAACTAATCTTTGTATACTACAGGTAGAATTTCGCCTTTGGCTAAAGCATACTTTTTAATTTCAGCATCAGTAAGTTGCTGTGTATAATCAATAGCTTCTACTCGAAATCCAAAGCTGCTTAAAAAATCGAAATAATCCTTTCCATATACACGTACGTGGTCATATTGTCCAAAAATTTTTGCCCGTTCTTTAGGGTCTGTAATGCTGTTGTCTTCAAAAGTTTTTTCCAGAGATAAATCTTGGGGTACTTGAAGCACTGCAAAACCACCTTTTTTGAGTATTCGGAAAAGTTCTTTAATCGCCTTATGATGATTAGGAATATGTTCTAAAACATGATTACAAAAAATCAAATCAAAACTTTCATTGTCAAAAGGTAAGTTGCAGATATCGGCATGAACATCAGCTAAAGGCGAATTTAAATCAGTGGTCGTATAGGTCAGGTTTTCCATTTTTCTAAAACGCTTGTAAAAAGCTTGTTCTGGAGCAAAATGAAGCATCTTTAAGGGTTCCGAAAAAAACCTTGTCTCATTTTTTAACCACAACCAGAGCAAACGATGGCGCTCTAAAGATAGCGTTGAAGGCGAAAGTACATTCTCCCGTTGGTTTTCATAGCCGTAGGGTAAAAATTTCCTAAAGCTTTTTCCATCAATGGGGTCGGTATAAGTATGGCCGCTATACCATAAAGCTAAAAAAGGCCTCACCCAATAGCTAAGGCGAATTAAAAACGGTCGTGGAAAAATCTTTAAAATTAATTTTATCAGCATTCAAGATTAGGTTCAAAAAATAATTAATCGGACAAAGTTAAATGAAATGATTGAAAATTTATCAAATTAAAAGCAGAAAGCAAGGAAAGAATTTAAGGATGAAGCACTTATCAAAAAATAAATAATTTGCATTCTTTGGTGCACAATATTTCGCATATTTGCGCTAAATATAAAGAAGCTATGATTAATCTTTTTAGTGCTCAAATTGAAAGTCTTTCGGTACATCGAGTAGGAAACAAAAGCAGAAACGAAGGCATTTTTATTTCTGAAGATGCTTATCAACTTACCGATGAGTTAACTCCTTTAATCAAAGAATATTTTCTAAAATCATTTAGAGATAAGGAAGAAAATTACTACCAATTTGTTCATGAAACCGATTTAGAGTTTCATCAGCTTCATACCATGGTGAGCGATATTTTCAACAATCCTTCACAGGCACATGAGCAGTCTAAAAAGATTACGCGTTATTTATTTGACCAGTCCTTACACCAGCACATAAAAGGTGGGGAAGTTTATGTAGTGTACTTTGAAAATATGCTTTTGGATAACGAAAAAGTAGATGCTGTAGGTATTTTTAAATCGGAATTAAAACATGATTTCCTGCAATTTCAAGAAAAAGAAAATAACTTGGATGTAATTCTACAACAAGGGGTTTACTTGAATAAATTGGATAAAGGAGCTTTAATTTTCAATAAAGAAAAAGAACAAGGCTATAAAATTCTGTCTATTGACTCAAATAAATACGATACAAAATACTGGCTGGAAAGCTTTTTGGGTGTCGACTTTTTTGAAGACGAAAATTTTTATACAAAGAAGTATTTGAAATTTTGCGAAAACTTTGCTAAGGATGTAGTTCTTCCTGCTGAAGATAAGCAACAAGAAGTTTTATTTATGAATCGTGCCATGAATCATTTTGCATCGAATAATGAATTTGACGAGCAAAAATTTATTGGTGAAGTGATTGAAAATCCAGATTTAGAACCGGAGTTTCGAAATTATAAAGAACAGCAAGGCGACAAGTACAGAGTTAACGAATTGGCCAATTTTCCTATTTCCAATACCGCAGTTTCAGATGTTCGGAAAAAGGTGAAAAGCGTAATTAATTTAGACACGAACGTGCAAATTAAAATGGACTTTGTAAGTGGCGATAGCGCTGACAAATTCATTGAAAAAGGCTGGGACGAAGAGCGCCAAATGTATTATTATTTGGTATATTTTAATAAGGAAGAGAAAAGCTAAAATAGGAGCGTTTAATGAATATTCCTAAAATTTAGGCGCGTATACTAAATCTAAAGTATAAAAATTTTTTGTTATAAATTGCTACTAATAGTTGAATAATGGCAGCATTGTTTTAATGAATAATTTTAAATGCTTCTATTGAGAAGGTCATATATTAGGTTACTTATTGTCTTCAAAATCCAAATCATTTTTTATTTTTGATATCAAATTATTAAATTGAAAAAACACATTAAAATTACTTTGAAAGGGATGGCCATGGGAGCTGCAGATGTTGTCCCTGGGGTTTCAGGCGGTACAATTGCTTTCATTACTGGAATCTATGAAGAACTAATTACAAGCATAAGCAACATAAGTCCCTCATTATTGATTAATTTAAAAAATCAAGGCTTTAAAAATACTTGGAAAAAAGCTAATGGTAGTTTTTTGCTTAGTCTTTTTATTGGTATTGCTTTAAGTGTTTTTTCATTAATGCGAGTAACCAACAAATTACTTGAGACCTACCCTATTTTGGTATGGTCATTTTTTTTTGGTTTGGTTTTAGCTAGCGTATTCTACGTAGGAAAAGAAATTAAAAATTGGAAATGGCAATATATTATTGCAGCATTAATTGGGTTTATAATTGCAGCTGGAATAAGCCTTTTAACCCCAAGTAATGAATCAAATAATTTGTTGTATTTATTTTTAGCAGGTTCAATTGCAATATGTGCAATGATTTTGCCAGGAATCTCAGGAGCTTTTATTTTGGTATTATTAGGAGTTTATAAAAACATAAGTGAAGCAGTTAGTAACTTAGACATTAAAGTAATTTTAAGTGTAGGCTTAGGAGCCGTTTTTGGTTTGTTGACTTTTTCTCGAATACTTAAATGGTTATTTGAGAATTATAGAATACTAACTTTAGCTGGACTTACTGGTTTTATAGCTGGGTCACTCATCAAAATATGGCCTTGGAAAATAACTACGGAAAAAATGCTTGTAAAAGATAAAGAAATTGAAATATCACAGCAATTGGTTTGGCCTCAAAATTTTGAAGGTGAAGCTTTTTTAATCCCTAGTGTTGCTTTGATGGTAGTTGGTGTTTTGGTTATACTTATGCTAGAATATTTTGGTAAAAAACCTGTAAAAACATGAACAAATGAAACCTGAAAGGCAATTAAGTGACTATATCATGCTTTTTATCAAAGGAACAGCAATGGGTGCTGCCAATAAAGTTCCCGGAGTTTCAGGAGGAGTAGTTGCTTTTGTTACAGGCTTTTACGAAGAGTTTATTTTTACCTTACAAAGGTTTAACAGAAGAGCCTTTTTTTTGTTAAAAGGAAAACGCATTAAATTGTTCTTTAAATATATTAATTTTTCCTTTTTAGGTGTATTATTACTTGGCACTACATTCAGCTATTTTAGTGTATCAAAATTACTTGATTACCTCATTAAACATTATGAAATTTTTGTTTGGTCGTGTTTTTTTGGGATGATTATTGGCTCTGTTTTCTATGTAGCAAAGGATTTTGAAGTTAAAAAAAAGAATAATCTATTACTTATCGCTATTGGTTTTGTGATTGGATTAAGTATTAGTTTTCTTACTCCAGCTCAAGAAAATGACCATTTATTATTTGTCTTTTTCTGCGGAATAATATCTGTATCAGGTATGACACTACCAGGCCTTTCAGGTTCATTTTTACTTATCTTAATGGGCAACTATGTACTTCTTTTAGTAGATGCTGTCAATGCCTTGTATGATACTGGAAAAGAAATTCTAACAGGAAATTATGAATTCATAAACAACACTGAAAGAGTGCGTTTACTTCAAGTATTAGCGAGTTTTACTGCAGGATCGGTGTTTGGGTTAGTCAGTCTATCTCATCTTTTAGGATATTTATTGAAACGGTTTAAAGAAAAAATATTTGCATTAATAACAGGCTTTATTGCTGGTAGTCTAGGGATGGTATGGCCTTGGAAGGCACCAGTATATCAAACAGACCCAAACGGCAGTCCGTTATTAACTGAAAATAATCAACCAATTTTAGAAAATTATGAAAGATTTTTACCAAATTTATGGAATGTACAAACATTGTTTGCTTTTTTTTGTATAATATTGGGTGTTGTAATTGTATTGATTTTAGGTTGGTACGGTAAGCAACAAAAAACAAAGTTATGATGAAATATGGCTTAATTGGCAAGGATATAAATTATTCGTTTTCAAGAAAATATTTTGAAAACAAATTTAAGAATGAATCCATTAAAGCTACCTATAAAAATTTTGACCTTAGCAATATTCAAGATTTCAAAAAGCTTTTAAAGCAAGAGAAAGGACTATCCGGTTTAAATGTAACCACACCATATAAGGTAGAGATTATTCCATTTTTGGATCAACTTGACCCACAAGCAGAAAAAATAGGTGCCGTGAACACCATTCAATTTAGAAACGGAAAACTCATTGGTCATAATACCGATGGATTTGGCTTTGTTAAATCAATTTTTACGCTCATTGAAAATCATCATGAAAAAGCTCTTATCCTTGGAACTGGTGGAGCTTCAAAAGCTATCACTAATGGATTAAAGTCCATGTCTATTGAAATAACTTCTGTTTCTAGAAACCCAAATCAAGATCAATTAGCTTACAGCGATATAACTAAAGAGATAATTGAAGATCATTTATTGATTGTAAATTGTACTCCAGTGGGTACACACCCCAATGAAAATGAATGCCCAGATATTCCTTATAAATATCTAACTAACAAGCACTTTTTATACGATTTGGTATATAACCCTCCTATGACAAAATTCTTAGCCTTAGGCAACCAGAAAGGAGCAAAAATAACTAATGGAAGTAAAATGTTAGCCTTTCAAGCTGAACAAGCATGGAACATTTGGAATGAATAAAAAATTGAATACAAATCTTGATAACTATTTTAGTCTTATAGAAAGCCAAGATTGGAATAAATATCTGAAAATCGCAATGCACATTGCAAACTGCGATAACGGGCAAATAATTTATCTATTCAATGACCAATGTAAAATTTTATCAAAAAAATCTGATCATGATATATTTTTTCCAAATTTAATTCAAGAATATTATAAGTTTTCAGAAACAGATGTAATCGAACATCCTAATTCATTTGTTAGTTTTAAGATTTCAACCAGTATTAAAAATTTGACTTTTTTTGTTCAATTAAAAGTCGAAGAAATGCTTTCTCCTAACAAAAAGGAAGTCATTAAAATTGGTATTTCACAGATTGAAGATACTTTGCTAGGTTTATTAAAAAATGCAAAACTTAACCAAAAAATTTTTAAACTTTCAAAATCTCATGAAGTAATTGAAAATTTACTTTCAACATTTGGACACCTCACACTCATTTTTAATGAAAAAGCAATTATTGAAAAAGTGTTTGGTAATCGAAAATTAATATTATACCCCCCTGAACTTTTAACAGGGAAGTCCATCTACAACATACCTGAATTAAAAAACATAAAAGAAGAATTAAAGCAAAAAATAAGGAAGTATAAGAATAAAGATGAAGCTTTCACAATTTTTTATTCATTAACCAAAGAGAACCAAAAACACTATTTTAAAGCCAATACCAAGTCTTTCTCTAATGAAACCACTAATTCAAGATATTTTATTACTTTTATTTTAGATATTACAGAACAAGTAATAGCCAAAAAAGAAATTGAAGAGACTAACGAACTTCTAACTGAAACAGGAAAATTAGCAAGTGTTGGAGCATGGAAAATAGATTTAAAAACTAAAACTATCTTTTGCTCAAAAGTAACTCGAGATATTATTGATATTCAAAAAAGTGAAATATCATTCAAGAACTTTTTAGATTTACTAAAAGATTCTAGTGCTAAACAAAAAATCTATCAACTAATTCGAGATTCAATGCTCAAAAGGCAAAGCAATACTTCTGAATTTTTAATTAACAACTTTAACAAAAAACAAATTTGGGTAAATATTAAAGTAAACGTTGACTTTGAAGACAATAATCTAGTAAAGCTATACGGATCTATACAGGATATTTCAAGTTTTAAAAAGGTTGAAAATCAATTAATACAAGAACAAAATAGACTTTCTCATATCATTGAAGGTAGTGATTTAGGTGCTTGGGAGTGGAATGCTATTACAGATTATTCAATTCATAACGATAAATGGGCTAGAATTTTAGGCTATGAACCTGAAGAAATTTTACCTATTGACGCTAAAAAATGGGAAAAACTTATTCATCCAGATGACATTAAAAAATACAATGATGCAATGGCACTGCATCTAAAAGGAGAGAAACCTTATTATGAATCTGAAATCAGATTAAAAGCTAAAGATGGGAAATACCGATGGATATTAGACCGAGGTAAAGTTATTAGCTATAATGAAAAAGGACAGGCAGAAAAAGTTTATGGTACACATAGAGATATTACAAAAGAAAAGCTAATTGAAAATAGCTTAAAAGATAATTTAAATAGATTTAAAACTATTTTTAATTTCTCTCCTGTTGGAATTTTACTTTCAGACTATGGAAGCGCAAAATATATTGAAGTTAATCAAGCAATACTTAATTTAACAGGCTACAATAAAAAAGAATTTTCCAGCCTAAGTATATGGCAACTCTCTAAATACCCTAAAACAGATGCTGATAAAAAACAACTAAAATTACTTACTGAAACAGGAGTTTTTGGTCCATGTGAAAAAGAATTAGTGAAAAAAAATGGAGAATCATTTATCGCTTTAATGCAGGGAAAATCATTTAGAACTTCAAATGGAGAGTTACGTGTTTTAACGATCATTTCAGATGTTACAAAAGAAAAAAAGGTGGCTAGAGAATTGAAAGAAAGAACTAGACAAGCCAAAATAGCTAACAAAGCAAAATCTGAATTCTTAGCCAACATGAGTCATGAAATGAAAACTCCTCTTAACGGTATAATTGGATTTTCAGATTTAATTGCAAATTCTAACCTAAGCAAAACACAAGAAATGTACATGCGTACAATTAGTTCTTCAGCTCAGACGCTTAAAGGATTAATTTCTGATGTATTAGATTTTTCTAAAATTGAAGCTGGGAAATTAACTTTAAAAAAACAGCAATTTAATGTAGGACAACTTGTAAGAGAAATCACTCATGTTGTACAACATTTAGCATTTGAAAAAGATATACAACTCGTTCTCAATATTCCTGTTGATTTGCCAAAAATAGTAATAGGTGATCAATTTAAAATCAAGCAAGTATTAATCAATTTAATTAATAATGCACTAAAATTTACAGACGAAGGATATGTAAAATTAAGCTGTTTCCTTACCTCTATTTCTTCAGAAAAAGTAGTAATTAAATTTTGTGTAGAAGATACTGGAAGAGGAATTCAACCAGAAAATAAAGAAAAAATACTTGAAGCATTTACTCAAGAAGATTCTTCTATTAATCGAGAAAAAGGAGGAACTGGATTAGGCTTATCTATCTCAAATAGGCTATTAAATTTAATGGATTCTGGCTTACAAATAGAAAGCAGAGTTGGAGAAGGATCAAAATTTTCTTTCTCAATACAATTCAACCATACTAATCAGTTTAGTGAAACTCCAGAATTTAATTCGAACAAAAAAATTATACTTTATAAAGTAGATGATGTTTTAAGTAATACGTTAATCTCTTTATTTCCCAAAATAGAATTTGAAAATTATAAAATTCAAAATGAAGTCAAAGATGATTATGACTTTGTCTTAATTGATTTTAAACATTGTTATTTAGAAAACCAGCTAAATCAAATAGTAAACGAATTTAAAACTCAAAAAATCATTGTTTTGATCGATTCAAATGTACCTGAGAAATTGATTTTTAATTATGAAGCTAAAAATATTAATCAATTTATTTTTCAGCCATTTTTACCTAACGATTTTATTAATTTAATAAATCAATTTAGTCAAAACCTAAAACCAAAAAACAACTTATACAAATCTTCAATTCAAAATAAAAATTTGGTTGAATTAACTTTTTTAATTGTAGAGGATAATCAAGTTAATATGCAATTGCTACATACCTATTTAAATAATCTTTATTCTGGAATTAAAATATATTGTGCCACAAATGGTATTGAAGCATTAGAGATTTTTAAAACTAAAAAAATTGATATTTTAATAACTGACATTCAGATGCCTGAAATGAATGGTTTTGTGTTATCCAAACGAATTAGAAAATTGAAAAAAGGAAGGCATGTTCCTATTATTGCAATAACTGCTGGTCAGATCAGTAATCATCTAGAAATAAGCAAAAAAGCAGGGATAAATATTAATTTATCAAAACCTATATTACAAAATGAACTAAAATTAAAAATTCAACCATTTATTGAATCTATTCTTAACGTCAAAGATCAAGCTAAAATTGATTTGCCTCACATTGAACAACTTTTAGGGAATGACAAAAATGAAATCGTTTCATTTCTAAAAATGAGCAAAGAATCTTTAGAAGAATCTAAGCAAAATATAATCCGAGAATTGAAATTAGAGGACTACAAAAAACTAGCAAAAAGCTTTCATAAGTTAAAGGGAACATTATTATACCTAAACCTTAATAAAATGTCACAAACTGCAGAAGAAATACAACAAAAGACAAAAGCTGAAAATAAAGATGCTCTTAAGCAAATACATAGTTTCTTAATATTCTTAGATGAGTTAATCAACAACCACCAAAAAAACCTCAAAAATCTAACTTCTTGAGGTTTTTTGGATATCAGGTAAATTAATTTAGTATTTGCTCAGCATGAGCTTTAGTTTTTACTTTTTGAATAACTTCTTGAATTTTACCCTCTTCATCTATGATAAATGTTGTTCTGTGAATACCATCATACTCCTTACCCATAAACTTCTTAGGTCCCCAAACGCCAAAGGCTTCAATAACACTTTTATCTTCATCTGCTAATAATGGAAACGGTAGTTCGTACTTATTTTTAAAGTTGGTTTGTCGTCTTTTTGAATCAGCACTCACTCCTAAAATTTCATAGCCTTCTTTCTGAAAAGTTTCCCAATGGTCTCTTAAGTTACAAGCCTCAGCTGTACATCCTGGGGTGCTTGCTTTAGGGTAGAAAAAAACTACTAACTTTTTACCTTTATAATCAGCTAAAGTGTGGGTGTTTCCATCTTGATCTTCAGCGCTAAAATTTGGTGCATGATCACCTGCTTTTAATGTTGTCATAATTCGTATTTTTGTTTAAAATTAAAAAAAATGAATAAAGAAGAACGCGTGGAGTTCGTTATAAATACGTTAAATGAACTCTATCCAAGTATACCTGTCCCGTTAGATCATAAAGACCCTTACACACTTTTAATTGCTGTTTTACTCTCTGCGCAAAGCACAGATGTTAAAGTCAACCAAATTACTCCCCTCCTATTTCAGCGAGCAGATAATCCATACGATATGATTAAAATGAGTGTAGATGAGATTAGAGAAATCATAAAACCCGTTGGACTTTCTCCCATGAAATCTAAAGGAATTCACGGATTATCTGAAATTTTAATCGGAAAATACCAAGGCCAAGTACCTAAAAGCATTGAAGCCCTAGAAGAGCTTCCCGCCGTAGGGCATAAAACGGCAAGCGTCGTTGTTGCACAAGCTTTTGGAATTCCTGCATTTCCGGTGGACACCCATATTCATAGACTGATGTACAGGTGGAACTTAACAACAGGTAAGAATGTAAAGCAAACTGAAAAAGATGCTAAAAGACTTTTTCCTAAGCAACTATGGAACGACTTACACTTACAAATAATTTGGTATGGGAGAGAATATTCACCTGCTAGAGGCTGGGACTTAGAAAAAGACATCATCACAAAAACGATTGGTCGAAAATCAGTAATCAAAGAATATTATAAAAAGAAAAAGTAAGATATGAGAATTAAATTCAGTATACTATTGTTGTTATTTTTATTAAGCTTTAATGCTTTAGGACAAAATCAATCCAATCAAGTATTTGTCTCTGGTGCTTTAAGTAATGTTATGAAAAATGGAGATCTCCAAAGTACTATTTTGTTAGACACTATCTCAACCAAGGAAAATTTATATGGATTAGGTCCTAAACATTACCTAACAGGTGAATTGCTTATTATGGATGGTGAGGCTTATGTAACTTCAATTGATGATAATGGAGCTATTAAAATGGAAAAAACTTTTCAAGCTAAAGCACCTTTTTTTGTTTATACCTATGTTGAAGAATGGGAATCTTATCGACTTCCTAAAGACATTACAAGCTTTCAGGAACTTGAAAAATATTTACTTCAAAAATCTAAAGAATACAATACACCTTTTGCTTTTAAGCTTCAGGGAGTTTTTAATAAAGTTGAATTCCATATTCAAAACCTACCTAATGGAACGCTAGTTAAATCTCACAAAGACGCACATCAAGGGCAAAAAAAATATGTACGGAAAAATATCAATGGTGACCTTATTGGTTTTTTCTCTACACAACACCAACAAGTTTTTACCCACCATAATCAATTTATTCATATTCACTTTATCAATCAAGAAAAAACAGAGATGGGACATGTAGATGACTTTTTATTTAGTGAAGCTGATAATATCTTACTGTTTCTTCCCAAATTGAATAAAGTATTAAATACGGACTTAAAAAATTAGCATTTATTTTTAGAAAGTTTACTAGGTCAGATGATTCTATTATTTATATTTGCTTTATGCTAATAAACTTAAATTATACTTGGTGGTGGAAAATATTTACGTCAAACGTCGTGAAATGATTCCTCATTGAGTTTATAAAAAACAAAAAAAGGCTTGTCAAACACGACAAGCCTTTTTTTGTTGATAAAAAAACGAATAACAAAAACATGAAACTAAGGACCACATACACCAAAATGCTTGCCGACACGCACACGCCGGTAAGTATGTATTTAAAATTAAGGGATGCTTTTCCCAATTCAATATTGCTAGAAAGTAGTGATTATCACGCTAATGATAAAAGTTTTTCTTACTTATGTTGTCACCCCATAGCCGAATTTAAAGTTGATAATCATCAATTAAGTACAGCTAAATTAGGAAAAACCACAACTCAAAAAATTAATCCAAATAAAGGTAAAGTGGTTCAACTCCTAAAAGAATTTATCAATAGTTTTGAAGTAGAAAAGCAAGATTTTCCTTTTTTAACCAGTGGACTATTTGGGTTTACAGGTTTTGATGCTATTCAGTACTTTGATACGCTCAAAGTCAATCCTAAAAAAGAACTAGAACTTCCACAAATACATTATAAAGTATACCAAAACATAATAGTTGTAGATCACTTTCATAATCAACTCTATATTTTTGATCACAGTCCTGATGGAAATTCTAAACTTAATAAAGTCCAACAGATAATTCAACAGCAAAGTTTTCATCAGTTTCCTTTTCAGCTAAAAGGAGAAATTAAATCGAACATATCAGATGATTATTTTAAGGACATGGTAGCCAAAGCCAAAGAGCATTGTCAGCGCGGAGATGTATTTCAGATGGTAGTTTCCAGGCGCTTTTCTCAAGAATTTAATGGAGATGAATTTAATGTTTACAGGGCTTTAAGAAGCGTAAATCCTAGTCCCTATCTTTTTTATTTTGATTTTGGAAATTATAAAATTTTTGGAAGTTCTCCAGAAGCACAACTCATAGTGCAAGATAATCAAGCTGAAATTCACCCTATTGCTGGAACCTTCAAACGAACTGGAAATGATGCAGAAGATGCCAAAACAGCCAAATTGCTAGCAGAAGATCCAAAAGAAAACGCTGAACATGTTATGTTAGTAGACCTTGCTAGAAATGATTTAAGTAAGCACGCCAACCATGTTAATGTGGTTAAATACAAAGAAATTCAGTATTTTTCACATGTCATTCATTTGGTTAGTAAAGTTATTGGAGAAATTAAAAATAAAGATCAAAAATTGCCTATTACAGCTTCTACTTTTCCTGCGGGAACATTGTCAGGTGCTCCTAAATACAAGGCCTTAGAGCTCATCAACAAATATGAGCCTTATGCCAGAGAAGCCTATGGAGGAGCCATTGGAGCCATAGATTTTAGCCATAATTACAACCATGCCATCATCATAAGAAGTTTTGTAAGCAAATCTCAACACCTTCACTTTCAGGCTGGTGCAGGAGTGGTTGTAGATTCAAATCAAGAAAATGAATGGGCAGAAGTGAATCATAAATTAGGAGCCTTAACCAAAGCTTTAAACCATGCAGCAAATGAATTTAATTAATTTTCATACAATTTGGGCGTTCCCCTTAAAAATTCGATTGATTTTTAAGGGTCGGGCTTTTCGCTATATCTTTTTTGGCCATTTATTCAAGCCAAAAAAGGATGCCACTACAATCCCTAACGCAAGTTTCTCTTTCATTACAAACAATCAAATAAAAAAAATAAACCAATGAAAATATTAGTCATTGATAATTACGATTCCTTTGTTTTTAACCTTGTTCACTACTTAGAGGAGTTCTCTAACAATGTAACAGTAGTTAGAAATGATGAAATAGAAATCAGTCAAGTTCATGATTATGACGCCATACTTCTCTCTCCTGGACCAGGTGTTCCAGAAGAAGCTGGAAAACTAAAAGAAATCATTCGTACCTATGCATCCCAAAAACCCATTTTAGGAGTTTGTTTAGGTCAACAAGCTATTACAGAAGTATTTGGAGGAAGTTTAGAAAACCTCTCTAGAGTTTATCATGGAGTAGCCACTAAAATAAAAGTTATTGATTCTTCAGAAATTTTATACCAAGGATTACCTACTGAATTGGAAATTGGAAGGTACCATTCTTGGGTGGTACACCAACAATTACCCGATTGTTTAATTGCTACTTCTGTTGATGAAGAGGGAAATATAATGTCAATTAGACACAAGGAATATGAAGTAAGGGCTGTTCAATTTCACCCCGAATCCATACTAACTCCAGAGGGTAAAAAAATGATTCATAATTGGGTGGAACACTTAACTAAATTAATGAAAATAAAAATTCCACAAAGCTCCTAAAGCATAACTTATGAAAGATACTTTAAAACGATTAATACAATTTGAAGAATTAAGTCAGCAAGAGGCTAAAGAATTACTCATCAATTTAACAAAATCTAATTATTCTGAAGCTGAGCTAGCTTCATTCTTAACGGTTTATATGATGCGTAAAATAAGTCTAAAGGAATTAAAAGGTTTCAAAGAAGCTTTATTAGAATTATGCAAACCAGTTCAACTTTCAGAATTTGACCCAATAGACTTATGTGGAACCGGAGGAGATGGAAAAAACACCTTCAATATTTCGACCTTAGCCGCTTTTGTTTCAGCTGGAGCCGGTGTAAAAGTTGCTAAGCACGGTAATTATGGAGTTTCTTCTGTTAGTGGAAGTTCTAATGTACTTGAGCATTTAGGCATAAAATTCAGCAGTGATGAAGACTTTCAGAAAAAATGTATAGATAAAACAGGAATCTGTATTTTACATGCGCCTTTATTTCATCCCGCTATGAAGTACGTTGGTCCAGTTCGAAAAAAATTACAACTTAAAACTTTTTTCAATATGTTAGGACCAATGGTTAACCCCTCCTTTCCAAAAAAACAAGTGGTAGGGGTTTTTAGTTTGGAACTATTACGCATGTATGCCTATATATTTCAACAGGAGGATAAAAAATTTAGTATTTTACATGACTTAAACGGTTATGATGAAATTTCACTAACTGGAAAAATAAAAATTTTCAATTCAAATAAAGAAGAAATTTTAGAACCTGCGAATTTTGGAAGTCAATGGCTACAACCAAATCAACTTTTTGGAGGAAAAACAGTTGATGAAGCCGCTCAAATTTTTTGGAAAATACTTTCAACAGAAGGAACTGATGCACAAAATAAAGTGGTTATTGCCAATGCCTCTTTAGCCATTTCTTTAGCCAAAGACATAACTTATAAAGAGGCTCTTATTCAGGCTGAAGAATCACTTCTCGGCAAAAATGCCTTGAAAGCTTTTAACGAATTAAAATCAATGAACTAATGTATATTTTAGAGAAAATTGTAACACACAAAAGAAAAGAAATTGATCAACGAAAAAAAGAAAAATCCTTAGCTGAATTGAAACTAATGGAATTTTATTCTTTACCCTGTAGATCTGTAGTAGACCATTTTGAAACTCGAAATAAAAATATCATAGCAGAGTTTAAAAGAAAGTCGCCAAGCAAACCTGATATCAATCTTAATGCTGACCTTAAAAATCAACTACTAAGTTATCAAGAAGCTGGAGCTTCAGCTGTTTCAATATTAACAGACAAACATTTTTTTGGTGGTAGTTTAAATGATTTATTGCTAGCCAAAAAAGAACTATCAATTCCTATTTTACAAAAAGATTTTATTATAGATGAGTATCAAGTACATGAAGCAAAAGCTCATGGAGCTGACTTTATTTTATTGATTGCTAAAGTTTTAACCATTGCAGAAGTGCAACAATTATCAACATTAGCTCAAGATTTAGGGATGGAAGTTTTAGTTGAAGTACACTCAGCTGATGAACTTGTAAAAACCAATTTTACTAGCATAAATCTAATTGGAGTAAATAATAGAAATTTAGAAAATTTTGAAACCTCTATTGAAAATAGCATACAATTAGCTGGACAAATACCCCTAGAATTTGTGAAAGTTAGTGAAAGTGGTATTAAGCACAGACAAGATGTTACCGAATTATATCAAGCTGGTTATGAAGGCTTCTTAATTGGAGAGGAACTGATGAAATCAGAAAATATTGCTGAAAAAATGAGTGAATTGATTGGACAAAAATTTAGCTTATAATGAAACCTATCAAATTAAAAGTTTGTGGATTAAAGTATCCTAAAAATCAAGAGTTGATTAGTCAACTCCCAATTGATTACGCAGGTTTTATTTTCTATAAAAACTCCAAAAGAAACACTATAAGTGTTAGCGAAAAACTTCCGGATCATATTCAAAAAGTTGGGGTTTTTGTTGATGAAGACATTACTGTTATAACTAAAAAAATTAAACAATTCAATTTAAATGTTATTCAGCTACATGGTAGTGAAAATGTAGATTATATTGTTCAACTTAAAGCAAAAATAACTCATCTTAAATTGAATGATATAGAAATTTGGAAAGCCATTCCTGTAAAGGAAGTTTCAGATTTGGAAAAAATCAACTATTATGAAAATGATGTAAATGTCATTCTGCTAGATGCCAAAGGGAAAAATCCTGGTGGAAATGGAATTAAATTCAACTGGGACTATTTAGCCCATATTGATTCTAATATACCTATCATGCTTAGTGGTGGAATTAAAATTGATGATATAGAAGCATTAACTAAAATCAAAACAAAAAACATGATCTGGGGAGTTGACATTAATAGTGGGTTTGAAATTAATCCTGGTCTAAAAAATGCCAGTAGAATTCAACATTTTATTAATCGATTAAACTAAAAGGACATGATAAAAGACGGGTATTACGGAGAATTTGGAGGTGCATACATTCCGGAGATGCTTTATCCTCCAGTAGAGGAATTACGTTTGAACTATGAAAAAATTTTAGCTTCAAAAAGCTTCCAAAATGAATTTCAAGAGCTTTTAAAAAGTTATGTGGGTAGACCAACTCCTTTATATTTTGCTAAGAACTTAAGCAAAAAAATAGGCTGTAAAATCTATTTAAAAAGGGAAGATTTATGCCATACTGGAGCGCATAAAATAAATAATACCGTAGGGCAAATTTTAATTGCTAAGCACTTGGGTAAAAATAGAATTATTGCCGAAACTGGTGCTGGACAACATGGTGTTGCTACGGCTACGGCTTGCGCTTTGATGGGTATGGAGTGTTTGGTGTACATGGGCGAAAAAGACATCAAAAGACAAGCCCCTAATGTATCACGAATGAAAATGCTAGGCGCAAAAGTTGTTCCTGCAACTTCTGGAAGTAAAACGCTAAAAGATGCTACTAACGAAGCGATTAGAGATTGGATCAATAATCCTGAAAGCACCCACTACATTATTGGCTCGGTGGTGGGCCCTCACCCCTATCCCGATTTAGTTGCGCAATTGCAGTCAGTAATTTCTAAGGAAGTAAAAAAGCAATTGAAAGAATTAGAAGGAAGAGATTATCCGGATTATCTTGTGGCTTGTGTTGGTGGAGGGAGTAATGCGGCTGGTTTGTATTACGACTATTTAGAAGATGAAAGAACAAAAATTATTGCTGTTGAAGCTGCAGGTAAAGGAATTTTAACTAGTGAATCAGCGGCAACTACTCAATTAGGAAACGTGGGTATTATTCATGGAAGCAAAACCTTGTTAATGCAAAATAAAGACGGACAAATCACCGAACCTTATTCCATTTCTGCAGGTTTAGATTATCCAGGAATAGGCCCCATGCATGCCCATTTATTTACCAGTCAACGCGCTGAATTTATCAGTATTGATGATCACGAAGCTATGCAAGCTGGATTAGCATTAAGCAAAACCGAAGGCATTATTCCAGCTATTGAAACATCGCATGCTTTTGCCATTTTTAAGCATAAAGATTTTCAGCCAGAAGACGTGCTTGTTTTTAATTTATCAGGCCGAGGCGATAAAGACCTAGCTACTTATATAGACTACTTTAAACTTGAAGAATAATGATTGATCAGAAAATTAAAAATCGTATTGAAGAAAAAATTGCTTCAAAAGATAATTTACTAAATATTTACTTCACAGCTGGTTTCCCAGGAATTGAAGATACCAGAAAAGTCATTACTAATTTAGTAAATTCAGGAGTAGACATGATTGAAATAGGCTTGCCATATAGTGATCCAATAGCAGATGGAGAAGTGATTCAAAAAAGCTCTACACAAGCCTTGAGAAATGGAATGAATACTTCATTATTGTTTCAACAATTAGAAGGAGTTAGAGATGAAGTGGATGTTCCTTTTATTATAATGGGCTATTTTAATGCAATGCTTCAGTACGGGATTGAAGAATTCTGTCAAAAATGTAATTCAATCGGTATTGATGGCATCATCATGCCCGATTTACCTATTGAGACCTATGAAAATGAATATAAAACTATTTTTGAAAAATATCAATTGAACTTTATCTGTTTGATAACTCCACAAACTTCAACAGAAAGAATTAAGAAAATTGACTCCGTAAGTTCAGGATTTATTTATGCCGTAAGTAGTGCATCAACTACAGGTAAAACAGATGGATTTGGAAGTGAACAAATCAATTATTTCAAACGAATTCAATCCATGAATTTAAAAAACAAATGTATGGTTGGTTTTGGTATTAAAGACCAGCAAAGCTTTTCGCAGGTATGTCAATATGCTAAAGGGGGTATTATTGGAAGTGCTTTTATTAAATTTTTAGAAGAAAACGGAGTAGATAGGACAGATGAATTTGTTAAGAACATCCGATTTGAATAAAACAAAAACCATAATTCAATATATAAAGTTATTATAACCAGACACTTAAATTAAATCTATTTATTTGTAACAGCGCTAAAAGGCAGATGAAATGATTGAATTTCAAATTAAATTTGATTTCTTTGTGTAGTTTTACTCAAGTTACTATATTTCAACTTTAATTTGAACCTAAACATTGAAAGATATGTCTGAACAAGAAAAGCATCTAAACAACGAAGAAAAAGATACCAAAAAAGTTGGTCAGGAATCTTCTAGCCAAGTTGAAGAAAAGTCTACTGAAAAAGAGACTAATTCAATAAAAACTAAGGAAAATCTTAAAAGTGAAGAGCCTAAAGAAACTTCTTCTGAAACTTCAAAAGCTGAAAATCAGTCAGCTGAGGATGAAGTGACCTCAGATACAGAAAATACCGCAGAAGAGAATCATCCTGTAAAAGAGGAAGAAGATGATGTACAAAAAGAGCTTGATGATGCAAATGCAGAAGATGGAGAAGATCAAGATGTTGGAAGAAGACACGAGATTCCTAAAAAAGATTATGAGGCAATGTCTCTTGACGAATTGGTAATTGAGTTAGAAAAACTGATTAAGAATGAAAAAGTTCAGGCTATTAGAGAGCATGTTAGCGAAATTAAAACAAATTTTGATAAGCAATTCAATGAAATTGTAGAAGAAAAGAAAGAAGCATTTATTTCTGAAGGAGGTAATATTATCGATTTTCATTATTCTTCAGCCGTGAAGAAAAAATTTAATTCAATTTATTTTGAATACCGTGAAAAAAGAGACGCCTACTACGCACAATTAAAGAAAAACCTGAATCAAAATTTACAGGCCAGGCTTTCCATCATTGAGGAGCTCAAAAGTATGATTGGCAGCGGTGAGAGTATGGGCACTACGTTTAAGCAATTTAAAGAACTTCAAGAACGTTGGAAAAATGCTGGACCTGTTCCCAAAAAAGAATACAATGTAGTTTGGAAAAATTACCATCATCATGTTGAGCGATTTTATGACTTCCTTCATTTAGATAGAGAGTTTAGAGATTTAGACTTTAAGTACAATCTTGACCAAAAATTAAAAATTATAGAGCGTGCAGAAGAACTTATTGAAGAGTCTGATATAAATCGTTCTTTTAGAGAACTTCAGCTTTTACACAAAATGTGGAAAGAAGAACTTGGCCCAGTTGCTAAGGAGTTTAGAGATGACATTTGGGATAAGTTTAGTGAAGCTACCAAACAAATACATCAGAAAAGGCAGGCTCATTTTGAGGAATTAGACAAAGAGCGTGAGAAGAACTATGAGGTTAAAAAAGAAGTGATTGAGCAAATTCAAAAATTAACTGAAAAGGATATTAAATCTCATAACGACGCACAGCAACGTATTAAAAATATTGATAAACTTAGAGAAATTTTCTTTAGTGCTGGAAAAGCACCCAGAAAGGTAAATGATCAAGTATGGAGTGAATTCAAAACCAGTGTAAGAGACTTTAATAGAAAGAAAAATGCTTTTTACAAAGATTTGAAGAAAAACCAATATGAAAATCTGGAAAAAAAGTTAGAATTACTAAAAATAGCTGAAGACAATAAAGATAGTGAGGATTTTGAAACCACTACTCCAGTTATGAAACGTATTCAATCTGAATGGAAACAAATTGGTCATGTTCCTAGAAAAGACAGTGATAAAATTTGGAAACGCTTCAAGAAAGCTTGTAATGCCTATTTTGATCGACTTCATAAAGAAAAAAATAAAAGCAACGATGAAGAGTTTAATAACTTCTTAGCTAAAAAAGATTTTATTGCTAAAATCAAAAAAGAAGAGCTACCAAAAAATCAAGATGAAGCTAAAGAAAAAATAAAAAGTTTTATTAGTCAGTGGGGTGAATTTGGTAATGTTCCAAATAGTAAACGCTACATAGAAGGAAAGTTTAATAAAGTATTAGACCAACTTTTCAATAAAATTGAAATTGAAAAGAAAGAAGCTGAATTGATTAAGTATGATAGTAGGTTACACAATCTTGATGAAACCAATGATGATTACAAAATAAACAAAGAAGCTAGCTTTTTGAGAAAGAAAATTGATGAAACTAAAGATAAAATCAATCAGTTTGAAAATAATCTGCAGTTTTTCTCTACTCAAGATGAAAGTAATCCACTTGTAAAAGAAGTTATTGACAACATTGAAAAATTAAAAAATGAACTTGAAATGTGGAAAGAGAAACTAAGTAAACTTAGAGATTTATAGTTTTTTCCTTCCTCGATACCCTAGTAACCTAGTGGTTTTTAAAAAATACTACCGCTTAATTGTATTGATTAAGCGGTTTTTTGATTCGCTAAGAGCTATATTGATAGCATCAAATCATTTTTAGAGATTATACCATTTATCAATTGAAATTACAGTAATAAGACGGACTTTTTTTCTTTTACTGTAGTTTCAAATAATATAACTGATATTAGATTAAGAAGTAACTAAAACGAGCTAATATCAACGTTGCTATTCATATTTTTTAATCGAGGTAATGCCTGTACTTCTCTTTCTTGCTTGGTATATAAATAGTTACCAGTAGATTCAATACTTTTTCTGTAACCTAGTGCAAATAAAACCCGTTTTGGAATAAACTGATCAATTGCTTTTGGTACCTGAAGCGTATAGGGATTCATTTTCTTTATGCCGGGTAAAATTTGAAGCAACTTTTCAACCTGAATGTATCTTAGATAACGTGCTATTTTGAGCTTGAAATTACTAATTTGTTTGATTAAAAAAAAACCATCTTCTCCTTTGCTCTGATACAACGGCATAAAAATACGTGTAGATTTTGGAGCATACATTTTTTCTCCATTCATTTCTGCAATTTCTTCTCCTTCTTTTAAAACCTGAAAGTTTTTGAATCCACTTTTCATCTTGAAGTCATCTTGAGCTTCAAGATTTAACCTAAACACTAATTCAAAATAAGGAGATGTTCTAAGCTGAATGTGTTCTTTAGAAAATGAAATTTGCTCAAGTTTTTCATCATCAACCATACCTGTAAAAAAAAGAGTCTTCATACAAAAACATTTAATTTCACTAATGGCTTTTTCAGCAAAATGCTCTCCCCCTTCAAAAGCAATAGATACATGCCCCAAATTACTTAATAAGTTAAGTAAAGTTCCATTGACAAATGTTTCGATATTGAAAATAATTGGATATCCCATTTTTCGAACAAATGCACGATTATTTAAGGCATCATTCATGACAATAAATGGCTTGGTAGGTGCAGAGGTAGTATGAAGGTCAATCGCATAAACTGTGGATTTAGACCAATTTAAAATATGGTACAATGCTTCATATACATCCAAAAGCTCAACGTACTCATTAGATATATGTTCATCTAAAGCGCTTGCTATATGAGAGGTTGTCCAAATCCTATTTAAATCTTTATCTAAAAATCGATTATCCTGCAAAAATGCCTCACGATTCCCTATGATTCCAAAAATATTTCCTTCTAGATGAAGCTTGCTTTTTTGTATATCGTTATAAAATTGATTGAGCGCATGATAACCAGCTTTTTCATTTCCATGAACACAACAAAAATAAATGATGGTTGGTAATTTAGGGTTGTTTTTAATCGAAAAAAGTATACGATCAGGTTTAAGCATTTAAAGAAAATTGATTAAAATGTTCTGTAGTTAAAATACCAACCAACTTTTTGTCCGAAACAACAGAAACAATTGATAAGTCTTCATTAGATAAAATTCCTTTTGCTTCTAATAAAGACATTTCTGGATCTACTTGGCGAATATTATTCTGCATAATTTCACTTACTGAAGTTGATAAACCTTCTTTTGATGTTGGCAACTTTTGACCTTGCAAATCTACAATTCCTATCAATTTATGTTGATCATTTTCTACTAAAATTTGCTTTGCTTTGTTCCATTCTTTTAAGTGCTTAAGAATAAGTATAGGATCTTCCTCATGTACTAAAACAATTTCTGTTGTCATAACATCAGCTACAATAAAGTCGTCTAATTCACAAGGTTTTCTATTGATATTTATGTTTCGCCAAAAATGCACAGGTATATCTTTTTCTTGGTATTTCAACATTTCTTTAGTTAGAAAATATGCTGTTCGTTTCTTGGTGAATTGCTTTTTTAATCGGTTATAATTCGTACTTGTCCAAATTGACCCTGTCTTACTTTTCTTTACACGTTGTTTAATTACCTCTAGATAAAGGTCTATTTCGTCTTGTTTAATTCCACATTTTTTTAAGCCTTGTTCAGCCAGTGGAAAAAGTTCAGTAAGTAATAACTGTCTAGCAGAAACCTTTTTTCCAAACCAATCAAACTGTGTAAATAGACCATGTTTGGCTGCTTTATAAAAATTCTGTCTTGCTGCCTTAAAACTCATTAAATCAGGAAGGTTTTTATATTTCTCAGGCATTGCCTTAAGAAGACCTACCCAAAAGGCAACATTAGCTACTTCATCTATTAGTGTGGGACCAGCTGGGATATATCTATTTTCAATTCGCAAATGAGGTTTCCCATCAGTTAAGCCGTAACACAACCTATTCCATTTATAAATATTACCATTATGCATATTTAAGGCTTTTAGCTTTGGAGGTATTCCTTCATTAATTTTTTGCATGGCATCTTCGTTAACTTCGGCTGTAATTAACAGAGGGTAATGAGAAACATCGTCTTTAAAAATTTCAGATACGCAATTATGAACCCAGTCGTTTCCAAAAGTCACCCTTGGCCTTTGCTCTCGAAGTAAATACAATGAATTTCTTGAGTCTACAGTTTGCTGAAATAATGCGATGCGGGTTTCAGACCATAGCTCTCTACCCAATAACAAAGGTGAATTGGTACAGGCTGCTAATACGGGACCAGAAATCATTTGTGCCCAATTATACATTTCTTTAAACTCTCCTGATTTAAGCTGTAAATGAATTTGAAAGCTTGTATTTCCACTTTCGGCTAATATTGAATCTAAACTAAGTTGTAATTCATCTACCCCTGAAATTCGAATATCAAAAGTGTCCGTTTCCACTTTTTTAAGGATATCATTCAGTACATGATATCGCTGAAACGGAGTCATATTTTTAATGTCAAAATCAGCTCTTTCAAGTGTAGGTAGAATTCCTGTGAGCGGAAAATCAAGATTCAAGTTAGCTGTTTTATCTTTTAAAAATTTCAGGTTGCTTTTTAAATCTTGATGTAGCTTTTTAAAAACACCTGATTGAAGTTGAATTGGTTCTAAATTAATCTCTAAGTTGAATTGGGAGAGTTCTGTTGTGAAATTATCGTTTTCAACAACTCCTAAAACTTTCAATGACTGGCATGTTGCACGCATCTTTTGATCAACAATAGCTAACTCTTGTTCTGCACCAATTCTTATTTGATTATCCTTAAAATATTCATTTTTTAGCATGTAATCTAATGCTTCAATATCTTTCAATAAATAATAAGTGAATTCCTTTCTCACCCTTGCGTCTCTACTTGAACTTATTTTTTTTCCTGACATAGCAATGAATTAACAATATTTAACTCAAATAAACTAAAAATAAATCAATTTATATACTTTATTAATACTTTATACTTGAAAAATGATAAAAAAGTATAATAATTAAAAATCTAGTTGATAAGAAAAAAGAAAACATATAATTCATATAAATTAACTATTTTAGCTATTAAATACATAAAATGGCGTTACCAGAATTTCATTTAGCAATCCCCGTGAGCGATTTAGAAAAATCGAGATTGTTTTACACACAAATTTTAAATTGTGAAGAAGGAAGAGCCTCTAAACTATGGGTGGATCTTAATTTTTTTGGGCATCAACTAGTCATTCATCAAAGTAATTCTAAACACCAAAAAACTTTTAATGAAGTAGACGGTAACCAAGTTCCTGTACCCCATTTTGGGGTCATTTTAGAATGGCAAGAATTTCATAATTTCGCAGAAATGTTGAGAAAAAAACAAGTAAGATTTGAAATAGAACCACATATTAGGTTTCAAAATTTACCTGGCGAACAAGCTACAATGTTCTTTTATGACCCTAATGGAAACGCCTTAGAGTTCAAAGCCTTTAAAGATAAATCCGAACTATTCAACAAATAATTAAATCTGATGAAAACCAACCAAATACACCCAAACGTAATAAGACAACTATTTATTTTATTGAGTATAATTCTTGTTGCAGGATTGATTCTTGATCAATTATTGCCCTATTTATCAGGTGTTCTGGGAGCATTAACCATTTACGTACTATTTAAAAATCCTGCTCAAAAATTACTTCTTAAAGGATGGAACAAAAATTTAGTTTCTACATTATTTATATTCATTTCTACTCTAATTGTTGTAATCCCTCTTTTTTTAGTGGTTTATATGCTAAGTACTAAAATAGGACAGGCGGTAAAAAATTCAGAAGAAACAGTTGAAGCTTTCAAAAACCAATTAGATGCATTAGAGGAAGAATATGGATTTAATTTAGCTGCCAACATTTCTGACAACATTGATTCTGGTGCGGTAGCCGATTTTGTCTCCAATAGTCTTCAAGGTCTAGCCACAGAGACTTTTGACATTTTTATAGCCTTAAGTATTATGTATTTTTTACTATTTTTTATGTTAGTAAATCAGAATACTCTTAAAAAGTCCATTTTCACATATACCCCAATGAGTAAAAAAAATCAACGCTTACTTGGAAAAGAAATTATAAGTAAAGTTAAAGCTAATGCTATAGGTATTCCATTAGTGGCCTTTTTACAAGGAGTTGTTGCTCTAATAGGATTTTGGATTTTTGGTGTTGAAGATGCCTGGTTTTGGTTTGTGATTACTGCTGTACTGTCAATTGTTCCTTTTGTTGGAACAATTTCTGGTATTCTTCCCGCTTGTATTATACTCTGGGCAGATGGTTCTTCTGGAGCAGCTATAGGGCTAGCGCTCTATGGGTTTATTATTGTCAATTCTTCAGATAACTTATTTCGACTTTACATTTTAAAACGAATGGCCAATGAACACCCCCTAATTACGCTTTTAGGGGTTATTGTTGGTTTACCTTTATTTGGATTTATAGGTCTTATTTTTGGTCCTCTGCTTATTTCAGTCTTTTTAATTATAGTTAAAATTTACAAGCAAGAGTATGGCAAAGAAACTTCAGATCCTGAAATTGAAATTCAAAATTGACCTAGTTGATGAAACCCATTTTATTTTTTTCCTATGCAAGGTCTGGTGGAACATTAATGAACAAATGCCTGCTAAACCTACCAAACACTATTGTTCTTTCTGAAATTAATCCCACTGAATTTGGAGAAGGCTTATGGGAAAATAGACCAAGTATAAACCATATTGTTCAACAGCAAGTTAAACAATGGTATGACCTAGAACTTGACACCAAGAATTTTGACGATTCTATTTTGAAACTCATTAGTTACTGCTCCAAAAATAAAATTCAGCTTATCATTAGAGATTTTAGCATAGCCGACTTTGTTTCTTCTCCACTGCTTAATAATCAGCCTAATAACAAACTTTCATGGTTAAAATGGATGAACAAACACCATATAAGATACAAATGTTTTAGTTTAATTAGACAGCCAATGGATGTTTGGATTTCACAGCAAATGCCTGATTTGAGAATCTTTACTATTGCCTACACCAAATATTTAGAAGAGCTAAAACACAACCAAATTTCATATTTCTATTTTGAAAAATTTACAACAAATCCAGAGAAAGAATTGAACAAAATTTTGAAACACTTAGAAATAAAATTTCCAGCTTCAAAATTAATTAATATTGAAAATAAAAATCAACTTTTTGGAGATCTTAAAAATAACAAAAGGTCTCCACGTTCAGAGATAAAAGTCTTAAAACAAAAACCAATTCCTATATGGAAGTGGAAAAAGGCTCATACAACTTTCCAATCCAATAAAACTTTTATTGAGTTTTTTGATTTTCCAACACCACTATCAACCGTAGAACTTATTTTAAAAACATTCATTTATTACCAAAAGCAGTTTATAAAAACTATGCGTGCATAATAATTCATTAAAATAATATTTATGTATCACAATTTTTATAAATTGCTCAAAACTTAAATAAATCCCTATGAATTATACAGACAAAATGTTAAGAGACGATGCTTTAAAGTCTAAAAAAATTATTGTTACAGGTGGAGGAAGCGGCTTAGGTAAATCAATGACCAAGTATTTTTTAGAATTAGGAGCTCAGGTAGTAATTACTTCAAGAAATTTAGAAAAGCTTCAAAAGACTGCTCAAGAATTATCCGAAGCTACAGGAAGTAAATGTTATGCTGTTCAATGTGATGTTAGGAATTACGAAGAAGTTGAAGCAATGATTTCTCAATCTCACCAACATCTTGGGGAAGTTGATATTTTGATGAACAATGCTGCTGGTAACTTCATTTCTCCAACAGAGCGCTTGTCGTCAAATGCATTTGACACCATTATAGATATTGTTTTAAAAGGTACAAAAAACTGTACTCTAGCCTTAGGGAAACATTGGATTGATCAAAAACAAGAAAATAAAACTATTTTAAATATTGTAACTACTTATGCTTGGACTGGCTCTGCTTATGTAGTACCAAGTGCCACAGCCAAAGCTGGTGTATTAGCTATGACAAGATCATTAGCTGTAGAATGGGCAAAATATGGAATTCGTTTTAATGCTATAGCGCCAGGCCCATTCCCCACCAAAGGTGCATGGGATAGATTATTGCCAGGCGACTTAAAAGAAAAATTTGATTTATCTAAAAAAGTTCCTCTCAAGCGGGTTGGAGAACATCAAGAGTTAGCCAACCTTGCGGCATACCTTGTTTCAGATTTTTCACATTATTTAAATGGTGAAGTAATTACCATAGATGGAGGTGAATGGTTAAAAGGCGCTGGACAATTTAACTTACTGGAAATGGTCACCCCAGAAATGTGGGATATGTTAGAAGCCATGATAAAATCAAAAAAATCTTAGTGAAAAAATTTCATTTTACTATATATTATTCTAAATTAGCTTCATCAACTTAAACTTTTTAACCTGATGAAAAATTACTTTTTTGGCTTTAGTTATTTTATTTTTTTTATAATTCTTTGTGCTTGCAGTAGTGATGATGACACAACTTCTAATGTTGAAGACGAAGATCCAATTGTTGCTACAAGTTTGCTTATTGAAGGATCTACAGAAGAACTAGAAATTGGAGAAGAGATCTCATTTATAGTTACAGATAATTTAGGCGAAGATCGTACACAAGAGGCAGTTATAAATATAAATGAAAATCCGATAGATGGAAACGTTTTTACCACAATACAGAAGGGAACTTTTACAGCCACAGCAAGTGTTGAAGAATTAGAGAGTGATACATTTACTTTTACGGTGAATCCCGAACCCACCAATTTTCGTGAACATCAATTTGAACAAACTCTTGTGATTTATCAAGGATATGTAAACGACGAAATTGAGGGTCTAAGTGTTGATGGATATTTGTATATAATATTAGGTCATAATGGTCAAAATGTCTTAGAAAACCAAAATACTATTCAGGAATCAGATGATTCAGTTGGATTTATCATGGTTACTCAAGAAGATGAATTTGGAGTCCCATATTTACCAGGGGAATCAGTAGAAACAGAAGAACTATTAAATAACTTTTTACTAAAAGAAGACGGCGAAGATGAAGAAGAGTTGATTGATTTTTTTGAGGAAGGTAATTACAATGTAAATATTGGAAATGTAGTAATTACTTCAGAAACCAGTGGAATTGGACAATATCAATTAAGCTTAGTTTTCAGCGAGACAGAATCTTACACTGCTGAATTTGAAGGAAATTTTATCTTTTTTGACTTTAGCAATATTGGAGGTGGTAATGATCCAGAAGAGCGTAATTTAAAAACGCTTATTAATTCTCAGACAATCAAAGAATTAAAAAGCAGATTGAATCAGTAAGATTTCTAAAAAAAACCGATATTATTTTGAAGTATTACTTTTTAATTTTATCGGATTTTTTAATCAAATTGAATAAAATGATAATTCACACATCATTTTTTTTACGTACTAATAAAACTAAAACTTTGGTTCAAAAACTTTTATTTTTAATCTTCACTCCTGTATTTCTATTTACTTCATGTAGTCAAAAAAAAGAACTTAGTGCGCAAGAAATTGTTGATTTTGCAATACTAGCATCAGGGACTCATAACTTTGCAAATGCTAAAGTAAGTTTTGATTTTCGAAATAAATCTTACACTAGTATTGGAGAATGTGGAGCATTTCATTTTAAAAGAAAATTTACTTCAAATGACACGCTTATAGAGGATGATTTTGATCAAAAAAAACTTACAAGAAAAGTAAATGGAGAAAAGATTAAATTAAATGATAGCATTGCTAACCTTTATGCGGAGTCTATAAATTCAGTTTTTTATTTTGTACAACTTCCCTACCGTTTAAACGACGAAGCAGTACAAAAGGAATTGCTGGGACAGGAAAAAATTCATGATAAAGAATATTTTAAAATACAAGTCACTTTTCAAGAAGATGGTGGTGGACAAGATTATGAAGACATCTACCTGTATTGGATCAATTCTGAAAATTATAGCATTGATTATTTAGCATATTCATTTTTAGTAAACGGTGGTGGACTCCGATTTAGAGAAGCCTATAATGCAAGAGAAGTAAACGGAATTAAATTTGTAGATTACCGAAATTTTGATGTCCAAAATAAACATGCAAAGCTAGAAGAATTAGGCCAACTTCATGAAAAAGAAGAATTGAAATTACTTTCCACGATTGAAAAATCAAATATTAAGGTGAAACACTCAACAAACACCTGTAAATAGTTTTCAACTTTATAATAATTAAAGAAATAAAAGGTATTGCGAAATGAGTTTCTTCATTATGATAAATCGGGAATTTCTTGATCATCAAAGCCTGCTTCTTCAAGGTACTCAAGTTCTTTTTCTATTTCTTTTGGTAGCTGAAACTTTTCAAAATTAAGCAACGTATCTTTGATGAAACCATTTTTATCAATTTCTACTTGATAAAGATTTCCATAGGTTTTTTCATCAATTTCACTATATTTTTCCTTTCGTAAAATTTCATTTACAAATTCTGGAGTAGTATTATTATGACCTACAACTACCACTTTCTTTCCATGAGTAGCTGTCCAAAATTCTTTTGAGAACAATGAGTCTACCTTTGGTTCATAAACATCAGGCTCACCTTTATAGTAGTGTAGAATAGGAATCAAAGTTTGATAATTTCGTGTAAACTTTGTGGTATAAAAAGAATTAAGTTCCTTCTCTTTAAAAAATTCACCCCAATAATTTGCTCTTTTAATTCCTTCAAAAGTAAGTTGTGGATTATCTTCCACAGCTAAATTCTTTTCAGCATGTCTTATGAAGTAGTAAGTAGTAGGCTGATAATTATCGAATCCTTCTGGTGGATTAAAATTTACATAACCCTCAGGCTTTTCATCAGAACCACAACCCAAAATCAAACTCATTAATAAAACTAATCCTACTTTCTTCATTTATGTGTATCATTTAAAAGCTTCAAATGTATTAAAGTTTAACCACTTCAACAACTTCAACGCTCATGAAAAATTATTAGTCGGTATTTTATTTGTCTTTTAATTCTGTCTGCTGCTGAACTTTAAACTTTGATGCTGCATGATTAAATCCTTGCTCCCACCATTTTGTCATAAGCTTTTTGTCAAAAATTAATGAATTTTCTGTCAATTTTGTTGGAGTGTAAAACAAATTAAGAATCACACCATTTTGAGTAGCGGCTAATTTACCTTCTCTAATGTCTTTTCGCTCAACTTGATCCAACATAAACCCATAAAGGCTTAACATTAAAGCAAATGGGTTTTTACCCAAAATCTTTTCTTGTTTTGGAGCTTCTGCTTCTAAAATAATTACATCAATATCTTTTGCTCCGCGCCTAATAGCTTCTGTTATTGGAACCATACTTCCTAATCCGCCGTCTGCATATTCACATTCATTTTTGGTGACTAAACTCATGAAAGGAACTAAGTTGCAAGAAATCCAAATCCAATCTAAGAATTCCTTATAATCAAAATCTGAAATTGATTTGTATTCAATTTTATTCTGTGTTAAGTTAGACACAGTTACTACCACCTCATTTCCAGATGATTTGAGCTCTTGAAAATCTTGCTGACTAAAACTTTTTTCAATAGTTCTGCGGAGATTCTTAGATTCTCCAAAAGTCCTTCTTTTTTTAATAAATTGAATCAATGTATTTAAAAAGTTAATCGAAATAAATTCGCGTCCTTCTTTTTTTCTCCTCACAAACGGACTTGTACTAAAGATTTGCCTGTGATTAACATTGGTATAAATATCTTTAATTCGTTGAATTTCACCTAGTGCAAGATGGGGTATAAGAAGGCTACCGGTTGAAGATCCAACATAAATATCATATTCATTTTTCTGAACTCGCATTAAATATTCTGCAACTCCACCAGCAAAGGCCCCTTTACTTCCACCTCCAGATATGACAAGTGCTTTTTTCATGAATTAATTTTTATCAAAGGTATAAAAGAACTGGTATAATCTTTAAAAATTGATAGAAAACAAATTTAGTCTTTCATAAGATTAGATAGGTATTCTTTTTCTTTGGTCAAGAGTTCATTTTTTAGTTCACTAATATTAAGTTCATGAGTCCTATCTTTCAGTAATTCTTCTAACAGAGCACGCGAAAATTTTGCATACGCCCATTTGTAATGAAAACAAGAAGAAATTAAATCCTTGTAATTATCAGGAGTAAATGTATCTAATTGATACAAATAATTAAAAGCATTTTCTCTTACCTCAACAGGATAGGTTTTTTTGGTGTATCCACTTAACTCCCTAAAATAGGAAGTGGTATTCTCTGGTTCAAAATCTTGAGTAGCTAAAGTCAACATCAACCAAAGCATTCTTAATTCTTTATCGTAAAAACCAAAATCACCTTTTATCTTTTCTAAATATACACTTCTTTTTGAAGGTACATTTCCCCATAAATGTAGAAGGGCATTTTCTTTAGTTAAATAAGACTCATCTTCCAGTAAGCCCTCGTAACTTTCAAGTAATTTATTTGGAATTGTATTAAGTGTTTTAGCAATAGATTGACGAACACGCCAGCTTTTGGAAGCAAATGCTTTCATGTACAATCGTATAGCTTCAGGTGAGTCTAAATTTTGAAGTTGACTAACTGCCTCAGAAGCATGAAAATCATCAACAGGATAGGTCATAAACTTACTTAAGTGATCTTTTTTGGTTAGCAGGTCGGTTTCCCGTAGAGAAATCAATTCTAATAAAGGAGGAATGAAAACCGATTTTCTTAACGACTTTAAAGCCTGATCTGCTGGGAATGCTACCTGACGCAGCCAGTCTAACCGAAAATCAATTAAATCCATTTTACTAACTTCCTCAACCTCAATCAAAAAATCTTCTGTTTCTACATTTTTATAAGCATACTTTTCCAAGTAATTTTTAACGGCTTCCTTAAAGTTGCTTGGTCCAACTTTTTCCCTTAATATATGAAGTGCCCAAGCCCCCTTTTGGTAATAAGTTAAACTACTCGCATTTGATTTTAATAAAGCTTCTCCCTTACCTTTATCGCTTTCAGCCTTGAGCGCTTCCGCCCATTGATACAATTGAAAATAAAAATATTCTTCGCCAAGTATTTCACGTTCAGCTAATAGCGCGTAATAAGTAGCAAAACCTTCGTGTAACCAATGGTGCTCGCTTTTTGTAGCCGTTACCATATTCCCAAACCACTGATGCGCTAATTCATGAGCATTAACGTTAAGGTAATTCAAGTCTTTAAAACCTACAGAATCCGTGACAAATTGTTCTGAAAAAATAGTAAGCCCTGTATTTTCCATACCTGCATAAAGAAAATCTTTCACTGCAACTTGTTTAAAATCTTCCCAGGGATATGCTACTCCTATTTCTTCTTCTAGAAAATCAAAAATTTCTTTAGTATGTCTATAAGTAGGCTCCATGTTCGTCTCGTATTTTTTATCTAAAAAAAGTTGAATAGGAATGCCAGAACTACTTTCTATTTCCTGAGAAGTAAAATCTCCTAATGCCAAAGCCAATAAATAGGATGACATTGGCTTTTTCATAGTATATGTCCACTTAATTCGTTCATTAGATTCAGCTTTGTTTTGAAGAACTCCATTAGACAAAACATAATAATCTGAAGGGGCCTCAATAGCTAAATTAAAAATCATTTTTTGATTTTGATCATCTAAGGAAGGAAACCAGTGAGAAGTATATTTGCCCTGCCCTTGAGTCCATACCTGACCTATTTTCTTAGATGTGGTAGGGACAAAATACATGGCTTGTTGAGGAGTTGCTTCATAATTTATGCAAAAACTGTAAGTTTTCCCTTTTTGAAAATCACCAGTAAAAAAGATTTTTTTATTTGAGGATGAAACACTGTAGTTAGCTTGCTCGTCTTCACAAGGCTTTATATTCATGTCTATTGCGTCTAGGTATACAGTGTCTGTTCTTTGAAGAATTTCAACTTGGTAGATTACATCTCCGCTAATGCTTTTTTCTGAAACTGAAAGACTTAAATCTGCATCAGCTTGAATAAAGTCAACATGAAGATTGGATTGTGCAAATGCATTAATAGAAACAAGAAGTACTAAAAAAAATAAAGCCCTCATTTTATTCGTCAAATTGTAATACATCTTTAGAATTAAAACCAATTTTTAGGGTGTCCCCTAAAACTGTTTCATTAGTTACAACACTAAGGTTTTCTCCATTTTCTAATTTCAAAAGCAACTGCCAATGCGTACCCAAAAAAGTTCGTTTTAATATCTTAGCTTCTGTTACGTATTCGCAATCTGAGGCATTAATTGCTATGTTTTCATTTCTAATAGCATGGCAGCAGTCCTCTTTCAAAGGACACCTAAAAGCCTTTTTTAAGCCTTTATTCAATTGAACTGTATTTCCGAACAATGAGGCTACGTAAATGGATTGTGGTTTATTATATAATTTTGATGCTTCATCTTTTTGTATCAATTGCCCTTCTTGCAAAATTAAAATTTCATCCGCTACGGCAAGTGCATCTTGAGTATCATGAGTGACAAAAATGGCTGTTACTCCTGTTTTTTTGATGATGTTGAAAACCTCGTTTCGCAACTGGTGACGCATCATTGCATCTAAATTACTAAAAGGTTCGTCAAGAATTAAAAGCGATGGATTAGGGGCTAATGCACGAGCTAAAGCTACACGCTGTTGCTGTCCACCTGACAGCTCATGTGGATAACGTTTTTCAAAATCAGTCAAACCAACAAGCTGTATTACCTCCAAAGCACGTTCTTTTTTATCCTTATTTTTCTTTAGGCCATACAGCACATTTTCAATGACATTAAGATGTGGGAAAAGGGCATATTCTTGAAACACCATACCAATGTTTCTCTTTTCAGGCTGAACCACTTTTTTAAGCGATGATACCAAATTATTATTCAAAAATATTTCTCCATTATCAGGGTTTTCTAAACCAGCAATAAGACGGATTAAGGTTGTTTTTCCACTTCCACTTTCCCCAACAACAGCACAGATATGTCCACGATCTATATGAAAATTGACATCTTTCAAGGCGTAACTTTTACCTTTATCAAAACTTTTAGTGAGCTTATTCACTTCTAGAATTCTATCCATTTTTGAGCAATAATTTATTTAATACAATTACTGGTATTAATGCGGTTAAGATAATAAAAAGTGAGGGAATAGAGGCATGCATTACCATTTCATCACTAGCGTACCCATATGCATTGACCGCTAAGGTGTTAATATGATAGGGTTTAAGTATTAAAGTTAAGGGTAATTCTTTTAAAATATCTATAAAAACTAAAATAAATGCGCTTAACATTCCTGCTTTAAGAAGTGGAAATTCAATCTTAAAAAAAGTTTTAAAATTACCCATCCCAAGTATTTTGGAAGAGTCTGGTATGCTGCTGTTCACTTTTAATGAAGAAGATTCTAAAGGTTGATAGGCAACCGCTAAAAATCGAACTACATAGGCATAAACCAAAGCTATTAGAGTACCATTGATAATGAATTTTGATGCCCAACCCCAATCAATAAAATTTTTATCTAGTGAAAGTGTTGGAATCATTATTCCTATAGCAACTACAGCTCCTGGAATTGCATATCCTAAAACCCCAAGTTTAGAAGCTGACTGTACAGAATAAATCTTATTCCACTTTGAAAAATACAAGAGTAACAAAGCAAATAATACAGTAAAACAAGCACCCGCAAAGGCAATCCCAAAACTTTGTAAAGAAAGCCACAACAAATCTTGATTAAAGACTTCTGAAAATGTTCTTACTGACCATTGTACTAATTGAATAACAGGAATTATAAAACCTAATAGCACGGGTAAACTCACCAACAGAGTAAGTACTAATTGTTTAGGCCGGTTGAATTGAATTCTGTAATCAATACTTGTTCTTCCTGATTTTGGGCTGGTATACTGCAATTTTCTACGTTGGTATTTCTCAAGTATAATAAGGACAAAGACAATACTAAGCAAAAGTGCAGATAAATAAATAGCTGTTTCTGGTTCTTCTAAAGAAAACCAAGACCTAAAAATACCAGTTGTAAAAGTGTTTACTCCATAATATTCAGCTGCTCCATAGTCGTTCAAAACTTCCATCAACACTAATACTAATCCTGCAACTATGGCTGGGCGAGCCAATGGAAAAACCAATTTAAAAAAAGATTTTGTTTCGCTTACCCCTAGTAATCTTGAGGCTTCAAGAAGGTTAAGGGCTTGCGTTAAGAAAAAAGCACGTGCACTCACATATATGTAAGGAAATAGAGAAATTCCTAAAACAAAGGAAAGACCTATAACATTCATCATGTCTAATTTGAAATTTTCAATCCCAAACGGACTAAGTAACCACGAGAATATACCTCCATAATCAAAAAAACCAGCATATGCATAAGCCATGATGTAACCTGGAATGGCAAGTGGAATAATCAATAGCCATTCCAAGTAAGTTCGCATAGGGAATTCAAATCGGGTCACCACCCAAGCAGAAAATACACCAGCAATTAAAGTTATTAAACTACATAAAATAGCTAAGTAGAGGGAATTTTTAAGGTAATCAGCAAGCAAGTACTTGGAAATGTGTTCCCAACTTTCGCCAGGACCATCAAACAATTTAAAGAATATGGTGATTACGGGAACGGCAATAAATAATAGAATAAGGACGGTAAAAACCGTCCATTTGTTAAAATCGCGTATACCACGCTGTATCCTATATTTCCAGGAAAAATTTTCCTGACTACTTCCAGCCTGCTTCATCAAATAAAATTACTGCTTTTTTATTGAGTTCGCCTAAGAGGTTTAGGTGCAAACTATCTTCTTTAAAGTCTCCCCATGCCTTTAATATTTCTGAATTTTCTACCGATGGATTTACAGGATATTCATAATTGGAAAGAGCAAAGACTTTCTGTGCTTCTTCGTTTAAAAGAAAATGAATGAGTTGGTTAGCGGCCTCAGGATTAGGCGAATGTTTGGCAATACCTATGCCGCTTATATTAATGTGCGTTCCTCTATCTTTTTGATTTGGAAAAAACACACCTACTTTATCTGCCGCTTCAAGCTCAACCCGATCGTTAGAATTCAACATTTTTCCAACGTAGTAAGTGTTTACAATAGCTATATCTCCCTCACCAGCAGCAATTGCTTTAACTTGATCTCGATCATTTCCTTTGGGCTTTCTAGCTTGATTTTTTACCATTCCTTGTGCCCATTTTTTGGCAATATCTTCTCCATCATTGGCTACAATTGATGCCATTAAAGACTGATTATAAATGTTTGATGAACTTCTAAAAAGCAACTTGCCTTCCCACTTAGGCAAAACTAAATCCTCATAACTCGATAATTCAGTTGGGTCTATTCGGTCTTTGGCATACACTAAGATCCTAGCGCGCTTGGTCAATGCTATCCATTCATAATCTTTATCTACCAAGTTAGGAGAAAGAATACTATCAATAACTGCAGTGTTTTTTACTGGTTGCAATAAACCTTTTTCCTTAGCCATATGCAATCTTCCTGCATCCACGGTAATTAATACATCGGCAGGCGACTGCTCTCCTTCCAAAACCATTTTTTGAATTAATTCATCAGCTTTTGAATTGATTACATTTACTTTGATTCCTGTTTCTTTTTCAAACATCTCAAAAAGTTGCTTATCAGAATCATAATGCCTATGCGTATAGACATTTAATTGATTTAAAGTAGTTTCATCAGAAGACTTAGAATCATTTTTACAGCCAACTAAAACTGTAAATACCAAAAGTAAAAAAACAATATTTTTCATCTTTATCATTTTGATTGGCAAATGTAAAAAGAATAAGCTTATTTAGACTGAATTTTAATAAATGTTTTTTATGAAATCGTTTTGTTGTCCCTCGTCTAATTATAAAAAAAACTCTACATATAATTTTAAAAATCAGTCTTACTAAATTTAAATAATCCTTTATATTTGAAAAACATCACAAATTAAAAGATTAAAATGAAAATTGTTAGTCTTGTTCCTAGCCAAACCGAGTTAATTCATGATTTAGGTCTTAACAAAGAGCTAGTTGGAGTTACCAAATTTTGTTTGCATCCAAGTCATTTATCGAAACAAAAAACTATTGTGGGTGGAACTAAAAATGTTGATGTTAAAAAAGTTGAAGCTTTAAACCCAAGCATAATTTGCGCTAATAAAGAAGAAAATACAAAAGCATGTATTGAGGAGTTAAATCAAAAACATCAAGTTCACCTAGCCGATTTTAACGATATTGAAGGGGCACTTGAACTCATTTTAAGCTATGGAGACTTATTCAATAAAAAAAGTAAGGCTCAAGAACTTTATGAAGAAATCCATCAATTAATTGCTCAAGTTCAAAAAAAACTTTTTGAACTACCAAGACTCAAAGTTTCATATCTCATTTGGAAAGATCCTCTAATGGTAGCTGCAAGCAATACATTTATTGACTCTATGTTACAATTATTTAAGTTGGAAAATGTTTTTTCTGAATTAAAACGCTATCCTGTCATTGAATCAAATGAATTAACAAAATCGGATATCGTCCTTTTTTCTTCAGAGCCCTTCCCTTTTACAGAAAAACATATCAATTCCATTCAACTCAACAATACCCCATACGAAATTGTAAATGGAGAATACTTTTCCTGGTACGGAAGCCGAATGAAAAAAGCCATCCCAGCTTTATTGGAATGGCGGTTAAAATTACATCATCAATTGAAAAATCTTTAATTCATTGAATCAAGTATTTCAATAATGTCGTTTTCATTAGTATCTGGATTGATGAAGCAAAACCGTGCACAAGTTTGAGATTCACCATCTATAGTCCATTTTGTAGGGGTAACTAAAGCAAAATTTGATTGATGATTTGTGTAAGTCCAATGGGTATAGTCCTCTGCTTTCCAATTTTTTCTTTTAAACAAAACACAAGATAATCCTGGCTCCCTGATTAATTCTAATTGATCATTAGCTTGAATTTGTTGTGCTGCAAAATTGGCTAAACTTATACCACGCTCAATAGCTTCTGTATATTTCTTTGTTCCATGCATAGCTAACGAAAACCAAAGTGGCAACCCCCTAAGCCTTCGTGTTAATTGGATTTGATAATCTGCTGGATTAAAACCCTGCGCCCCTTCATCTTTAAAAATATCTAGATATGCTCCTTTTTGAGAATGCGCATTAGCTGCCAATTCCATATTTTTATAAATTACCGCCCCACAATCATAGGGAGAAAACATCCATTTATGTGGGTCTATGGTAACACTGTCTGCACGTTCAATTCCATTAAACAAATGCCTAACCGAAGGAGCTGCTAATGCCCCACCACCATAGGCAGCATCAACGTGATACCACAAATGTTCCTGTTCACAAACCTCAGCAATGCCATTTAAGTCATCAATAATACCAGCATTAGTAGTTCCTCCTGTGGCCACAACGGCAAATAAGCGTTTTCTATCAAATTGGCTCAAATTGTGAATAGCTTTTCTAAGTGCGCTTCCCGTCAGGTAATCTTCATTTTCATCATCTACCAAAAGAATATCTGCATCAATTACTTTGGCCATTGATTTAATACTAGAATGAGCTCCACTTGAAGTAATTAAAAGGGTCTTAAGGCCTTTATTAGTATCGTCTAGTGAACGCCAATATTCTCTTCCTGCAACAATAGCAGAGAGATTGGCGGCGGTTCCACCAGAGGTAAACACACCAAAAGACTTTTCAGGAAGTCCAGTAAGCGATACCAACCAATCCATAGCCCTGTTCTCACAGAAAATCCCCCCACCACCAGTCATCCAATAGGCGCCATGAATGCTAGAAGCCGATGTAACTAAATCAAATAAAATAGCAGCTTTGGTTGGAGCTGCTGGAACAAAAGCCAAATGCCTAGGATGATCAACTGGAACGGCAGCTTTAGATAGCACATTCTTAAATAACTCGAATGCCTTCTCCCCTCCTATTCCTTCTTCTGTGACTGTTTCACCAACTAGTTTTAATAAATCTTCTTCTTTAGTAGGTTTTCCCATATCAGGGTTAGAATTCGAAATTCGGTTAATCGAATATTTCATTATATCGAGCATCATTTCTACCGTATCAATATCAATAGAATGCATGCTTTTAACATGTCTAGTCATACCTTAAACTTTATTTTGATTGCAAAATTAAATCATTCATCAGATTTAACCCGCATTAAAAAAGAAAGAATTAAATGATTCAAAAAAATAATCCTCTAATAAGTTTCTAATTTTTTTCTTAGAAATATCTAATTTAAATCTAAGTAGCTTATAAAGGCCTTTCAAAGAGTATGTAATTAATTTTGCCAAAAAAATTAAGGAAGTGGAAATTCACATCTTCATATTAAGATTGCTTTTAGCTATTGGACTCGGCTTAGTGATTGGCTTTGAAAGACAATGGCGCCAGCGAAGTGCGGGTTTGAGAACAAACACACTCGTGGCCATGGGGTCTGCGGCATTTACTTTAATTTCATTTGCATTAACCGAAACCATAGAAGAGGATGAAATTTACCGAGGCGATGCCACACGAATTATAGGTCAGATTGTTACCGGAATTGGTTTTTTAGGAGCGGGTGTTATTATGAAAGACGGTCTTAGTGTAAGAGGGCTTAATACTGCAGCTACCATTTGGTGTTCGGCGGCAGTTGGTGCACTTGCTGGGGTTGGTTTATTTTTAGAAGCAACACTAGTAGCTTTCTCTGTAACATTTATACACCTATTTTTTAGACCAGTAGGCAACTTTCTAAATAAATACTCATTTGTCAACACAGACAACGACACTTTTTTGTACAAATTCAACATTACCTGCAAAGATCAAGTTGAAAATCACCTAAGAGTGCTTTTACTAAATTCAATCAAAAAAGATGATAGATTACAATTAAGATCGCTTAAAAGTAGCGATGATAATAATCCTGCTTATGCATTTGTTCAAGCTGAAATTTATGCTGAAGGCAGACACGATGTAGAAATGGAAAACTTAGCGAGTTTACTCACTATAGAATATGGAGTAACGCAAGTAAGTTGGGAAATTAACGGACAACAAGAAAATGATTAGTGATGACCTTAGAAGAATTAAAAAACACAAAATTTGATGTGCCGGATAAACGTTTGCTTGAATTTATTCCACTGTTAGTAAAAATGCCTTTGCAGGAAGTGGCCGAAATTTTGTACCAAAGAGACGCACTTTTTGTTCTTGAAGTTTTGAACCATTTTAAAATTGATGAAGCCGCTAAAATAATAAGTGAGCTTTCAATTGCACAACAAATAGAATTATTCAAAAACTCCTCTAAGAAGAAGTT
Source organism: Flavobacteriaceae bacterium (assembly GCA_003564185.1). Classification (GTDB taxonomy): domain Bacteria; phylum Bacteroidota; class Bacteroidia; order Flavobacteriales; family Flavobacteriaceae; genus Psychroflexus. The sequence continues at coordinate 74,170 of PXFS01000055.1, forward strand.
TGCCTTATTTTTTGAAGTCATGGCTTCCGATGTAAGGGCCGATATTTTCCAACATTTAACACAAAAGGAACAAGCCGATTTACTACCCTATTTAACAAAGCAAGTTAAAAAAGATGTTATTCACTTAAGTAATTATCCACCAGAAACTGCTGGCGGAATCATGAAAAGTGACTATCCTATTTTAAAACCTCACTACACTGTAGAGGAATCTTTAAACTTATTGAGAAATGAGTATGCTCATAATGAATACATGAACTACACCTACATAGTTAATGATCAATTAGAGCTGATTGGTTATGTACTACTGCAAGATGTTGCATTAGCTGAACCTCAACTTAGCATTCAGCAAATTATGAAACAATGTGTTGGTGTTGCTAAGGTAGATGACGATCAAGAAGACGCCGTAAAAAAAATTGAAAAATACGATTTGTTTACCCTACCCGTGCTCAATAAACACAACCAATTAGTTGGAATAATTACACAAGACCAAGCTATTGATGTATTGCGATTGGAGCAAACCGAAGACATGGAAAAATTTATGGGGATGACAAGAGATTCCTCCGATGAAAATTACCTTGAAACAAGTGTTTGGTCTCACTTCAAAAAAAGAGTAGTTTGGATTGTAAGTTTGGCTGTAGTTGGTTTAATTTCAGGACTTATCATTCACAGTTACGAATCTACTTTAGACCAATTACTCATTTTGGCGCTCTACATGCCAATGGTTGCAGACACAGGAGGAAACTGTGGCTCACAAGCGGCAACAGTTGTCATTAGAGCAATGGCATTAGGGCAGTTTAGACTTAAAAATTGGTTTCTTGTGATATGGAAAGAAAGCCGTATTTCTTTATTACTTGCAATTTGTCTAGGCTTTATTGCTTTTGGAAAAGTGATGTTTTTATCTTGGGAGACAGAAACACCTGAAGAGTATTCTCTAGCCATTATTGCTTTTGTAATTGCCTTAGCTCTTTCACTTCAGACCATTACTGCAACGGTAATAGGCGCAGCATTACCGCTTACTGTAAAAGCCTTTGGAGGAGACCCAGCCGTAGCCGCAAGTCCAGCCATAACAACTACTGTAGATATTACAGGCTTATTAATCTACTTTACGGTAGCCACAAGCTTTTTTAACTTATAAAACAAAAATAAATTATCTAAATTAAAAACAATGAAAACTAGAATTACACTTTTAATGCTGACTATGTTGATGCTCACGCAAATAGCCCAGGCACAACAAGAGAAAGAAAGAGACACTGCTAATTTGAGAGAACTACCTTTCTACATTGATCCTGTAAAAAGAATGCCTGATGTAGACTTAAAAGACAAAAAAGAAGGCACGTTTATTACTGGACTACCAAGGTTTGAATTTGACCCCATTCGTGGATTTGGCGCTGGAGGAAACTTAAATGTTTTTTGGAATGGTGATGAAAGCGATCCCTTTTTTGAATACACTCCCTACAGACACCGTCTAAATGCAGAATTCTTTGTATTTGAAAATGGTAGAATACGGTATGCTTTTAATTACGATGCACCGTATATTTTTGATACACCCTGGAGATTAAGAGCCGATGCAGTTTTCTGGGAAGACCCCGATGCACAGTATTGGGGTATTGGTAGAAATTCAATCAACAGACTTAGCTTTGCAGATAAATCTGAAGGAGTCCTTGGAACAGAAAGAACTTTTAGGCGTATTAGTGATTATGAAGATAATTTAAAAATTGCTATTCCTGATGGTGAAGGTGGATTTGTAACTGATTTTCATTACAATCAAATCATTCAACGTGAACAACTCTACAACCTTCTTGGAGAAAGAGTTTTGATGGGAGGTAAAATGAGAATTATGTTTGGTTATGAAATGTTATTTACTCAATTTGAATCTTACGGTGGTAAAATTGCTGATGAGGCAGTAACTGTAGATGGTCAAAGCGTTAATGCTATAAATAATGAAACCTTAGTGGATATCCAAAAAGGTGATGGCACCTGGGATCGATTTAACTTAAGTGGGTTTGGGGATGATCAATGGAAATTTACTTCTATGTTGGCTTGGGCACTTATCTATGACACAAGAGATTTTGAGCCAGACCCTTCAAAAGGTATTTTTCTTCAGTATTCGCATGAATGGTCGGTGCCAGAATTAGGTTCTGATTTTAGTTTTAATAAATTCATGCTCCAAGCACAGGCTTTTAAAACCATCTCTAAATGGAAAGGTGGAAAAAGAAGAATTACACTTGCTGGTATGGCTTCCTTAGGACATATTTGGGGGTCCAATATCAATTTCATTGAAATGTATGATTTATCTAGTCAAGCTGAAGCTGGTGGAATTTTAGTCTTAGGAGGTGAACGATCTTTACGTGGCTTTAGAGAAGCAAGAATGCTAGCCCCAACTGTAGGTCTAATAAATTTAGAGATGAGGACAAGATTATACGACTTCAAATTACTTAATCAAGAATTTGTCTTGGGCTTAACCCCTTTTTTTGATGCCGGAACGGTTTGGGATGGTATAGATGAAATTGAATTGAATGGTTTTAGAGGTTCTGCTGGAATAGGCGGTAGAATTGGCTGGAATCAATCTACAGTAATGCGATTAGATTATGCAAGATCCAGAGAGGGAAGTCAAATCTTTTTTGGTTTTGGACATATTTTCTAAAAATAACATCTAAGCATCATAACTAAAGCTAGTTGATTATAAGTAGCTTTTTTTATTTCCAAAATTCAACTAGTTGATTGCAATAGTAAACCTATAGCTAAATGCTATTACTAGTATTCAATTCAATAAGAAAATATTACCAATTTAGGAATAAAAATTTATTGTATGTGTAAACATTTTAATTTATTTTTCCGAAAAATTTTCATTATGAAACAAATCACTACAAAATTCTTATCTTTACTTGTGTTCTTTTCAGGGTTTATTATCCATGCTCAAGAGTTTAAAACAAAGTCAAAACATCAGCTTGAAGCAAAAAACAAGATTCCCTTTAAAGTTATTTTACAGGAAAACATTCAAAACACATCTAATTTTGTGCCTTTTAATGTTCCTCCTCCTGCCTCTGACCCGATGCCTGTAGATGGCGCCACTAATGTCCCTGTGTTTCAAGCTGAAACAGCCACAGGACTAGCTAATGCTGTTCAGTTAGGTTGGGAAGGAAGTGATGAGGCTACGGACTATGAAATTAACTTAGGAGTGACGCCAACAGGCTTAAATTATTTAGGCGATTTTCAAGGCACCTTACTTACACTTACTGGAGTAACTGAGGAGACTACTTACTATTGGCAAATTATCCCTAAAAACTCATCTGGTTCTGCTGCTAATAATCCTGTATGGTCGTTTACAACTGCAAATATGAATGCCTCTTCTGCACCGTTAGCCGCAATTAATCCAACACCAGAAGACGAAGCCATTAATGTTGAACTCACACCCACAGTTAATGCTGCTGGAAACCCAACACAGGAACTCAATTTTTCTTGGGAAGTTCCCACTAATAGCGAAATTGTAGCTCAATACATTTTTAAATTGGGTTTTGATGATGAAGTGGATGATTTTGAAACTACTGCTTTTCAGACTAATATAACTATTACTGGAATTCCTTATGGTACAGAAATCTTTTGGGAAGTAATTCCACAAAATAGTCAAGGAACTCCAAATAATACAGAGGTTTGGTCATTTACAACAGAAGAATTGGCTAATGAAGGGGCTCCCCTTGCAGCTTTTAACCCCATTCCCCCAGATGGTTCTTTTAACGTTATGCTCAATGAAGAACTCGATGAGAATGATGAAATAGTTTTTGAGCTCGAATTTTCTTGGAGTTTACCAGAAGATTCTGAACCGGTTGCTGAATATGAATTTAATCTTGGATTTGACAACAATGTTGATGCTTTTACTACAACACTAACAGGAACAAGTATTAATTTATCTGGCTTACAAAAAGGAATTACCTATTTTTGGCAAGTGATCCCTTCCAATTCATCTGGACCAGCAGTAAATAACGAAATATGGTCGTTTACCACTGAAGAAGTACCCACTGATGAAATTCCTCTAGCTGCCATAAATCCAACACCTTCAGATGGTGAGCAGGATGTGTTTATTATTTTTGAAGAATCACCAGAAGGAGAAACTTCAACAAGTGTTTTGTTTGAATGGGAAATCCCAGAAGATTCAGAATTTGTTGCATTTATTGATTTTGAATTGAGTGAAAATCCAGATCTTTCAGATGCTTTTGAAACGGTCTTATTAGGGGACACTAGTTCACTAAATCTTTCGGGGATGGATTATGAGACCACTTATTACTGGAGGTTAACCCCAACTAATTCAACTGGTGTTGCTGAAAACACAGAAATATGGACATTTACAACAGAGCAAAGCATGAGTAGCGAATCATTTACTAAAAACGATTTTGTTCATTTCGTTCAAAATAATTGGCTGCAAATTCAATCTCAGCTTGATATAGACCAAATTTCACTATACTCAATTGGTGGCAGTTTAATTTACCATGCTGACAAACTCAACACTTCAGAAGTAAAAGTTGATATCAGTACGTATTCAAATGGAGTCTATATTGCTCAATTAAGTATTAATGGAACTCCTCATAATTTCAAGTTCGTTAAGTAAACCAAAACTAATTTTTATAATTTTAAAAAACCGATTTAGATAAATGACTAAATCGGTTTTGATTTTTTATATTTTAATGATCTAACACAAAAAATTGAAATTTATTAATGTTTATTTGCTAATTGCCCACAAGCAGCATCAATATCCTTACCTCTAGAATGCCTTAAAGTTGCAGTGATCCCATTTTTTTCTAATTGATTCATATATAAAGCAACTGATTGATCAGATCCTTGTTCAAATTCTGCATCATCAATTGAATTGTACTCAATAATATTCACCTTACAGGGAATATACTGACAGAATTTCACCAATGCATTAATATCTTCTTGTTGGTCATTAATTCCTTTCCAAACAATATATTCGTAAGTTACTCGCTTCTTTGTTTTTTCATACCAATATATAAGCGCATCCCTTAAATCTTCTAATGGAAAAGTCTTGTTGAATGGCATTATTTGAGTTCGGATTTCGTTCCTTGCCGAATGAAGGGAAACTGCTAAATTAAATCTGACTTGATCATCGGCTAAGCGTTTTATCATCTTCGGAACTCCAGAAGTTGAAACGGTGATTCTTTTGGGGGACATCCCCAAACCCTCTGGACTTGTAATTTTTTCAATAGAAGCCAACACATTGTTGTAATTCATCAAGGGTTCGCCCATGCCCATATAGACAATATTAGAAAGTGGAATGCCATTATAAAGTTTACTTTCTTGATCTATTGCTACTACCTGGTCATAAATCTCATCTGCATTTAAATTTCGCATTCGCTTGAGTTGTGCTGTTGCACAAAACTTACAATCTAAACTGCATCCTACTTGTGAAGAAACACAAGCCGTAGTCCTTGAAAAGGTAGGTATTAAAACGGATTCAACAGTAAAACCATCATGAAGTTTGACAGCATTTTTAATTGTACCATCTTTACTTCTTTGCATTTGGTCAACTTCAATATGATTGATTACAAAATTCTCCTCCAACATCTCACGAGTAGATTTTGAAAGATTGGTCATATCCTTAAAATCATAACATGCTTTGTTCCAGAGCCATTCATAAACTTGATTCCCTCTAAAAGCCTGATCTCCGTTTTCTTTAAAAAAATTTCGTAATTCTTCTTTGCTTAGTGCCCGTATGTCTTTTTTCTTTTTCACGCTACAAATTTAATGAATAATAAAGGAATTGTGAAACGAGTTGTTTTAAACCTGAATTCAATTATTATCAACTTATCAAAATTGTTTTTAATTGTAATATACAAACTTTTCTACGTTGTAATGTCTAACTTTTACAAACAAAAAAAGGAGCAATAAACTCCCCTTCTTTTTAATATAAATGAATTATCTAAATTAGTTCGCAACTTTAATCGTACAACCAATAGCTTTAGTTTCTTGATTTTTGATAGGCTCATTTTTCTTAAGACTTTCAATAGCATTTTCAAGAAATTTTTCTTTTACTTCGGAGGCATCTTTGTAATTATCGTCAATCGCTCCAACATACTTTAGATACGATTTAGCCTCTTTATTTTGAAGTAAAAAGACATGGGGTGTTTTAGTAGCTCCAAACTTAGGATAGACCTGTTGCCCTACATCTAATAAATAATTGAACTGAAATGCTTTTTCTTTCTTACGTTTTTTCATTTCCTCCATTGAATCGCCCGGCTGTACAGCAGGGTCATTTGGATTTACTGCTAACACAGGATAACCCATTGGAGCATATTTTTCATGAAGTTCGTTGATCCTGTTTTCATAAGCTACTGCGTATGGGCATGTATTACAAGTAAAAATTAGTATAACTCCTTTTTCTTCTGAAAAATCAGAAAGACTAATTTGCTCCCCTTGAGTATTAGGTAATGTAAAATCTTCAATTTCATCACCAAAAGTGTAAGGAGTGGAATTTACCATTTTTGTAAATGCAACAAATGTGAATGACATTACTGCAATAAGACTCAAAATCGTTAAATTGTTGATTGTTTTCATTTTTTAAAATTTAAATTAAGGTATAAATTTTTTAAGTTCGTTTGCTAATTCATCTTGTGTAAAAGGCTGTTCATAAAAAGCTTTTTGATCTTTGGTAACAATTAATGTAGCTGGAATTGCCCCGCTCCAATCTTGATCTACTTTAGGAATCCAGTAATGGGAACGTGTATCATCTAATAAAATAATATCGTTTTGAATATTTTTATCAATAGCAAATTTCAGTACTTTAGAAGCCTTATGTTCAGGCATATCTAAACTGATAAACTTAAGGTCAATTTCTTTTTTATAGGTATCCGCTAAAGCTTCAAAATAAGGCATCTCTTCTACACATGGAGCACACCAAGTAGCCCAAAAATTAATTACTTGTACCTTATCTGAAGTAGTTGTAAGCATGGGTTCAAATTCATAAAAATTAAGGGTAGGAATATCTGCTAATTCCCAAACTCTTTTTTGATCATTATTAGTATCTTTTACTTCCTTACAAGAAATGAAAAGTAAAGCAATTAAAATAAGTTTGTAGGTTGTTGTATTCATCAATTCAGCTTAATATTTGTAAGAAAATGATTTATAAACACTAAATAAACACATTACAGGTGCTTACATTTAGTTTTTCTAAAATGTTTAACATCACCAAGTTTGATTTAAATAGCAATCAAGCGCATCTGTTAACATGTGAAACACCAACCCAATTGCAATTAATCTAATGTGGTATTGTTTCACTACTAGTAGCGTGGTAAAGTACATACTAATAAAAAAAGGACTATGAAAAGTGTGGTAGCTTATGCTACACCTATCGGGATCAAATACGGGTGAAGCCCAAAGATGATCAACATCTACAAACATGGTAGCGAGTAAAATAAAATAGTTATACTTCCATGACTCAGGCTTATAGAGATAAGCTAATACAAGAATAGCCACAAAATGTAAAAAATAATGAAGAAAATGTATCCACATAAACAACAAATCTGCTTCAAATTTAAATGAATTTATAGGATTGAAAAGTTAGGATTTAGTGAACTTAGGTTTTTACTAAAAAAAGATTAATTTTGTAATACTAGTTAGTATTTGAAATTACTGGAAAAGAAAACGGCCTGTCCCTTGAAATTCAGGAATGATTTTTTTTTTATGTGATAAAAAAATCAAGCATAACCTTAGCAATGGTTTCTTTTCATATTGAAACAGAAAGGAAAAGAGGGTGTTTTATCACGGTAATTTCAATTGATAAATGGTATAAATATAAATTTTAGCCTATGAAATCGGTTTATTTAGATAATGCTGCTACAACAAAAATGCGAAAAGAAGTAGTTGAATGCATGAATGAAAGCATGTTAGAGAATTTTGGTAACCCCTCCTCTTCTCACGCCTATGGTAGAAAAGCCAAAGCAGCTATTGAAGCAGCAAGAAAATCCATTGCCCAATTCATCAATGCTGAAGCTTCGGAAATTATTTTCACCTCTGGAGGTACAGAAGCCGATAATTTAGTTCTTACAAGTGCTGTTAAAAACCAACAGGTAAAACGAATCATTTCTACCAAAATTGAACATCATGCAGTTTTGAATACAATTCAATCTATCACCTCAAAACACGAAGTAGAATTTGCCGCTCTTGATTTAGATGAAAATGGAAACCCTGATGTAAATCAATTGGAAGAATTACTTGAATCATCATCCAAAAAAACTTTAGTGAGTTTAATGCATATCAATAATGAAATTGGTAATATTCTAGACTTAAAAAAGGTATGTTCACTTGCCCATCATCACAACGCCTTAGTACACAGCGATACCATACAATCTATAGGTCATTACAATATAGATGTGAAAGATATAGGAGTTGATTACTTAGTAGCGAGTGCGCATAAATTTCACGGTCCAAAAGGAGCTGGGTTTGCCTTTGCAAAAAAAGGATTGGGATTAAAATCTATGATTATTGGTGGTGGCCAAGAAAAAGGCATACGTGCTGGAACAGAAAATGTTCATAGCATTATTGGAATGCAGAAGGCCTTAGCTAGTAGCCTCAAAAACCTAGAGGAAGAACGAAACTACATTCAAGAACTGAAGTCGTACTTTGTAAAACAAATTGAGGCTAAAATACCTCAAGTCCTTTTTAATGGTGAAAGTAGGAATTTTGAAAAAAGTACCTATACCCTTGTCAATGTTTCTCTTCCTGTAGAAGAAAGTCAAGCCGCTTTATTATTATTCCAGTTGGACTTAAAGGGGATTGCTTGCTCTAAAGGAAGTGCATGCCAAAGTGGAAGTGATCAAGGTTCTTTTGTGCTAAACGAAATTTAATCCGTTGATCGACTAAAAATGCCTGGGCTTCGGTTCTCTTTTAGTAAAGACAACACCAAAGAAGAAATTGATTATGTAATTGAAGTACTAGCTGAATTTTGCACTTCAAAAAAATTGGTAGTGTAAACTCATAAAGCTTCTCTAATGGCGTGATTTCTCAAATTTTAAATCCATCTTTGCATTAACAAATTTTATGGGTCATTAACTCAGTAGGTTTAGAGTGTTACCTTGACAGGGTAGAAGTCACTGGTTCGAATCCAGTATGACCCACATCAAGCAGAAATCCAATACCAGTAAGGTATTGGATTTTTTGTTATCAGAAATCTTTCTAGCGAGCTTGATCTTTCTGATAACAAAAAAGATAAAAAGCGCGAAAGCGATTTTGGATTTCTATTTGCAGGAATGATTCATGTCTGGATCAACGCTAGTTAATTCAAATATTTTACTCGTTTAAATTAAGTTTCTAACAGGAACAAAAATAAAAAGACAAAAAGCGCGAAAGTTTATATCAAAACCTACAATTCATTCTCAAATTAAATACTCGCGGACTTAAGAAGTTAGGAATAGCAAACTGATTTTGTGAAGAAGCATCTCTTACAAAGGTATTGGTAATCGAATTTAATCGATCAAACACATTAAAAATTTCAAAGCCAACACTTAAGTGCTTTAAATGCTTTAAAAAATTCTTGTGTTTCCCTTCGTCATTTTCATCAATAATATCGTACATAAATCCTGCATCAACACGTTGGTAGTCTGGTAGACGAGTTTGAAAATCGTAAGGATCTTCAAAACGAGGAGAACCACCTGGAAAACCGGTATTGTAAACCATGTTTAAATACGCCTTCATCTTGGGGAATTTTTCAATGTAGTCCTGAAACAAAATAGCAAATTTTAAACGTTGATCGGTGGGGCGAGCAATATAATCCCTTCCCTCCTGCCGTTCCTCTGTTTTCATATAACTGAAAGTCATCCAAGAATCTGTTCCAGGAACAAACTCGCCATTTAACCTTAAATCTAAACCATAAGCATAGGCTTCTACATCATTTCGTGCTCGATAGCGAATTCTAACATTTTCAATGGTAAATGGATTTACATTAGTCATGTGTTTATAATAAGCTTCCGAAACAAGTTTAAAAGGCCTTTCCCAAAGCTTAAAGCTGAAGTCATTTCCAACTACTATATGAATAGATTCTTGTGCTTTTACATCAGGCTGAACCACCCCTGTAGTATCTCTAAGTTCCCTGTAAAATGGGGGTTGGTGATAATAGCCTCCAGAAAGCCTGAAAACCATGTCTTTTTCCCAATTAGGTTGAAAAGAAATTTGCCCTCTTGGGCTCACTACAGACTGTGTAGTAGAAGCAATACTTCTACCTTGAACATTCCAAATTTGATTTCTAAGCCCTGCATTTAACCATAATTTATGCTTGTTAATGGATGTTCTATGACTCCATTGAGCAAAGCTAGAAAAACGATTGATTTGTGTTTCGTTGAATGCTCTGATACGCTCATAAGGTTCAATAGGATTAGTATTGGGGTTATAAGGCTGGTCATTGATAAACTCTTCTCTTGGTGGACGTATAAAAAATCCAGCTGAATCTACCATTTCATATTCCTGCAAACGGTCTCTAAAATCTTCTCGTGTGTATTTAATCCCGTAATCAATTTGGTGCTCATCAATCTTATAACGACCTAAATGCTCTACATTAAAAATAAGTGCGTCTAAATCGTTTCTACCATGATTAAACTGTCCTCCTGCTCCCTCTGAAAATTCGACTTCACCAAAATTTTCATCTCCAAAATTAGAATTTACAGCTCCAATTCTGTAGCGAGCCAAAATATCAAAATGTTCTTGTTCTTGGGTATGGTAAGCTGAAGCGATTAACTTGGCGGTATAGTTTTCATTCACCTTATAACTTCCTTTAAGCGCACCAAAATAAGTTTCGTATTGGGTCTGTTCTTGTCCTTCATAAAATACCAAAAGTGCTTGTGGCTCTTGAATTGTACCAAAATTGGTTTGCCTTGTAAAAGGGGTATAATCGTAAGTATTAACAGCTATATTCCCTAAAAAACTCAATTCAAATTTAGGACTAAAATTGTAGGTAAGGTAAGTTTGTGCGTCTGCAAAGCGAGGCCTAAAACTAGCTTCTACTTGCTTGGCATTAACAAATAAACTATTATCTCTATACCGTATCCCTCCAATTGCAGTAAATTTTTTATCTTTAGATATTCCACCTACCGAAGCAGCTCCGCCTAGAAAACTAGCCTCAAAACTACCTCCAAAATCAACTGGACGTTGATAGGTAATATCAAGTACCGAAGACATTCTATCTCCATATCTTGCTTGAAATCCCCCTGCTGAAAAATCAACATTTCTAACCATATCTGAATTCACAAAACTCAGTCCTTCTTGCTGACCACTACGTACTAAAAATGGCCGGTATACTTCAATTTCGTTGACATACACCAAGTTTTCATCAAAACTTCCTCCTCTTACGGAGTACTGACTGGAAAGCTCATTATTAGAATTTACCCCGGGCAGTGTATTTAAAATATTTTCTACACCTGGATTGGCTCCTGGTATTTTTCTTATAGTAGATGGTGAAAGCGTAGTCACCCCTTCAATTCTTGCTTTAGATTCTGAAGTGATCACAATTTCGCCAATCTGTTCTTGGTCTACCTTAAGTACAAAGTTAAATTCTTCATCGGCACCAGCGGGGAGTTTTATTTTGGTTTTTATGGGCTTAAAGCCTAAAAAAAACACCTCTAATTCAACTTCTTCATCTGCTGGTATGATCAATTGATAAAATCCATTCAGATTAGTCACCGTTCCTTTACTGCCATAACTTACATCCGCACCTGGTATTGGGGTGTTTTTTTCATCAAATATTATTCCTTTAATCGTGGCTTCTTGGGCTTGTCCTAAAGCGAATATAAAAACAAAAGTAAGATTTAACCAGTAGGTTTTCAATGAGTTAATTTTTCCTGTAAATTTCAGCTTCAAATATAGACGTATTTCCCACTTTATCGGTAACAATCAACTTAAAATCGTTTTTACCATCTTGAAAAACACCGTCATCAAAATAATGAGTTAACTGTTTTGTTTTATAATCGTATTCCATCAGTATAAAATTACCATTGACAGTGGCTTTATAATCCTGAATACCGGTCTCCTCATCATCAATTTCAATTTTTAAAGTGTCGTAATTAGACATCCACTTCTTATTACGAAAATTTAAGGGATTTATTGTTGGAGGTTCACGATCAAAAGCTAATTCAAACCTTCCAAAGCTTTTGGTAGAAGCAATTAAACGCTGACTCTTTTGTTGAGTATTGACGTAAAACTTGGTACCCCAGGGCATTACATTAGCAATATAAGCCTGACTTAAATCTTCATGATTAGGTAAATCAAAACCTATTTGAATGTTTTTGTGCAAGGCTGTTCTATAGTCATGTAAGTCTATAGCGTTTTTACTGAAGTTGATATTTAAGTAAGTATCTTCATATAATGCCCCTTTTGGAATATACACATCAATATTTTTATCTTCAAAAACCGAAGCTTGCTGTGCAGAAACAAAAAAAGCTGTTTTTTCTATAGCGGAAGTTTGCGTAATAGGTAATTCAACAAAATCTATAGGGATAATAATTCTTTTTGAGTTCCCTGCAAAATCGAATACACGAATCTCATAATTGTAGGAAAACTCATCATCAATAATTTCAAGTATGCCTTTTTTATTGTTGAAAGTATATACGCTTAGCGGATTATTTTCAGGGATAAACAACTTTTGAATTTTCTTTTTGTGTTCCTTGAAATAGGAGTAATCAATAGCCGAATTAAGGTACCTAGTTTCAGCAAATGAAAATAAGTCATAAGCTACTTCAAAGTGTTTAGCTCCGTTTAAGTAGGTTTCAATTTTATATACCCCATTTCTATTCACCGCTAAATCCAATTGGTCATCGGTACTTACTCCAAAGCCTATTAATCCGCTTGCTTGCAAGGGATTAGTTTTGTAATCTCCTGATTGAGTAGGCTTCATTTGAATGCGTTGTCTACCCTGCTTACCTTCTACTTGGGCTTCCTCATCAAAGGTGTAAGCCCATAAACTTCCAATTCTTGGCGCTCTGGTATCTTTTATTTCAGAAAAACCAAAAAGCAATGGATTCATAGGTCTTGAGGAGGCATCTCGAATTTCAAAATGCACATGCGGACCACCGCTGGATCCTGTATCACCAGAAAGTGCAATCAACTCACCTTGGCTAACTTGAAATTGATTTTTTTCTGGAAAAAGCTCTATTTCATAAGTTTCTTTTTCATATTGTTTTTTCTTTACATAGGCTTCAATTTCGTCATTAAACTTACTTAAGTGAGCATAAACGGTCTGGTAACCATTAGGATGTTGAATATATAATGCTCTTCCATAGCCAAAACGCTGAATTTTAATTCGACTAATATATCCTTCAGCAGAAGCTTTTACAGGAAGGCCAATTTCTTGGTTTGTCTTTATGTCTATTCCTGCATGAAAGTGGTTGGACCTTAATTCTCCAAAAGTTCCGGAAAGTACAAGAGGAATTTCAACAGGGCTTTCAAAATAATTTTGAGGAACATCAATTTGTGAAAAGCCTTTAAATGAAAAAAATACAAAAAGAATAAATAAAAATCGAATCATTATTTTTCGTTTATTGGTTAGCTGTCAAAGTTAATTAATTTTTCATCGAAATTAAAAAAGCTATAATCCATAATTAATAACATGGGTGCTCGAAGTAAATTAAGCGTTTCTTTGCCTCACGGCTTCAAATAATAAAATTCCCGAAGCTACTGAAACGTTCATTGAATCAACCTGCCCACGCATGGGTATACTAATGTTTTGATTAGAGGCTTCTCTCCAACTGTCGGTTAAACCTGTTGATTCCGTACCCATAACAATTGCACAAGCTTCAGAATAATCTACCTGCGTGTAGGCTTTAGCTTCTTGGAGTATAGCAGCATAAATTAAAATCGAATTTTGTTGTAAAAAACCTATGATTTCTTCCGAAGAACCGCAGGCTATTTGGTTAGTAAATACTGTACCTACGCTAGAACGAATAATATTAGGGTGGTAGAGGTCCGTTTTTAAATCAGCTATACAAACAGCATCTGCTCCGCAGGCATCGGCAGTTCGTAAGAGTGCTCCAATATTGCCAGGCTTCTCAGGAGCCTCTGCAACTAACAATAGTGGATTTGAATTATTAAACTTTAGGCGGTTGAGCGTATTAGGTCTAGATTTAGCCACAGCAATCACCCCCTCTGTACTCCCTCTATAGGCTACTTTTTTATAAATTTTCTGATGTAATGAAATCAAATTTACTTGTCTAGAAAAAATAGATTCTACTTCCAAAGTAGAAATAAAATCAGGACAAAAATAAACTTCTTTAAATTCGAATCCACCTGAAACACAGAGCTCAATTTCCTGCTTTCCTTCCACAACAAATACCTCTTGCGCTTTGCGAGCTTTCGATTTGGATTGCAATTGAAGTAATTCTTTTATACTTGGATTTTGAAAACTTGTAATGTGTTTCATTCTCTTTGGGGTTGGTGAAATACAAAGTTGCTTGCAGGACTAGGCCTAAGTTTTGAATTGGACAATATGAAGTCTTCCACTTGGCATCAAATTTTATCAACTATTGCATAGCTCTTTAAAGCTAAAAACTCTGCTTAGTCAAACTTATAGAATTATTTTCACAAGCTAGTATACTTCAAAAACAATCAAATAAGGCTAAATAAGCAGAGATTAAATATCATCTTTTAAGCCAATGAATTTACTTATAAATGAATTACTTCATCATAAGCATCAGCTACAGCTTCCATCACTGCTTCACTCATAGTTGGATGTGGGTGAACTGCTTTTAAAACTTCATGACCTGTAGTTTCTAGTTTTCTACCTAGTACCGCTTCTGCAATCATATCGGTTACACCAGCACCAAGCATGTGGCAACCTAACCATTCACCGTACTTGGCATCAAAAATAACTTTCACAAAACCATCTTTACTTCCTTCAGCACTTGCTTTTCCAGAAGCTGAAAAAGGAAATTTACCCACTTTTATGTCGTATCCTGCTTCTTTAGCTTGAGTCTCCGTCATGCCCACTGAAGCAATTTCTGGATTAGAGTAAGTACACCCAGGAATATTACCATAATCTAGGGCTTCAACTTTCATTCCGGCAATTTTTTCTACACAAAGTATACCTTCGGCTGAAGCAACGTGTGCTAAAGCAGGCCCGTGAGTTACATCCCCAATGGCGTAGTATCCTGGCACATTAGTTTGGTAGTAATCATTTACCACAATTTTATCTTTGTCAGTTTTGATACCCACTTCCTCAAGTCCTATATTTTCAATATTGGTCTTAATTCCAACCGCAGAAAGTACGATATCAGCCTCCAGAATTTCTTCTCCTTTTTTGGTTTTAACGGTAGCTTTAACTTTACTGCCCGATGTATCAACTTTCTCTACAGAAGAATTGGTCATAATTTTAATGCCTTTTTTCTTGTAGATCTTTTCAAATCCTTTAGATACTTCTTCATCTTCCACGGGTACAATCCTAGGCTGAAATTCAACTACAGTAACCTTTGTTCCCATAGAATTGTAAAAGCTTGCAAACTCTACTCCAATAGCTCCAGAACCAACAACAATCATAGATTCAGGTTGTTTATCTAAAGTCATTGCTTGACGGTATCCTATTACTTTTTTCCCGTCTTGTGGCAGCGAAGGAAGTTCTCTAGATCGTGCACCAGTTGCAATAATTACATGTTTTGCTTCGTAGTCTTTACTTTTTCCATCTTTATCTTCAACGCTTACTTTTTTGCCTGGTTTTAGTTTACCATGACCTTCAATAACGTCAATTTTATTTTTTTTCATCAAGAATTGAACTCCTTTGCTCATTCCATCAGCTACATTTCTACTTCTTTTAACCACGGCTGTAAAGTCTTTATCTGCTTTTTCAACTTTTAAACCATAATCATCAGCGTGTTTTAAAAAGTCAAAAACCTTAGCGCTTTTCAATAAAGCTTTGGTTGGAATACAGCCCCAGTTCAAACAAACTCCACCTAGGCTTTCTTTTTCAACCACAGCGGTTTTCATCCCTAACTGAGATGCTCTAATAGCAGTAACATAGCCTCCTGGACCACTTCCTAAAACAATAACATCGTATTTACTCATATCCTTAGATTTATCTTCAAAATTTTAAAAATGCTAAATTAATAATATTCCAACGAATAGCGATTACTTAAATCAAATTTGTGAAGTCTAGCTCAAAATAGAGTAAAAATTCAAATGAATTATACAAGGTTAAATTCTAAATTCATTCAATTTTATTTTAAAAACTGACTTTTGGTTAAAATATTCAAAAGTGAATGGTGAATAAGTTGATATTTTTTTGCTTTGTTAATAATTTAAAATCTTGTTTATGTTCTTTTCTACGAAAAATTACTTTTTTTTAAGCCTAGTTTTCTTATTTCTAGCCTCTTGTTCCACCGATGATGATAGTGGAGTAATTCCAGAGCAGTCACCGAATTTATCACAAGCCTTAGACGGAGCAAATTTAACAAGTCTAGCTGAAGCGATTAATGCAATAGATGAATTAGAAATAGACTTAGTAAGTGCACCCGCTATAACCGTTTTTGCTCCTACTAATGAAGCCTTTGATCAAGCCATTGAAGCCTACGAGGTTGATACGCTCAATCAACTTATCGATGCTATTGGAGGTTTAGAAAACTTAGAAACTCTTTTAGGATTCCACGTTATTCCTACCGTAGCCTTTTCTTCTTCTTTTACTGAAGGTGTGCAAAGTTTAGCAACCTTATCAGATCAGGAAATTACTATAATAGTAGATGATAGCGGAGTACAGGTAGCTGACTTACAAGGAAATTCAGCTAATGTTACTACGGTTGATATTGAAATCGAAAATGGTGTAGTACACATTATTGACCAAGTCCTTTTACCTGAATTCAACTAAAAAAACG
>PXFS01000153.1 GCA_003564185.1 Flavobacteriaceae bacterium
AATGCTTCATTGAAGTATCTGAAAAATCGCTTTTAGAAATCACCACGTTTTTATCTCTGCCTTGCAAAATGTGAAGTAAATAGTTGGTATCTACTTCGTTTTGGTGTTCAATAGGAAGAAATAAGTGGTAGTTTTCCATTTCCCAAATAGGTAAAGCTAAGCTTTTGTTAGCAATAGAAATACTTTTCTCTTCAATTATTGAAGGGGTCAATTCGCTTCGCTTTTGTTTATAAAGTTTTCTAAGTTCTTGTTTTTTCTTTTTCATGAAATTTTTGAGTTATGAATTGCGATTACATTAACTTCAAACCCTGCCAAATGCTATTGAATTGAATTTAATTTTTATAGTTTGTTGCACTATTTATTTTGTGTCTATTGCGTCTAGCGACTTGCTACAGTGGCGGGCAAAATATCAATTCACTTTAATTTCAGTTTTCAAAGATAATAAATAAGCCAAAACCTCTCATTTCAGCTCCAAACCCTCTCCATTGTTGCGAACCACTGTTAGCAACAGGCTTTTTTAATTCTCATTATATGATCTATCTTACTTTGAATATTATCAATACTCTCGAAAAATGGGATTAATTCAGGTTCTATCCATTCAATAAGCTGATATAGCTTTGTTCTTATGTTTATGACTTCAATGCAATCAATTTCATTTCCATTGAAACATAGAGGTTCACAGTGGTTAACTCTATTTCTAAAATTTCTTATGTCGTCTAATTTTGAATAAATACTTGCCCTGTCTTCTGTAATTGGTTTATTCACAAATATATGAATTGGTTGACCTGCGATAAGAGAGTAGTGGTGTCTAAGAAATAATGCTATCCAAAAACCAAAAGTTTGGTCAGATATTATTTTCCCACTTGTAATAGGAATTCCTCTTCTTTTTAATTTATTCTCGGTCTTTTGAACAGAACGTTTTAAGAAAAAATTCGAATAACGTAATGAATTGTTTCTCATAAAACCATTTTTTTGATTAATAATCCAATCTGAATCTAAAAAATGGCTAGAAAGCTGAAGATTCAAACTATTTCTCAAAACAACTTCAAATTGAGTTAATATAGGGTGTGTAGCTTGTGCTAATCTTATATTAGCATTATATAATCGTTTGGATCGATTCTTGTTGTTGCCTGTCGCATTCAGGTATCTATTAAGTCTTGGTCTTGATAAATATTTATTTCTTAATTCATTTCTCATGTATTGTGCAATATCGGAAATTTATTTCTATATTTGCATCATATAGACTTGTTAAAGCCTCTTCCTTTATTGGAACGTAATCAAGTAGAAGATTTTAAAAAAGGAATTCTTAATTGAGTTCCTTTTTTGTTTTCAGCTTGTTGCTAACAACATCAACTACAAACTTCAGAAATCACATGGTAGTTGATTACTCATCAGCTTCCTTTGAAATATGAAAAATAGCATCTCCTTGATACACTGTTGGTGCAAGGTTGGCATTAATCACGTAACCCGCTTCTTTGGCCCTAACTTTATGTCTAAAAGTTCCGTAAGGATCGGTAATAATAGCAATATATTCGCCTTTTTCAACAAACTTTCCTAAGGGAATTTTAACGTGAAGTAAACCGCTGTATTTAGCGCGTAACCAATAGGAATCTTCAATAATTATACTTTCTTTGTCAGGTTTTGGAAGGCTAACACCCTCTTTTAACATGCCCAAATGATTGAGGATTCGCTTAATGCCGTTTACGCCTTCAATAGCAATGTGTTTATCGCTGTGATTTGATTTTCCTCCTTCAAATAAGAGTGCTGGAATGCCTAGTTTTTCACATGTATAGCGGTAGGATTTTTTAATGTTAGAAGAAAACACCGTAAATGGTGCGTGAAAAACTTTAGCCAGCTCAAAATCTTTTTTGTTGTTTTTATCGATTCTAATTTGTGCCGCATTAAATCGAGAGGCTCCTCCCGTATGAAAATCCATGCACAAATTGGCAATAGGCAAAATTTCTTGTGAAATTAAATGTGCAAACCGACTAGCCAAAGCACCTGTTTTACTTCCAGGAAAAACCCGATTTAAATCCCTGCCATCAGGAAATTCGCGAGTGTTATTGATGAATCCATAAATATTGAGTACGGGAATACAAATAATGCTTCCTTTTTTGGGTTGATGTAATTTTTTGGCAATGAGCTGCCTAACCACTTCAACACCGTTAATTTCATCTCCGTGAATTCCGGCGGTAATTAAAACAACTGGTCCTTTTTTCTTAGAGCGTTCAATAATTACTGGGACTTCAACAACTGTATGCGAATGAAGTTTGGCGGTAGTAATATTAATTCGCGTACTTTTTCCAGGCGGAATTACTTCGCCAAGCAAGTGCATTTTATTTTTCTCGTCAATGAATGGCTTCATTTAGCTATACATTTTTTTCGATATACCGAATAATAGTTTTGGCAATGTCTTTTCCTGTAGCTTTTTCAATTCCTTCTAATCCAGGTGAAGAATTAACTTCTAAAATTAATGGCCCTCGACTAGATTGTAACATATCTACTCCGGCTACACCTAATTTCATTGCTTTTGCCGCACGAATAGCAGCAATTTCTTCATCATCAGAGAGTTCAATCACTTCAGCTTTTCCGCCTTGATGCAAATTTGACCTAAACTCACCTTCTTTTCCTTGGCGTTTCATGGCGCCAACTACATGTCCATCTACAATAAAAACACGAATATCAGCTCCTTTAGCTTCTTTGATAAACTCTTGTACAATAACGCGTGCCTTCAAGCCATTAAAAGCTTCAATCACCGATTTAGCGGCGTTTTTGGTTTCAGCAAGAACCACGCCTAAACCTTGAGTTCCTTCAAGCAGTTTAACCACTAATGGTGTTCCGCCAACACGATTTATCACACCTTCTACATCTCTAGAATAATTAGTAAAAACAGTTTTAGGTAAACCAATTTTTGCTCTTGAGAGCACTTGAAGGCTTCTCAATTTGTCTCTACTTCTAATCAAAGCTTCAGAATCAACCGTAGAAAAGGCGCCCATCATTTCAAACTGACGAACTACAGCAGTACCGTAGAAAGTTACCGAAGCTCCAATTCTTG
>PXFS01000053.1 GCA_003564185.1 Flavobacteriaceae bacterium
CCTTTTTTTTGTCTTTCCGCACGAGCGATAGCGAGATGCGGAATCTTATGAATTGGAATTCTGAACTTTCTGTCAGCTCGAGTGATTTCAATTTGTTTTTGGTAAAAAAACAGGTTGAAATCGTATCGAGAGCTTTTTGATATCGAAATTTAATTATGATTTTACTTAAAAAGTTTGTTTTTGTCTTCGTAAGGGTTTTCGATACAATTTTTATTTCATTTCGTTCTACTTCATTTCATAAAAATCACTCGAACTGACATTGTTTCTTGATGTTTGTCAGCTCGAGTGAATTTTCATTGCTTTTAATGAGAAAAGCATTGGAAATTTGTATCGAGAGCTAAACTCCACTCTCGTTCGTTGAAACCACTACCACTGATATTTTCTGTAAATTAATGATTATCAAAGTTTTGTTTATTTCGAGCCCTTCGACATAGCTCAGGATAAACTCTTTCGAGAAGTGGTCGGTTCTCGACTTCGCTCGATGCTTAAACAAGATTAAAACGTCACACACTATTAAATAAAATTTGGAAAATTTTCAGGGGCTCGAACTGACATTGGTCTTCGTAAGAGCAAGATTCCGGATAAATTTCTTAGGAAATTTTCCGGAATGACAGGAAAAACAGGATGAGTTTGCCACACCGAGGAACGAGGTGTCTCATCCTGCTTATCACGTCCTGCTAATAAAAGTCTCCTCTTTGGGGAGATTTAGTGGGGCTTAATCCCCTCCCCAATGGGGGAGGGTTAGGGAGGGGCTTTGGGGCTTTTATTCTAACACCAACTTCCTCTAATCTATTGTGCTGAGTTTTTGCAATTCAATAAATTTCTTATAGACTCCGTTGTGGTTTGCTATAAGATGATTATGCGTGCCTTGTTCTACAATTTCACCTTTTTCCATGACCACAATTTGATGTGCGTTTTTAATGGTGGAAAGTCGGTGGGCAATAACTAAAGAGGTGCGACCTTTCATAAGCTTTTCTAAGGCGTCTTGTACTAGTTTTTCAGATTGGGAGTCTAAGGCGCTGGTGGCTTCGTCCAAAATTAAAATTTTGGGATCCTTGAGCACCGCGCGTGCAATGGCAATACGTTGTCGTTGCCCCCCAGATAATTGCACCCCTCGCTCACCAACAATGGTGTTATAAGCTTCTGGAAAGCTGTTAATAAACTCGTCTGCATTGGCTTTCTTTGCTGCTTCTCTAACCTCTGCATCTGTAGCCTCTGGTTTTCCATAGATAATATTTTCATAAATACTTCCTCCAAACAAAAGCACATCTTGTGGTACAATTGCCATTTGACTTCGTAATTCATAAAGTCCATAGCTATCGGCATTCTTACCATCAAACAAAATTTCTCCTTCGGTGGGTTCGTAAAAACGATTCAGCAAGTTGGCTAAGGTTGATTTACCCGCACCACTAGAACCTACTATAGCAATGGTTTCTCCTGGATGAACATGGAGGTTAATCTGATTGATGACTTGAATATCTGGGCGACTAGGATAGGCAAAACTCAGGTTATTGATTTCAACTTTTCCTTTAAGGGGACTTTTGATTTTTTCAGGTTCTACTTCCTCAGGTTGCTCGTCAATAAGATCAAATACTCGCTCGGTGGCCCCAACAGCTTTTTGAATTTGTGCATATTGTACTGGTAACCCTCCAATTGAAGCCCCTACAAATAAGGTATATAAAATAAAAGTCACCAATTCTGATTGATTTAAAACTCCTTCGCTTTGAAGTTTGACCGCATACCAAACCAAAAGTACTATTGCTCCAAAAACACAAAATATTATAAAGGAGGAAAATGCACCACGTGCTAAACCACCTTTCATAGCTATTTTTTTGATGTTTTTGGTAGCTTTATCGTATCTTAAAATTTCAAATGCTTCATTGGTAAACGCTTTTACACTGGCTATGGCTTGCAAAGTTTCACCTACAATTATATTAGAACTGGCTACTTCATCTTGAGCTTCTTTAGATAAATTTCTAATGAATCTTCCAAAAACAACTGCTACAATAGCAAAAACGGGAATAGTAGCTAACATGAGCAAGGAGAGTTCTACCGAAGTGAGAAATAAGGCTATAATTCCACCTATAAGAATGATGATTTGCCTTAGAAATTCAGCTATTCCTGTGGTAAAAGTATCTTGAATTTGACTTATATCTGCAGCAACACGACTGTTTAATTCACTCACTCTTCGGGAAGAAAAAAAAGACATTGGCATTTTAACCAATGTATTATAGGTAGCTCTTCTAATTTGCAAAAGCATGTTTTCAGTAACATTAACAAATAATACTACCCGGAAAAATGAAAAAACTGCTTGTGCTGTAAAAAGAATAAGAAGAATTATTCCCATCCGGTTAATCTCCTCGCTAGAAAATTCAGCTGTTTCTATTAAATCTCCCATCAATTTAGGGAAGATTAATGCAGTTGCTCCTGTTAAAGCTAAAAAAATCATACCAATAAAAAGCTTCCATTGGTGGGGCTTAATATAGTTGAAAATCCGTAAAGATTTCTTTAGGTTTTTCTTATTGAGTTTGACCTTTGGTAAGTCATTTTCTTTTTTCCGCTTAGCCATAGATTTAATGCACGAATTAAATATAAAACCATTTATCAATTAAAATTACCGCAATAAAACACCCATTTTTCCTTACTGTTTTATTACAAAAAGAGACCATAGCTACAGTTATACTTGATTTTTTAATTCAAATAAAGAAAAAAATCATTCTCGAATTTTTCGGAACAAGCCATACTCTTTTACAGTAGTTTCAAGTAATAACAAGTATATGATATTTTTTATACAATTTTAGTAAAAAAAAACTGCCTTACAGGTTTGAAGGCAGTTGGAATAGCTTTATTTTAGTAATTATCTAATACTTACTTCTTCAATAGGAGTATCGCTATCTTTAAAACGCTTTTTACAAGCTTCATAAATTTCGCCTGCTTCTTTAGCATCTCCCCACTTTCCAATTTCTACTTTTTTGTTTTCAAGATCTTTATATACTCTAAAGAAATGTTCGATTTCGGCTACTAAATGTTTATTTACATCGTTTAAATCCTCTAATTTTGAAGCAACTGGATCACTAACAGGAACGCAGATAATTTTTTCATCTGGTCCTTTTTCATCAGCCATGTGAAATACACCAATCGGCTTAACTTCCATTACACATCCAGGAAAAGTAGGTTCTGTTACCAAGACTAAAACATCTAATGGGTCATTGTCTAAAGCTAAGGTTTCAGGAATAAAGCCATAATCTGCTGGGTACATCATTGAAGAATATAGCATCCTGTCAAAACGAATTTTCTTTAATTCAAAATCATATTCATATTTATTTCTACTTCCCTTAGGAATTTCAATTAAAACATCAAATGTCATAGTATTTGTATTAAACTGTTAATTAAATTTGAGTGCGACAAATTTATGAAAACTTCTTTGTATACGGGTATTAAAACAAAATTTTATTACACGTTGAGCAAAATTTAATGATTTACTAATCTGTGAGAATTAGAATTGTAATTACTTTTGAAATTGCTTAGCTGTATATTTTATGCATATGAATTTTAAACATCAGTTTTTTTTAATTATCTCTTTTCTTTTTTTGTTCAGTAGCTGCGCTGTTACTAAAAAAAGTAAAACGCCAAGTCTACAGCTGAAATTATTAGATGAATATGTAATTCCTTCTTCAACTTTCTATGAAGGCGAGGAAATTGGTGGATTATCTGCAGTTGAATATGCTGAAGGTCAACTGTATTTACTTGATGATCGGTCATCAAAGCCCATTATTTACACCGCTAATTTACATGTTGAAAACCAAAAGATAATTGAAGTTGACTTCATCAATTCCATGAATTTGAAGAAAACTGATACTGCCTTCCAACAAATGGCGCTAGATTTAGAAGCTTTGAGCTATGCTGACGGAAATTTTTGGTTGGCTTCTGAGGGTGGAATAAGTTACAAAAAGAACCCTTCTATTTTTCAGGTAAATAAGGAAGGTAAGTTGGTAAATCAGATGAAACTTCCTGCTTATTTTGAAATCGGGGGTGTAAATCAACCTAGAAATAATGGTGTTTTTGAATCCCTTAGTTTTGATTTTAAGGATTCTAATTTGCTATGGTCTGCCACCGAATTACCTTTAGAAGAAGATGGTAAGCCCCCTTTTTTATGGAATCGATTTTCTCCTGTTCGCTTTAGTCAGTTTCAAACGGAAAGTCTTGAAATTCAGCAAGAATATGCATATCCTTTAGATCGGGTAGTCAAGTGGCCGCTTTTGCCTTTTGTGATCAATGGAGTTACTGAAATTTTAGCCTATCAAAATAATCGATTTTTAGTTATAGAACGAGCTTTTTCTGCAGGAAGAGGCAAGCGCTCCAATCGGGTAAAATTATTCTTAGCCGACTTTTCTGAAGCTGAATCAACTTTGAATCAGCCTGTTTTGGATAAATCTTTTCAACTTGCAGAAAAAGAATTGATTTTAGACTTTAAAGATATTAGAAAGCAACTTCCTTCAAAAATCATTGATAATATTGAAGGAATGTGTTTTGGTCCCCAATTGAAAAACGGTAATCGTACATTGCTTTTCATCTCCGATAATAACTTCAACTCCTTTGGAGAGCAAATTACCCAATTGATTTGGATGGAAGTTCTAGAGGATTAGATTCATGGCTTTTGTTCCTTGGTGTACGTAGATTTTCCTAGACAAGTTGATGCAGTAAAGGACAATCTAATATGTGGTTATAAATTGCTTCAAAAAGTGTACATTTGCGCCTTAAAATTTGAAATCCATGAAAGCAGGAATTGTAGGTTTACCCAATGTAGGAAAATCCACCTTATTTAATTCATTATCTAATGCTAAAGCGCAAAGTGCTAATTTTCCATTTTGTACCATAGAACCCAATGTAGGGGTGATTAATGTCCCTGATCCTCGTTTATTAAAGTTAGAATCTTTAGTGAATCCTCAGCAAGTATTGCCAGCTACTGTAGAAATAGTAGATATAGCTGGCTTGGTAAAAGGGGCAAGTAAAGGCGAAGGCTTAGGGAATCAGTTTTTAGGAAATATTAGGGAAACCGATGCTATTTTACATGTTTTACGTTGCTTTGATAACGATAATATTGTTCATGTGGATGGTGGTGTTGATCCTATTAGAGATAAAGAAACCATAGACATAGAATTACAGCTGAAGGACTTAGAAACCACCGAAAAAAAATTAGAAAAAGTTAAACGCGCAGCTAAGACGGGTAATAAAGAAGCCCAAAAAGAGTTAGCAACGCTGGAAAAAATTAAAGAAGGTTTAGAAAGTGGGGCATCTGTTCGTGCTATTGAAATTGATGAGGAAGACCGTAAAACATTTGTTAAGCCACTACAATTCATCACCGATAAGCCTGTGATGTATGTCTGTAATGTAGATGAAGATGCAGCCGCAGAAGGTAATGCATACGTTAAGCAAGTAGAAGAAGCTGTGAAAGGAGAGGGGGCGCAGGTGCTTACCTTAGCAGTAGGGGTAGAGGCTGACATTGCTGAGCTAGAGGATTTTGAAGAACGAAAAATGTTTTTAGAAGATTTAGGTTTGGAAGAGCCTGGGGTAGCTAAATTGATCCGTTCTGCTTATTCACTATTGAATTTACAAACCTATTTTACCGCAGGAGAAAAAGAAGTGAGAGCATGGACAATCCCCGTTGGGGCAACTGCACCCCAAGCAGCAGGGGTAATTCACACCGATTTTGAAAAAGGCTTTATACGTGCAGAAGTAATTAAATATGATGATTTTATCAATTACGGTAGTGAAGCAAAAGTGAAAGAAGCAGGTAAACTCCATGTAGAAGGAAAGGAATATGTAGTAGAAGATGGTGATGTGATGAATTTTAGGTTCAATGTATAATTTTTTCAAATTTAAATTTGAATTTTAATTCATTGATATACAAAGCGTAATGCCTAAAAGTAAATTAAATTGGAAAAAAGTTGAAAAATAAATTAGAAAAATTCTTGCAGAAATGAAATACTGTTGTATATTTGTAATGGATGAAGTTTTTCATAATAGATTGGTTAATTAGTAGAGCTCTTACCGCCCGGTAAGGGCTTTACTTTTTTATAGAGCCTAATTGACTTCAATTAAAAAAATCATAATCTTATTTCACCTTTCCTGAAGTGTTTTACATTTGAAATAAAAAAATGAATAAAACACTAACTTTAATTTTGGTCTTAGTTTCATTTACTATTGTGACCGCTCAAAACAATTCACCAATGAATAATTCTATACATCAATTTACAGTAACTGATTTAGAGGGAGAGGAATTTGATTTAGCCTCTTTAAAAGGCAAAAAAGTAATGGTTGTTAATACCGCATCAAAATGTGGCTTAACCCCACAATACAAAGATTTACAGGCTTTGTATGAAAAGTATGAAAATCAAAATTTCGTTATTATTGGTTTTCCAGCTAATAACTTTATGGGTCAAGAACCTGGAAGTGACGAAGAAATAGCAGAATTTTGTGAACGTAATTATGGAGTTTACTTTCCTATGATGAGTAAAATTTCGGTGAAAGGAAAAGACCAACATGAGGTTTACCAGTTTTTAACTCAAAAATCAAAAAACGGAGTTGAAGATTCTAAAGTTGAATGGAATTTTCAAAAGTATTTAATCAATCAGGAGGGAGAGCTTGAGAAAGTAATTTCTCCTAGAACAAATCCACAGGATCAAGAAATTATTGATTGGATTAATTCTTAAAATTTATTTATGGAAATAAATTGCAAAGGAAAATTAATCAGTTTCAAAACTCCCAAAGTTATGGGAGTTTTGAATATTACTCCAGATTCGTTTTATGATGGGGGCAAATACAAAGATTTAGCCAGCGTAGTAAAGCAAACTGAAAAAATGCTTAATGAAGGAGCTGATTTTATTGATTTGGGTGCTTATAGCAGTCGACCAGGTGCCGAAGATATTTCGCCAACTACCGAGAAAAAGCGTTTGCTACCCATACTAGAAGTATTACAAAAAGAGTTTCCTAATATACTTTATTCCATCGATACCTTTAGAGCGACTGTAGCTGAAGAGGCTTTGTTAAGAGGAGCTGCTTTAATCAATGATATTTCAGCTGGACATCTGGATAATCAAATGCTACCCACCGTAGCAAAATATCATGTTCCATATGTAATGATGCATATGAAAGGAACACCACAAACCATGAAAAACCTAAACCAATATGATGAATTGGTAAGTGATATTAAATTTTATTTTTCGCAACAAATACAAAAAGCTAGAAAATACGGAATAGCAGATATAATTATAGATCCAGGTTTTGGATTTGCTAAAAATAGTGCTCAAAATTTCGAATTACTGAAGTCGCTTGATTTATTTCAGCATTTTGATGTTCCTGTACTAGCTGGACTTTCTCGGAAGTCGATGATATACAAAACTTTAGGAATTACTCCAGAGGAAGCCTTGAATGGCACTACTGTGCTAAATAGCATTGCCTTAGCCAAGGGGGCTCATATTTTGCGAGTTCATGATGTTAAAGAAGCCAAAGAAGCTATTCAACTAACCCAATTAGTTCAATCGGCTATAGGGTTAGATCAGAACTAAAAACTAATCATTTAAATAAATAATCTACTGCTATAGCTGTTTGAATATTAGGTAAACCTGTTATAATTTGTATATTGCGTTAAGTATTTAAATAACTTATTTAAAATTCTAAATCTACCCTGAAAATATAGTTGTAAATGAAATTTGGCTTCTTAAAATTCGATTTATTTGATTTTCTCGATATATTTTTAGTCGCCATTTTACTCTATTACGTATATCGATTAGTTAAGGGTACGGTAGCTATCAATATTTTCATTGGAATTGTATTAGTTTATTTAATTTGGAAGTTAACACAACTGCTTCAAATGGAGATGCTAAGTAATATCCTTGGTCAATTTATTGGCGTTGGGATGTTTGCATTGATTGTAGTTTTTCAGCAAGAAATCAGGAAGTTTCTTTTACTCATTGGTTCTACCAAATTAGCTAGGAGAAGCAATATTTTCAAAAAATTAAACCTTAGTTCTTCTTCTGATCTTGATTTAGGTTACTTGGAATCAATTATTAGCGCTTGTGATAAAATGGGCCGTTCTAATACAGGAGCTCTAATCGTTATAAAACGAAATAATAGTTTAGACTTTATTAAAAATACGGGAGACCAAATGAATATTGAAGTCAACCGACCTATTATTGAATCCATTTTCTTTAAAAATTCAACGCTACATGATGGGGCAGTTGTGGTGGAAGGAAATAAAATTACTGCTACCCGTGTAATTCTTCCCGTGAGCAATGAACGAAATATCCCACTTCGCTTTGGATTACGCCACCGAGCTGCTATTGGAATTACAGAAAAAACCGATGCCATAGCCTTAGTGGTGAGTGAAGAAAATGGTCAGGTTTCCTATATCAAGAATGGCGAATTCAATATTTTTGAAAATACCAATGATTTAATCTCCAAGTTAAAAGAAGATTTGAGTTAATTAAATTTTGCTAGGCAAAGTATATAACTTCGCATCATCAAGACTACTTGTTACGCGATGTCCTCTATAATCATTTTAGCATGTATCCTAGAGTTTTCAATAAACCATTTATGGGTTTCCATACCGCCACAAATTACCCCAGCTAAATAAATTCCTTCTACGTTGGTTTCCATGGTTTGAGGGTTGTAAAAAGGAATTTTTTTATCTTCATCGCTATACGTAATGCCAAGCTTTTTAATAAAATCAAAATTGGGTTGGTAGCCCGTCAATGCTAATACGTAATCGTTTACTATATGTTGTTGCTTTCCATTTTCATCTTTAAAAACAACTTCATTTGGTGTGATTTCTTGAATTTCAGCATTAAAATAAGCCGTGATACTACCTTCCTTTATACGGTTAATAATATCTGGGCGAACCCAGTATTTTACTCGCTCTCCAATTTGACTACCTCTCACTATTAAGCTAACCTGGGCTCCTTTACGCCATATTTCTAGGGCTGCATCTACAGCAGAATTACTAGCTCCTACCACCACTACATGTTGAAGTGCATAATAATGTGGATCGTTGTAATAATGTTGAACTTTTGGGAGGTCTTCTCCGGGAACATTCAATAAATTTGGTAAATCGTAAAAGCCTGTAGAAACTACCAAATTTTTAGTTTCATAAATACCTTTATCAGTACTTACCTGTTTGGTGTTTTTTTTAATTTTTTTTACAGCTTTTACCTTTTCAAACAAATTGATCTTTAGTTGATTTGAAGTTACAATACGCCTATAATATTCCAAAGCCTCTTGTTTAGTAGGTTTTGGATTTTTACTGATAAATGGAATTCCATCAATTTCTAACTTTTCTGAAGTCGAAAAGAAAGTCATATTGTTAGGGTAGTGGTAAAGCGAATTGACCAGCGTACCTTTTTCAATTACCCTGTAATTTAGCCCTTTTTTCTTGGCTTCTAATGCACATGCAATACCAATAGGACCAGCACCAATTATAAGAACATCAAGCATCATTAAGTGTTTGCAATTTGTTTTAATTCTGAAATGGTTTCAATAGGTTTATTAGATTTAAATACAAAGCTTCCAGCCACCAGCACATCTGCACCTTGAGCGATTAATTTACCAGCATTTTTATTGTTTACCCCACCATCAATTTCAATTAATGTAGAAGCATTTTTGGCTTCAATAAGAGTTCTTAATTCTTTAATTTTAGGATAGGTATTTTCAATAAAATGTTGACCACCAAAACCTGGATTCACACTCATTAAGCAGACCATATCTAAATCTTGAATAATATCTTGTAACAGATGCACGGGGGTATGTGGATTTAAAGCTACACCTGCTTTCATTCCATAAGACTTGATGTTTTGAATATTTCTATGAAGATGTGTGCTTGCTTCGTAATGTACGGTAAGCATATTGGCTCCTAAATCTGCAAATGTCTTGGTATATCGATCGGGATCAACAATCATTAAATGCACATCAATGAATTTGTTGGCGTGTTTATTAATGGCTTCTAAAACCGGCATTCCAAATGAAATATTAGGAACAAAAACGCCGTCCATAATATCAATATGAAACCATTCTGCATCACTTGTATTCACCATTTCAACATCGCGCTGTAAGTTGCAGAAATCTGCAGCTAAAATAGAGGGAGCTATAATTTTTGACATGTAATTTTAATTTTTCACAAAATTACACTTTTCTCAATAAGCATTCAACAACTATAGCATAATTTAAGCCTATTGCTGATGACGCTCTACAGCTTTTTATAGAGGCGGACAAAAAAGCTATTCATTTTTCGGTTAAGTTTCAATGTTAATAAATATCCCTAAACCTTTCAATTCAGCCCCAAGCTCCGCCATTGTTGATACCCGCTGTTAACATTTGTTATTTTTTCACGAGCTTATAATCATTCACAAGAACTGATGCTGAAATATGTAAGATCCTCTCCAATTCCCTAATCATATCAACAGTCAGTTTTTTCTTTCGATTTAGAATTTTAGATACTCGACTCTTCCCGCCAATTACACCAACTAAATCCTTTTGACGCAAATCCATCTCTTCCATTCGGATTTTTATAGCCTCAATTGGGTCAGATGAATCAATAGGATAATGCTCATTTTCGTAGTTTTTAATCATCAAAGATAGAATCTCAGCTTCATCACCTTCTTTTGTGCCAACTGGGGCATCAAGAATTACCTCTAAGCGCTTAAGTGCGTTTTGGTAATCAGTTTCGTTTTTAATAGGTTTTAAATTCATAATCTGTAGTTTTTTAAATCGTGTTAGCATCAATTTTATCATATTCAGGGTGTGTTCCAATAAACCGAATAATCGCCCATTGTTTTTCGTAGTTAAATTTAACCACAAGTCGATAGGAGTTTCCTTTTATATTGAATTCGACTCTTCCATTTTTGAGAATACTTGCCGAAATATTAGTTTGCTTAACATCGTTTGGAGAAAACCATTTTGCACTTTTAGCTGTATCATACCAAGTTTTTAAGTATTGTTCCGCGTCAGTGTGTTTCTACCAAAATTCTCGTAATGTACTTTTCGCAATTATTCTTTTCATCAATCAAATTATATAGTTAAAAATACGAAAAGTTCTCAAATATTGAACTTTGCAGCGTTTGATTTTTATAGTAAAGGGTAACTTATAAATTCAAATTGAATCCATTTAATTAGTACTGAAAAGTAGGATTTGTCTTAGGAGCTTTTAGCGAGGTATATCAGCTAAAATGGCAAATTCCTTAATTTTAGTTGTTTTCTAAATCATAAATCAGTTCAATTTCCATCACAAATTGAATGCCTACTTGAGGTGAAAAATCATCTATGTAGTGGTTAATACCCAACTGAGTTTCCATCCCATCATAATAAAAGGTTCTTTCTTTACGAACTTCTTTTTTGGTGTAATTGGAATAGTAATGGGTGTTTACTAAAGAATTTTCAAAAGCTTCATCATATTGCTTGTAAAGTCGTTTAGGGTAATACACATCAAATTTTTCTTTTACTAAGCGGTGTTTATTGGATAGGTTTACAGAACTTGACTGTTGAAATCTTTTTTTCTTTTTGAAGCAATTTTCATCGCTTCTTCAAAAAGCTTATCATTGATGGCTTCTAAATCTTCAACTAAGTAATCTACTTTTACCAAATCATGTATTTCTTGTTCAGCAGCTAAATCAATGATTTTATGGATTAATGATAGTTCTTTTACTTTGACAATAAGGTTTCTTCGTAAGCTAAAACCCTCAAAAAATTCATTGATTTCATTGCCTTCAATGTGGTGGTCATACACCTTGGTTTCAGAAATAAAATCAACGTATATATCTTTTCTTTTGAGTCCTAGAGATTTCAACTTATTTACCAATTGATCAATTCGAGTATTGGAATTTTGGTTGGCTTCTTTCACTGTGGGTGCTGTCTGGCTAACCCCAAAAGTAATAAGATGATAATCAGCTGGATTGGTAACTAATACACGTATTGCTACTGTTAAAGTGCTATCCGTTGAATGAATGCTTGTTGAAGAAACTGGAGTTCAGTTGTAGGTTGGGCTTTGGTTTTGATGATGATAGAGTTGATTACCCCCAATCTGGGCATGAACTCCAATACTCAATAATCCATACAAACATATAAGTAATATTTTTTTCATTTAATTGAAATTTAAGGTGTTATTTATATGGGTAAATAAAATAAGCATACTTTGCTGAATATCAATTTCTAATTTTGAAATTGAAATACAAATATCCAACTCTTTTTAGTATTTTTGACCCATGAACTTAAAAATAAATTGATACTATCTAATCAGCTCACTTTAAATGAAAAATTTGTTCTTTATATGTCTTTCTCTCTGTCTTTACTCTTGTGCTGAAGTAGAAAATGACCAACGTTATCAGGTACAGGCCAAATTACTCAGTTCTTCAAATCAACGAATTTCAGATGCTTCTATGGCCACTATCAGGGGTGATAATTTTTTAAATTCAAGAGTTTTATTAGGGAGTGGGGTTTCAGATATTGATGGGGATGTAGAATTTGTTTCTTTAGTACCAACGGGATCCTATTTAAATTTAAGTATTAATCCACAGTTAAGGAATTTAGATTTGAATCACTTGCCTGAATTCCCAACTGTTAATTTACGAATTGACCAAGAATTAATAGAAAGTAATCGAATGCTTGATTTAGGTTTTATTCGCCTTGCCCCACTCTTAGATTTTCAATTTAAGATTGTTAAAACATCAACTACTCCTGCACTATTAAACTGGGAATTGACTTATGAAAGTTCTTCATTTTGTATATTTACAATTGCCTCTAGCAAAGACTTTAATCAAAATTTTTCATGTCAGCGTACACAAAGTATTAGTCAAATTAATGATGCTAATAATCCAAATGAAAACTTAAACCTTAGTGTAAATGAGGAAACAATTGTTACTTTTAAATATAGTATAAACGGACAGGATCATCAAATTATAGAAATTACCCCTAATACCGATGAAAATGAATTTGAATTTAACTATTAGTCGCTGGCTAATTTTACTTTTGAGTTGTTTGAGCCTTAACGCTCAGCAATTTTCTGCAAATGATACAGATCATGAGCTTCTTGCCATAAAATTGGGGGGCTTGCTACCTAATGAGTTTGGTGATAATTTTGCTGCTGAAGCCATGGATTTTCAATTTGGTGCTGATTTTCAAG
>PXFS01000095.1 GCA_003564185.1 Flavobacteriaceae bacterium
TATTATTTTACCGTTAATAAATTAGGAAAAAAAATAGACCAATATTATGTTACTAAAGCACTTCAGCTTTACCTTGAAGGTTTAACCTATCGTGAAATTGAACGCATTATTGGTGTTTCTCACGTAAGTGTTATGAATTGGGTGAAAAAATATAACATCCAAAAAGTAGAAAACTCAGATTATCACCCCACTTATAAAATCCTAGGGCAGGCAGAGTTAGGTGCTTATTTTTCTAACTCCAAAAACACCAAAGGGGCAGGAATGATAGTTACAGAGCTGGGCGACAAATACATGGTGATTAAGTGGGAAAGATTTAAAGAATAACTATACAAGTTAGCATATATATATATTCTATTTTTATTAACAAAGCTTTCTTCTGAAGTTTGAAACAAGTTTTTTGCAAAAAACAAGTAGATGTTTTTAAAACTTGTTATAAAATGGATATAAAAATTAAGATACTCGCAATTCTCTTATTTGGAGGATTTTTTACAAGCTTTGGTCAGGGTTCACCATACTACAAGGGTGGATTTAAAATTAAATTTGATGACCGTGATGAAAAATATGTGCGCATTATTACATGGGCACAGACTCAAGCCAATTATGACGACTCCAGAGAACCTTCAGAGCAAGATGTGGATCCAACTGATGTTTCTTTTCAATTAAGAAGAGCACGCCTTTTAGTATATGGTCAAATTGTAGAAGATTTTCTAATTATGACGCATATTGGAATTAATAGCTTAAATGCGTTTAATATGGAGGCGGTTGGAGCTGATGGAACACCACAACTCTTTATGCATGATGCATGGGCACAATACAATGTGGCAACTAATCACGTAGTGGGAGCTGGATTACATTATTGGAATGGTTTGTCTCGCCTTAATTCACAAGGAACTTTAAACTTTATGACTTTAGATAACAACCGAGCTTCTTGGTCAACTTTAGGTTTATCCGATCAGTTTGCTCGTCATATTGGCGTGTTTGCTAAAGGAAATATTGGTAGATTACAGTACAATGTCTCCATTAATGAAGCCATTGCCAATGGTTTGGATGATAGAGAGCTTTCTTCAGAAAGTGCAGTTTACCAAGGAGTTAATCAATTAGGAACTGCAAATGCAGGTAAAACTTATTCTGGATATTTTGCTTATAATCTATTAAATATGGAATCTAACTTTCTTCCTTATAAAGTTGGGTCTTATTTAGGTACCCAAGAACTTTTAAATATTGGTGCAGGATTTTTCCACCATCCAGATGGAGCAGTACTTTTAAATGAGCTGGGAGAACTTCAAGGAGAAAATGTTAACCTTTTTGCCCTTGATGTATTTTATGATGTACCTCTTGGATTGGATGGTTCTTCCATTACTGCTTACGCCAAATACCAGTACAATGATTATGGTACCGATTATCAATTTGGTCCTTATGCTACTGGAAATATGTTCTATGGCCATGCAGGCTACTTACTACCTGGAAATTTTGAAAATACAAGATTTCAACCTTATGCTTCGTATAATTTAACCACTATGGATGCAATGGACGATAACAGAACCATTTTAGGAATAGGAGGTAATGCCTATCTAAATGGTCACAATTCTAAACTTACTTTAGAATATCAGAGAGAAAATTTTAACGGACAAACTTTTAACCGAGTGAGTCTTCAAGCAATGATTTATTTATAAAATTTAAAACAATGAAGAATAAAGACAAAAATGCAGTCGCTTATTGGAAAGAAAACGTCAAGTATCTTTTCATCTTATTAAGCATATGGTTCATCGTTTCTTACGGAGCGGGAATACTATTTAAAGATTTTCTAAATCAATTTTCCCTAGGCGGTTTTAAACTGGGCTTTTGGTTTGCCCAGCAGGGTTCCATTTACACCTTTGTCGTACTCATATTTGTGTACGTAAGATTGATGAACAAATTGGATAAAAAATACGGATACGACGAATAAAAATAACAACTATGGATGCTCAAATTTTAACATATATTATTGTAGGTGCAACTTTTGCCCTATATATTGGAATTGCTATCTGGTCTCGCGCTGGATCAACAAAAGACTTTTACGTTGCTGGTGGTGGGGTTGGTCCCATTGCTAACGGAATGGCTACTGCCGCCGACTGGATGTCGGCCGCCTCATTTATCTCTATGGCAGGTGTTATTGCCTTTATGGGCTATGATGGATCAGCTTATTTAATGGGCTGGACTGGTGGTTACGTGCTTTTAGCACTTATGCTTGCTCCTTACCTAAGAAAATTTGGAAAATTTACGGTTCCTGATTTTATTGGTGACCGTTATTACTCAAAAACAGCCAGAGGAGTTGCTGTATTCTGCGCACTTATTGTTTCATTTACTTATGTAGCTGGACAAATGCGTGGTGTAGGGGTTGTATTTTCACGTTTTTTAGAAGTAGAAATTAATACAGGTGTTTATATAGGAATGGTGATTGTTTTATTTTACGCTGTACTTGGAGGTATGAAAGGGATTACTTATACGCAAGTAGCTCAATACTGTGTTTTGATTTTTGCTTTTATGGTTCCTGCCATATTTATTTCCATTCAGTTAACGGGGAATCCTATTCCAATGTTAGGGATGGGAGATACCT
The DNA here is from genome assembly GCA_003564185.1 of Flavobacteriaceae bacterium. Classification (GTDB taxonomy): domain Bacteria; phylum Bacteroidota; class Bacteroidia; order Flavobacteriales; family Flavobacteriaceae; genus Psychroflexus. The sequence continues at coordinate 2,597 of PXFS01000095.1, forward strand.
TAGTAGATCAACCAGATGTTTATTTATTAGATCGTTTAGATGGTTTAAGTGACGAACTTGGTTTTAGTAAATACACAGATGGTTCTAAAAGCATGATTGATGTAATTGCAATTACACTTGCCTTAATGGTAGGAACTGCAGGATTACCCCACGTAATTGTTCGGTTTTTTACCGTAAAACGTGTAAAAGATGCCCGTAAATCGGCAGGTTTTGCTTTGTTATTTATAGCTATTTTGTATGTGACTGCTCCTGCGGTTTCAGTATTCTCGAAGGTGAATTTAATTGATACAGTGAGTGAAAAGCCTTACGAAGAAATGCCAGAATGGTTCACCAATTGGGAAAATCTTGGCCTAATTGGTTGGGTAGATAAAAACGGAGACGGAATCATTCA
>PXFS01000149.1 GCA_003564185.1 Flavobacteriaceae bacterium
AATTTATTCCTTCATTTGCTTCTGGTAATGTTAAATGATAAGAAATACTAAAGTTTCCCGTCTGGTCTCCAAGAGCTAAAGAATCGTTTTGGGTAAGGTCAAAAGTAATTTCTTCATCACCCGTAGAGCAGGCTATTAAGTCCTGAATGTTTTCAATTTGCGGCGTTTGCGTAGGAAATACATTAAAAGTTTCTTCAAAAGGGCAGTTTTGTGATAAAAAACCAGAAGGCATCACTACGGTATAGTTAAAACGAGCCAGTATGGGATTATATGTATTTACGATACCTTGCGTACCAGTATTCGAAATAAAATTATTTCCACCATCATCCAAGATAGTTGGAGATGTGAAAAATTGGATTTCTAATTCACTATTATTTTGAGTAAAAGCATCATTAAGATCAAAAGTAACATTACCTATAGAGTTTGAGCATAAAAGCAAATCGCTAATACTTACATCATTTTCATCTTTATGATAGGTGTTTAAATCAAAACTCACGGTATCAAAACAATCAGTAGAGTTGTTAAATTCAATTCTAGCTACTATTGGAAAGGTTTGTAAGGATTCATTATCTGATTGCACTAAATAATTTTCTGGATCTGCTATTGAATTTTGATTATTGTTTGCATCTGCCTGGTTTTCAAAGTAAGATATAATAAAATTCCCATTCTGTTGACCTATTATAGTTTCATTAAAGGAAGTAAGATCAAATGTATCATCTGCATCACAAACATTAAAATAATTGACCCCGGATAAATTGGTCAAACCAGGATTAATAGCAATAGGCTGTTGATTGCTGTTTAAAAGAAAGGTAGATGTAGCAAAGTTAGTTTCGTCTTCATCTTCCACCACATTTACCCAAACTTGCGCTAAACCAAAACTTCCTGTGGTATAATTTGCAGGATTGGAAATAGCATTACTAATTATATTATTGTTGGAGTCGGCTTGATTGTCAAAATAATACACTGAAAAGTCTTCTGGGTCAAGACCATTCAATACGTTTTCATCATTTTCTGTAAGGTCAAAACCTGCCGTTGGTGTTGGAAGACAATCTTCTAAGTTTTGAGGTGTTCCTATTTCTATGTTTGCAAAAGAAGTTGAAAAACAAAAAAGAAGTAAGATTAAATATATGTTTTTGTAAGATAGTTGTTGTTGCATAGTACTAATTTTTGGTTATTTACCTATAAAACAGATAAATATACAAAACTCCTACCTAGTTTTAAAGGTTTTCTTAAAATTAATAGAAACATAGTATAATACTCCCGATGCTAAACAGTTTTTATTTTAAAAAGTTGAAGTATTCATTAACAGATTAAATTTCAGATTGATAAATCAGGATGTTAAACAAATAAAGCACAATAAGAAAATTAAAATTCTCATACTTATTTCGCAAAATAAAAATGTTTAAAATTTAATTTGTTGACTTCCACTTAATGCCACACCCCATACTTGGTTTTTGGTTTTTTGGAGGTTGTTGATTATTCATTAGAGCATCTAAAGCTTCTCTGATGTTTCTACCCGTAACATTAATTCCATTTTTTGGTCTTGAATCATCTAATTGACCGCGGTAAAAAAGTTCATCGGCGGCGTCAAATACATAAAAGTCGGGAGTGCAGGATGCTTTGTAAGCTTTGGCTACTTTTTGTGTTTCATCGTATAAATAAGGGAAAGGATAATTCAATTTTCTGCCGTATTCCCACATTTTATCGGGGTGGTCTTCGGGATAATTTTCAACATCATTACTAGAAATAGCAACAAAACCGAAACCTAAAATTCGGTAGTCGTTAGCTAAGCGAATGATTTCATCGTTCACATGTTTCACATACGGACAATGATTACAAATAAACATGACCACTGTGCCTTTTTTTCCTTTTACATCTTCAAAACTAAAGTAATCTTTGGTCAAGGTATCTTTTAAACGAAAATCGGGAGCTTTTGTTCCCAAATCTAACATAGTAGATGGTGTTAATGCCATTTCTTTTTTGTGCTAAGGTAAACATTTTTAAAATGAAGAGCAATAAGAATTTTAATCGTAATTCTACTTACTTGAGTAATGACAAAGCGTAAAAAGCCTCTCGTCCTATTTGGCGACTTCTTTCCAAGTAGGTTTGTTCCATTTGTGAAGTACCATCTGAAATTTTAGGATCTTCGTAGGTAAGTGGGAATCGAAATTCAGCTTGAGAAATAAACGGACAATTTACTTCGGCGTGACCACAAGTCATAATCGCAATAAATTTTTTAGGCAGGCTATGATCTGAAATTGTTTTTGAAAAACATTCTACACTTCTATTTTCAAAATAAGTAAGTGGTACTTTTGGGTTTTCTTCTGAAAGGCTTTCATCTAGAAACTTATCTTCAACTGAAAAACCTTGTTTCATCAAAACTTTCAGGGTGTTCGGATGTATTCTTGTGGTTTCTGTTCCTGCCGAATAAGTCTTCAGAAAAGAAAAATTATATTCCTCTAAAGCTAATTTCCACCAAAGTTGCGCTAAATGACTTCGCCTTGAATTATGCGTACAAACAAAAACAAGATTTACTTCGTCTTGCTTAATTTGCTGAATTCTTCTTACCAAGTCTTGAAGGACTTTTTTTCGTTCTTCAGAAATAACTTCAAAAGAAGATTTAAGGTATTGAATTTCTTTCTTTAATAACATATCAACTAATATTTCCAACGATTAGCAAGAGCTACTAAGGATAGCATTACAGGGACTTCGATTAAAATTCCAACTACTGTGGCTAAGGCCGCACCAGAATTCAATCCAAATAAAGCAATAGCCACAGCTACGGCTAATTCAAAAAAATTACTAGCTCCAATAAGCGATGAAGGAGCACAAATTTGATGTTTTAAACCTATCCACTTTCCACTAAACCAAGCAATAAAAAAGATAAAATAAGTCTGTATAGTTAGCGGTACGGCAATGAGTAAAATATGAAATGGTTGTTGAATGATTTG
>PXFS01000127.1 GCA_003564185.1 Flavobacteriaceae bacterium
AAAGTGTACCACCCCGAAGCTGTTGAAACCGTAGATTGATTGAGTTCCGGAAGCAAGCACTGAATGTCTTGCCCCGCCTGTCCTGGGATAGCGTTCTCCTTTCCGGGCTGCCGCTCTGCCGCCCCGTCCAGCAGCCCGATCCCGCCGCAGGCGGGATGCCCCGCAGGGGCAAGGGCAATGGACGGGGCGGCAGAGCGGGTGTGTTCATTTCTTTGCGTCCTCGTCTGTCTGGTTGTTCCGACGGGTTCTGTAGCTTTTGCCTTTTGTCGTCAAAATATATGCGTGGTGGGCCAACCGGTCCAGCAAGGCGGTTGTAAGCTTCTCGTCACCGAAGACCTGCACCCATTCGGCAAAGGCCAGATTGGTTGTTACAATTGTACTTCGGCGCTCATAGCGCTCTGCAAGCATGTTGAATAGCAGTTCGCCGCCATCACGTTTGAAAGGCACGAAACCCAGTTCATCTATAACCAGCAAGGGGGTATTGTTGAAACGCCGGTGCAACCGGCCCAAAGTCCGCTCATCGCGGGCCTCCATCAGGTCGCGGACAAGTTCAGCGGCTTTATGAAAAGCCACCGGTATTCGCCGTCTGGCAGCCTCCACCCCGATGGCGATGGCCAGATGGGTTTTCCCCGTCCCGATCGGCCCGGCTATCACAATATCGCGGTGCTCTTCAACAAACCGGCAGCTGGCCAGTTCATGGATCATCGGCCTGCCTACCCCTTGCAGGGCATTCCAGTCGAGTTGATCAAGGGTTTTCATGTCAGGGAACCGTGCGTTATGCAGTAGGCGGCGGGCGGCATTCTCGTTGCGGGTTCGCACCTCTGCTTCCAGAAGCTCGCGGAAATAATCCTCGTAACCCCAACCGTCTTCACGCGCACGGCGCGCCGCAGCTGCATATTCCCGCCCCATGGCGGGCAGTCTCAATGTGCGCACATGGCTGCTGATTACCGCATCCAAAGGGGTTGTGTTCATCGTTCACCCCCTGCCAGAAGAAAGTCATAATCGGCGGCACAACCTGACTGGATATCATGAAACCGCAGTGCCGGCGGAATACAGGCCGCATCCATCACCGGCTTTGAGGGCAGCCGCCCCGCAAGAGAGGACAACACACTGTGTTCATTCAGGCTGCATGCTTTTCCGGTACTGGAAAGCGCATCAAGCAGCGCCTGGCTGACAAGAGCTTCGCCATGATCGTTTATTGCTCCAAGAACACCGGCCAGCACACGTGCGGCTTTCAGGGAACCGTGGGTTGACTCGAGCATTTTCCACAACCTGTTGTACGGTTCACCCAGTTCGGCCAGCAGTTCAGGCGCTACCTGACGGACTGCCTGTGGTTTACGTGCCAGCTCGGGCAGGTAATCCCTGAATATGATGCTTTTGCCGCCTTTTGCCTGGATTTTATGAGTACGCTGTTTCCCGCGGCAAACCAGCCGGATGTCACTCACTCCGATATATGCCGTCGCATCAAGTCGTGCCCATGATACAGGTACGGAGTATACCGCACCCATAATGGTGACTGTCGCGCTGCGGCTCACACTTACCGGTCGGGTAAGTCGTGCTTCAAAAGGCGTGGCTGGCAGCGGTTTCATGCTGAACTGGTCATAATCATACAAATCACCAAGCAACTGTCCGTCGGGAGCCTTTTTCTCTCCCCATTTCAGGTCAATATCAGTCTGGAGCCGCTGTGATATCTCATCAAGGGAAGTGCCGGATACTATCGGGGTAAGATGCTGCAGCCGGATCGTCTTGCCGCGACCTTCGACACCGCCCTTGTCGTGACCTTCCCCCGGTCTGGCAAAGCACGGTTCGAAAAGGTAATGACTGCATAAAGCTATGAAGCGTTCGTTCAGTTCCCGCTCCCCGGTTCTGACACGCCGCTTTACAGCCGCTGTCAGGTTATCATAGACAATCCGGTGCGGAACACAGCCCAACGTGTTGAAGGCCCGTACATGACCGTCCAGGAAGCTAATCTGGTTGCATCGCTCGTAAAGCCAGACAATGTCACGTTTTGAATACATCAGCCGCAGCAGGAACTTCCAGACACGCTTCCCTTCCCCGTTGAGGTCCACTGTGACCTCGAAGAAGTCGACCTGCGCCTCGTCACCAGGACGATGCACCAGCGGAATGAATACTTCGGCAGCCGCACGGCGTTTTTCCGCAAGATAGAGCCTCACGGTTCTTTCACATACATGAAAACCTTCTTCAACAAGCTGCCGGTGAACCCGGGGTGAGGTGATCCTGTGCTTCCTGCTTGTACGCTTATTCCACTCCGCGAGCAGTGCGTCGATGCGCGGACCTATAACGTCAATGACGTGCTTCCGGCGTTGAACTGTTTCATGCCGTTTAGGTTCGGAATCTTCCAGATACTTGCGCACTGTCAGCCGGTGCAGCCCCATATCACGGGCGATCTTCCGAATGCCGTGCCCCTCGTTGAAATGTTTATGCCTGATAACGTGTACCTGATCCATCTTGAGCATACTCCTTTCCCTCCTGGCGCTTCATTGCGCCGGAGGTTATTATGCTCCAAGGTGGTACACTTTCCGAATGCCGAATGGTACATTTTCCAAATGCCGCGGCCATAAATGTATGCAAAGTGACTGATGCCCATAGTTTGTCTGTCCCCAGCACCTGTCCCCAGCACCTGTCCCCAGCACCTCAAAAATCATTGGGTTTTTCGACGGAATCGATTGTCGAGACGACCCTTATAATCCCAAATTTATGGAAGCGTTCCTGTAGAAATTTTCTCGCCGGATGGCTGCGGAAGGTCTCCGGCACGGATGCGTCGCCCCATTTCGCGCAGGGTGGCGATGTCAGGCGCCGGAATCGCCCCATCGGGTTCGGGACCGGTGTTGAGCAGGAGGTTGCAATTGCGCTGCCAGGCCTCAGCCAGCTTGGCCATGGCCTCATCCACGCTGATATGATGGTCGGGATTGTTGTGGTGGT
>PXFS01000019.1 GCA_003564185.1 Flavobacteriaceae bacterium
TTCTTCAGATGAGGACAGAATTTTTAGTTTCTCCTCTAAACTCCATTTCTTGTATTTCATATCTCAAAAGTAGTATTTTGAAATTTAAAATATCACTCCGAACTTATTCAGGGCTAAATTATAATAGATCAACTTTCATGAGTAAGTGTAAAATATAATGAATACAATAATCCTAAAAGAAAAAATGCTGATTTACAATGCAATAGATGTATTCTTCTAATCACTCACAGATAAATTTTAACATGTAATCTGATTAAATTTTATAATTCTAAATTTTTAAAGTAGATTTGATTAAATTTAAATGATTTCAAAATGAAAAAAAGAATACTTAGTTTAAGTTTTTTAAGCTTATTTATACTGTTCAGTTGTTCTTCAGATGATGATAATGGTCTTGTTGAGGATCCAGGTAACGGTGATGAAAATGGAGATAACGGAGATAATGGTGACAATGGAGATGATCAAGTTACGTTTAATTATTACCCTTTAATAGTGGGTAATACTTGGAATTACGAAAACAAAACCACATCCGATGAAGAGGGCGAAACAATGACTAATGAAGAAGTTACGGTTGAGGATGAAAGAACTGAAAACGATACACAGTTTTTTACGCTTAACTCGTCCTCTGATAATCAATTAGCCCCAAGTAGCACTACCCTATTAAGTTCTGGAGAATTATATAAAATGAATAATAATTTATTTTTTTCTGGAGATGTTGGTTTAGATCTTGACGAGCAATTTGAAGATTTACAGTTAGATTTAAGTGAAGTTTTAATTTATGACATAAATGCAAATCCTAATCAAGTGCTTTTTAGCGATTCAAATAGCTTTTCTCAAAACCTACAAAACTTTACTATAAGTGTAGATTACTCTGTAGTTAGTAGAAGTGGAGAATCTTTTGAAACTCTAGAAGTAAATGGAGAAACTTATGAAGATGTAATTAGCTCATCCTTAACCATCACTTTAGAAGCCTCTGTTAGTCCAGTAGCTTTTCCTATAAATGTTGATATTATAGAAGAACAAGACATTATTGTTGCAACTCACTTTTTTGCCAACAACGTAGGTTTAATTAAAAGTGATGTTGAAATTAATATAGAATTTGCAGACTTAGGAGCAATAGCAAATGAATTTCCTGAATTACCTAATATTAGCACTAGCGTAGAACAGGACATTATTAATTTCGATATTCAATTAGGAGAATAAATAGATTTTACTTGATAGACTTTAAATCTTAAATCGATTTATAGTTAATCAAGGTTTTTTATCTTTTCAAAAATAAACTCAGCACTTCAACTGGATGAAGTGCTTTTTTTTGTGAAGCATCTTTTATTTGATGTCTACAGCTTGTTCCATTAGCAACGATAATAGTTTCTAAATTCGATTTTAAAACACTTGGAAGCAAGGATTGTTTTGCCATGGCTAAACTTACGTCATAATGTGATTTTTCATATCCAAAGCTTCCAGCCATTCCACAGCATGCAGAAGGGATTAAGCTTACTTTAGAATTCGGTAGCAAATTGAGTAAATCAAAAGTGATTTTACTATTACTTAAAGCTTTTTGATGGCAGTGTACATGAATCTTGATTTCTTTTTTATACGAATAAAATCTTGAAAAATCGATGTTCCCTTTTTGGGCTTCATCAATAAGAAATTCTTCAATTAAAAAGACATGTTTGCTTAATTCAGATGCTTTTTTTGGGTGGTCTGAAAGTTCTAAGTATTCGTCTCTAAAGCTCAAAATTGCTGATGGCTCAATTCCTAATAATGGCGTTTCTTCATTTACTAAATCACTAAAAAGAAGTACATTTTGATTTGATAATTCCTTTGCTTTTCGTAAAAATCCTTTCGAAATCAATGCCCTACCACTAACTGTATGATTTATAAATCTCACTTTATAATTCAAATGAAGCAAGAGTTCAAGTGCTTTTTCTCCTACCTCAGCATCAAAATAATTAGTGAATTCATCAATAAAAATATAAACTTCTTTAATTGGATGATGAAGCTGGTTAAATTTATTTTCATAGTATTTAAATCGAGAAATAAGGCTTCTTTTTGGTAATTTAGGAAGACTCCTCTTTGGATGAACCCCTAATAGTTTTTTAGTAAATTTACTTAAAATCTGATTCTGGGTAGCAAAATTGTATAAGAAAGGAAATTTTATGTTCAATTGATTCATCTTGTGTACATTTCCAAACATCCAATCGCACCAATTTACCCCTTCTTCGTCCATTTTGATTTGAAGGTATTCGGCTTTAAAAGCGCTTACATCTACAGAGCTTGGACACTCCCTCTTACAGGCCTTACATGAAACACACAAATCAAAAGTTTCTTTTAAGTCTTTTAATTCCATTCCGTTGTTCTCCACCTTTGAATTTAAAAATTCTCTTAGAGCATTTGCTCGTGCACGGGTAGTATCTACTTCATTTTTGGTTACATGATAACTGGGGCACATGGTTTCATTACCTGTGAAAGACTGCCTACATTCTCCAGACCCGTTGCACTTTTCAGCAGCTTTATAGAGCCCACCTTCTTTTTGAAATCGCATTACCGATGCTAACTTAGGTTCATCTTTTAAAAAACGTAAGTCTTCGGTTATGGGTAGAGCATCTACAATTTTATTCGGATTAAAAATGTGGTTAGGATCAAATATTGATTTTACCGTTTTTAGACTTTCGTATAATTCATCGCCAATCAGTAATGGGATAAAAGAAGCCCTTACCCTTCCATCACCATGTTCTCCACTTAAAGAACCTTTATATTTTTTAACCAACAAGGCTACTTCACGACTAATCTCCTCAAGTTGCTTTTTACCTACCTCCGTTTTTAAGTTCAAGATAGGCCTCAAATGTAATTCTCCAGCTCCTGCATGGGCATAATAGACTACTTTTTGATTGTGTTTTTTCATCAATTCAGAAAAATCCGCAATATAGGAAGGTAAATCTTTTAAACGTACTGCGGTATCTTCAATACAAGCAATTGGCTTTTTATCTCCGTTAATGTTTCCTAATAAACCAAGACCAGCAGAACGAAGTTCAATAGCTTTTTGAATATCATCACCACGTAATATAGCAATATGACCAACCTTAGTTTGTTTTTCTAAATCTGATATTAAATTTTTAGTTTGTTCATTCAAATTTACCTCCGAATCAGATTTTAACTCAAGCATTAAAACCGCTTCTGGGTCATCTTTAATAAAAAATCGATAAGCCTTATATTTCAATTGATCTTTAGTACAGTCTAGAATGGTTTTATCCATTAATTCGCATGTATAAAGCGAATGTCTAATCGCTACATTAACCGCCTCTAAACTGTCAATAACAGAATCAAAATGACAAGCCAAAAGCAATGTTTTTTCAGGCGGCAAATCTTGTAGCTGAAGAGTAATTTCAGTTACTAAACCCAAAGTTCCTTCACTTCCTGCTACTAATTTGCACAAATTAAAATTTGATTTACTACCTCTTGAATACACCTCAGAATTTACTAGTTCATCTAATGCGTAGCCTGTGTTTCTTCGATGTATTTCTTTAGAAGGAAATTTTTTTTTAATGTTTTGCTGAAGTTTTTCGTCATTCAAAAAGTTATGCATCTTTTGATGTAAACGCCCTACAGGAGAAGAGATCTGAATGAGTTGGTAAAAATCATCTTCTGTTAACGCATTAATTTCTACTTCATGTGCATCTGAGGTCAACAATTTACAAGATATAACATGATCTCTTGTTACTCCATATTTAATTGAGGTTGTACCGCTAGAGTTATTACCAAACATTCCCCCAATAGTACAACGATTTGAGGTAGAAGCATTTGGCCCAAAGAACAAGCCATAAGGTGCTAAAAAAGCGTTGAGCTCATCACGAACAATTCCTGGCTGCACCGTAATTTGTTTTTTTTCTGCTGAAAAGCTTAAAATTTTATTTAAGTGTTTAGAAACATCCACAACAATCCCTTCACCAACACACTGTCCAGCTAATGAAGTGCCTCCAGAACGAGGGATGATAGAGGTTTGATGAGTAGAGGCAAAATCAATTAATAATTTAAGGTCATCAATGTTTTTGGGATAGGCTACTGCCAACGGAAAAGCACGATAAATAGATGCATCTGTTGCATACATAGATTGATATAAAGGAGAGTTGTGCAACTCTCCTTTTAGTTGAATTCGCAATCTTTCTAACCCCTTTTGCATTCTTTTTTATTACTTTCGAAAAGTAAAGTTAATGAATCAAACAAAAAAACAAATTCAAATAAAAAATACTTTTCCAGAGGTTTTTTTCATTTCTCCTTTTAATGGAAAAATTTACTATTTTAACAAAGTCTTGCAATAGCCTTAATAAACCTTTAGTAAATAATTTTTTTTCACTACTTTTGAGATATAATTCATAAAAATGAAGAAATTTTATTTCCTAGTAATTGGTTTTTTTTGCATATTTTCAATATTCGCTCAGCAAAAGCAAGATATCAAAGAAGGTTCTGAAGAGCTTACAGAAGAACGTACTAAATATACTAAAAAGTTTATACACGAAAATAAAACTAAATCCATCCATCAGTCATCAGCCCCAATTCACTATTTGAGTGATGACGGCAGGTGGGAAGAGATTGATTATGAGCTATACAAAAACGCTGGTTTATACCAATACCCTAAACAAGAACCAGTACACCAAGTGAATAGTGATAATTTAAATTATACAATAGCGAATGAGGAAAGTCAGATTACATTTGGTCAACCTCGATTTATATTTTTAAATGAGAATGCACAAGAAATTAAAAAGAAAGAATTTTCTAACAATAGAAGCATTCAAACTGATTCTCAATTTCTTCAAATAAAAGATGATGAACATCCAATACAATTAGATTTTGGCTTTTATTCTCAAGCTATTAAAACAAATATTGTGCTAAATGAAGCTGATTTTATACCACAAGAGACATCAGAATTAGCCATTTATAATTCCATTGAAATTCCTTCTAACTGGTCAGTTGAGCTTAATGAGAAAGACAATTATTCTGAAGTACATTTTATGGATTCCAATCGAAATGTCCAATTCAAATTGAGCCCAACAATACTAACAGATGCAGAAGAAATAAGTTTAAAATCCCGACACAATCATCAAGTTGAAGTGGCTCACTACGAACTGGTTGAAGAGCAAGGAAAAACATGGATTAAGACCATAGTTAATGGGGACTGGTTAACCCAAACAGATCGTGTTTTCCCGATTGTAATTGATCCTGTTGTGAGCATTACAAACACAGACGAGGTAGGGAGCTGTTTTTTTCCTAATTACGAGACAAGCACATTATCTGTAAACGTTCCCGAAGGAGAAGAAATATTCTTTACCAATATTGAATATGATATTGTTGCGGTTAACGGTAGCCAAGCTTGGATGGCAGATCAGCGTAGTTATGTTTCTAGCAACAATGGTGAAACAAGCGTTAATAGTGGCACAGGAAATACAGCTGGCACACAGACCTATCAAATATTCATGTCTGGAATTGCTAATGGAACCTCAACAGGTGATGTTGATTTTACTTTTCATAATGCTCGTGTTTGGGGTGGTACAGGATGTAATACCACCTTTCAGATTATGGATCGAAGAGAAATTGAAATACACTATGGTACAGTTGAATTTGCCGAAGGACCTGTTTACATAAATGAATATTCATTTGCAAATCGGGGAAACATTACTGGCGAATTGATCGGTCAACATTTCACAGATGAATTTGGAAGAACAGAAAGCTGGATTGAATTATATAATGCCGACCCTGATTTCTTTTATGATTTATCTGGTCATTATTTAAGTAATGATATGGATAACCCTCTTAAGTGGCAGATTGAATCGGCTTTTATTCCCCCCAATTCAAAGGTTATTATTTGGGATTCTAGAAGAGATATTTCAAGCGGAATGGTATTGCACACAGACTTCAATTTCAGGCAATTAAGAGAAGATGAGATTGTACTATCTGACCCAGAAGGAAATATTATTGAATCATTAGTAATAGAAAAGACACAACACAACCATTCTCGAGGAAGATTGGTTGATGGTGAAGATGATTGGGGTATTTTTACCCTACCAACACCAGGAAACAGTAATGAAAATGGAGTTTTAGCATATACTTCCACACCCTCTTTTGATGTGGAAGCAGGAGAATACCCAACAAGCATAAATGTTGGTTTAACTACTGAAAATGATGAAGAAGTTATACGCTACACGTTGGATGGTTCCACCCCTAATGAAAACTCACCACTCTACACTTCCCCTATACAGGTTAATGAAACTACTGTAATAAGAGCTAGGTGTTTTAGTGAGGACGATATGATTATTCCAGGATTTATTGAAACCAATACCTATTTAATTGATGAAAATCATAGCCTACCCGTTTTCTCCTTTGCTGGTGACCAGGACATGCTTACACTTTTTAATGGTAATGACCAACTAAGGCCATTAGGCCATTTTGAATATTTTGACGAAGAAGGCCTTTTTATCGATGAAAATTTTGGCGATTTTAATAAACATGGTAATGATTCATGGAATTATCAACAACGCGGTGTAGATTTTATTTCTCGTGATGAATTTGGCTACAAACGCAGGTTAGAACATAAATTTTTTAAAACTTCAGATCGAACAAGATTTAGAAGACTAATGGTAAAAGCAGCAGCCAATGATAACTATCCTTTTGAAGAAGGTGGAGCTCATATAAGAGATTCATACATTCAAACCCTTTCTCAATTAGCAAAATTAGATTTAGACGAGCGAAGTTCTACCAACGTAATTGTTTATGTTAATGGTGAATACTGGGGGGTTTATGATTTACGCGAACGGGTAGATGACAATAATTATACAGACGAATATTTTAATCAAAATTACACCTATAGAGAAAGCGACATATACCTCCAATTTTTGAAGACTTGGGGAGGAACGGAAGCTCATTTTGGTAATCAACCTGCTATTGATGATTGGCAAAATCTGGTCAATTTTGTTATGAATAATGACATGGGCAATGAAGCTAATTACCAACAGGTTGAAGAAGAGTTGAACATGCAAAGCTTTATTGATCATTTTGTACTGAATTCTTATATTGTTTCGAGAGATTGGCTTAACTATAACACAGGCTGGTGGAGAGGGCTTAACCCTGCTGGTGAAGCCCAAAAGTGGAGATACATCGTTTGGGATATGGAAGCTGCGCTTGGTCACTTTACCAATTATACAGGAATACCTGATGATTCCGCTACCGCACCACCTTGTCAAGTTGAAAATATTAATGTTGGAAATGGACATGCTCAAATGCTAAATAAATTAATTAATGAAAACGAAGAAGCAGAAGAGAGATACATTAACAGGTATATTGATTTGATTAACACGCATTTTAAATATGAAAATGCGGTGGCTGTATTAGATAGTATGGTAACTAATATTGAGCCAGAAATGCCCCGTCAAATAGAGCGTTGGGGTGGAAATATTAATACTTGGGAAGATAATGTTCAAAATGTGAGAGACTTTTTAGACGAAAGGTCTGATGTTATGATTAACGGCTTAATCAATTGCTATGATTTATCTGGTCCTTACGAAGCTAATTTAAATGTTATTCCTTCTACAGGAGGAAAAATTAAACTTAATAACGAAGTGCTCTCTACTTATCCTTTTGAAGCTACGCTTTTTGGAGAAATCAATACCTACTTAAGTGCTCAAGCAAATCCAGGCTATGAATTTACTCACTGGGAAGTTGATGGTGTAGTGGTAGACCCAAATTTAGATGCAGAGCAAATTTCATTTATGATTTCTGAAGACAGTCAGTTTACAGCCTTTTTTGAAAATACTAATTTAGGAGATTATGACTTGCTTCATTACTGGCATTTTAATACCTTAGAAACTCCCGATGATGACGTTACAGAAGTTGCTGCCGATTTTAGCTATCAGGAAGAAATGGAAATGATGATGACATACACAGGTACTGGAAATCGGGATATGGACAGTTATAATCCAGGCTCAGATCTTAATTTGTACTTAGGTGAACCCGCTGGAACTGCTATTCGTGTAAGAAATCTCTCAGATAATAGAAGCTTAATTTTTGATTTAGCTTCCTCAAATTACAAAGATTTGATTTTTAGTTATGCGGTAAAACGTTCAGGACAGGGAATGTTACAAAATATCATTTCCTATACCATTGATGGAGAAAATTACACTCAAGATGGACTTGATGAAGACACGTTTAATATAACAGAGGATTATCAATTGATAGAAATAGACTTCTCTGAAATTGAAGCTACCAACAATAATGAAAACTTTAAAGTTAAAATTGTTTTTAATGGAAATACACTTCAAACCAATGGAAATAATCGTTTTGACAATATCTCATTAAAAGGCTTACCAATAGATAACATGAGTATAGTTAACGAAGTAATTCAAGAATTTCAGATATACCCTAATCCGTTTAAAAACCAGATAAGTGTGAAATCTGTGAATCCTATGAGTTCTATTGAGCTGATTGATATTAACGGAAGGCTTATTCAAAAACATAAGTTACAAGATGAAACAAGCTTTAATTTATCCAACTTACAAGGGCTTTCAAATGGGGTATACTTAATTCGAATCAATACATCAAAAGGCTATACTACGCATAAGTTAATTCATTAGAATATTCACCTAAACATTAGTGTATAGCTTTTTGGTTAGCTAAGTATCCAATCACAAATAATTGCAATGCATGATAGACCATTATGGGTAATAAAATAAGCCCTAATGGTAGGCTTGCTGGCAATAAAATTTTAGCAAATACACTACCATGAACAAGAGATTTTTTAGTTCCACAAAATTGAGCTGTAATTTGATCTTCAGAGGAAAAATGTAAGCGCTTTGACATCCAAGCAGAAAACCATAAAACAAAAACAAAAAGTGCTACAACTCCTATTCCAACGCTAATTATATGTTTTATTTCTACAGTGTTAAAAAGTTGAGATTGAAAAGAACGACCAAAGCTTTTAAAAATAATAAGTAGAATTACGCTTTTATCAAACCAGCTTAGTGCGTTTTTGTAACGATTAGCCCAATTTCCTAAAATCGAATTAAAAAACAATCCAAAGATTACTGGAAGTAAAATTTCAGTAAGAAGTTGCCAATAAACTTTTGACAATTTAAAATCTGAAGAACTTTCAGGAATAAAAAAACTCAACCATAAAGGAGTTAACATTACTCCTATTAAGCCTGAGATACTGGCATTAAATATAGCTGCTGGAATATTACCTTTCCCTATAGAAACCATTACAACAGAAGAAGATACAGTTGATGGAAGTGCGGCAAGAAAAAAGAAACCTAACCAAAGATAATAAAGTGATTCAGACTGAAAAAACTTATAAAATGGTAGAATTAAAAGTGGGAAAACCAAAAAAGTAATCCCTTGTATAAGTAGATGAAGCTTCCAGTTTCCAAGATCAGATTTCATTTTTTTGAAATTTAGTTTTACTCCATAAAAGAAAAAAATCAATCCTATTCCAACAGAAGCTATATGATCTAATACCACACCTGTGCTTTCTATTGTTATTTCAGAAAACCAATAAGCAAGAGCAACACAAAAAACAATTCCTATTAAAAATGGATCTAATAACTGACGCATAAACTTTCTGAAAAACTATGAAAAATAATTAGCAAAATAATATAATTCTTAGGGTATACTATGAAGTTTCTAAAAGAAAGTTGAATTTAATAAAAATTATAAGCTTATTCACTTGACAAAGGGGGTCTCATAATTGTATATTTGCAAACTTTTAAAAACATGTACTATGGGAATGAAACTATCACAATTCGATTTTAACTTACCTAGTGAGTTGTTAGCTGAATATCCAGCTGAAAACAGGGATGAGTCAAAATTGATGGTGCTTAACAGAAAAGAAGGCACTATTGAACATAAACTTTTTAAAGATTTGATTCAGTATTTTGATGAGGATGATGTGATGGTTTTTAACAATACAAAAGTTTTCCCAGCGCGTTTGTATGGAAATAAAGAAAAAACAGGTGCAAGAATTGAAGTATTCTTACTTCGCGAGCTTAACGCAGATACGCGTCTTTGGGATGTGCTTGTTGATCCTGCCAGAAAAATCAGAATTGGCAATAAGCTTTACTTTGGAGATGATGAAGAATTAGTTGCTGAAGTTATTGATAATACAACGTCTAGAGGTAGAACCCTACGCTTTTTGTATGATGGTTCTTATACCGAATTTAGAAAAAAATTAAAAGAACTTGGTGAAACACCACTTCCTAAATATATTCAACGTGACGTTGTTCCAGAAGATGAGGAACGTTACCAAACCATTTATGCTAAACAAGAAGGCGCTGTTGCCGCTCCAACCGCTGGTCTCCACTTTTCAAAACATTTGTTGAAGCGGCTTGAAATTAAAGGAGTAAACTTTGCTGAAGTAACCTTACATATTGGTCTCGGTACTTTTAATCCAGTTGAAGTGGAGGATTTATCTAAGCATAAAATGGATAGTGAAGAGATTTCGATTGAAAAAGAAGCTACTGAAATTATTAATAGAGGGAAAGCTAACAAAAAAAGAATTTGCGCAGTTGGTACTACTGTAATGAGAACAATTGAATCAGCCGTCAACGCAGATAGAACTTTGCATGAATATGAAGGTTGGACCAACAAATTTATTTTTCCCCCTTACGATTTTAGTATAGCAAATTGTATGGTTACCAATTTTCACATGCCTAAATCTACATTATTAATGATGATTTCTGCTTTTGCTGGACATGAATTAATGGAAAAAGCTTATAAGGAGGCCATCAAAGAAAAATATAGATTTTATTCCTATGGTGATGCAATGTTAATTTTGTAAATCAATTTATAAAAATAATACCAGTTATTATTTGAAATTACTGGGAAAGAAAACGAGGGTTTTTTCTTACGGTAATCTAAATTCATAAATCGTATAACTCCTAAAGTCTTAGCTATTTGGTTAAGACTTTTTTATTTTGCGTTATTATTCAAAAAACATGCGTAACTTTTGTTACAATTTAATAGATTCATTTACATTAATTTTGTAATACTAAAATAAAACAAATGGGAATATTAGATAAATTGAAAAATAGCAAAAATCCTGATTTTAAATCAGAAATAATTTCAAAAGAAGAATTCAAAAATCAAGTAAATAATACTAATACTACTCTAATAGACGTAAGAACTCCTGAAGAATACAAAGAAGGGAAAATTTTTCATGCTAGAAATATCAATTACTTTGATAATGATTTTGCATCTAAAATAAACGAATTAGACAAGACAAAAACAGTTTACCTCTACTGTAGAAGCGGTAACCGAAGTCAAAAAGCAGCAAGAAAAATGGAAAGTTTAGGTTTTAAACATGTAGTTGATTTAGAAGGAGGATATATGAATTGGTAAAAAAATTAAAAATGAGAGAATCTTTAATTATACAAAACTTAAAATGTGGTGGATGCGCTTCCACCGTTATTAAGCAACTAGAACGTTTAGATGGTGTTTCTAATGTAAACGTAGAAGTTGAACATAGCCAAGTAAACTTTGATTTGAAAACAAATCAATTGAAAGAAAGCGTAAAAAATCAATTAAAAAAAATTGGTTATCCTGTAGAAGGTGAAGCTAATACATTTGGAAGTAAAGCCAAATCTTACATTAGTTGTGCTACAGGAAAAATGAGCCAATAAAAGTTTAACCTTAAAATTAAAATTATGATTATCAAACAATATAACGATGAGCCTTTAGCTCATTATTCTTATGCAATTATTAGCGAAGGAAAAATGGCTTTAGTAGATCCATCCAGGGATCCATCGCCTTATTATCAACTAGCAGAAGAGAATAATGCCAAAATTGTTGCTGTATTTGAAACACACCCACATGCCGATTTTGTTAGTTCGCATTTACAAGTTTATAAGGAAACTGGAGCCACAATTTATGTAAGTAAAATGGTAGGAGCCGATTATCCCCATACAACCTTTGATGAAGGTGATGAATTTCAATTAGGAAATGTAATAATTAAGGGAATTCATACGCCTGGACATTCACCAGACGGAATTACCTTTTATGCTAAAGACGAAGCCTCTGGAGAACAAGCAATGTTTACAGGAGATACGCTTTTTATTGGTGATGTTGGTCGCCCAGATTTACGAGAAAAAGCGGGCAATATGACTGCTAAGCGTAAAGAATTAGCTGAAATGATGTACGATACCATTCAAAATAAGTTCAATGGTTATGATGATGAAGTTGTAATTTATCCTGCTCATGGCGCTGGAAGCTTATGTGGAAAAAATATGAGTGATGCTGCCAGTTCAACTTTAGGAAATGAACGCACAGGAAATTGGGCTTTTTTAGCAAAAAGTAAGGAAGAATTTGTGAAAGAAATTTTGAGCGATCAACCCTTTATTCCTTCGTATTTTGGTTACAACGTAGAAATCAATAAACGTGGTGCCCAAAATTATGAATTAACTAAAGCTGAAGTTCCTACCCAGTTAAATGTGAAAGCTGTAGAGAAAGATTATTTAGTTGTTGATACCAGAGATGAAGCCGAATTCAAAAAAGGACATTTGCCCGGTAGCATCAACATTATGGGTAGAAACCAAAATGATAAAATTGAAACATGGTTAGGTGCAATAGTTCAACCAGAAGAAAAATTTTACTTAGTTGTTGATAGCTATGCAGATAGAAGTCGCCTATTAAGTAGAATTGCCAAAATTGGATACGAATCTCAGATTCTTTCGGTTGTAGTTTTAGCTTCGGACGCAGAGATGGAAAAGAAAGTGGAATTAAATCTTGAAGATTTTAAATCCAATAAGAAGAACTATACCATTATTGACATTAGAAATGTTCCTGAACATAAAAATGACCCAAAATTTGATGCGGCTATAAATCACCCTTTAAATGAATTAAGGGAATCTGCAAAAAATATTGACACCTCAAA
>PXFS01000009.1 GCA_003564185.1 Flavobacteriaceae bacterium
ATCAATACGTCTGCGCTGAATTCGTTCAAAAATGGAGATGATTTTCATTTCTGCTGGGGGCTCACCAATTTGTGCAGACTGGGTGAGCAGGGTGTCAACTTTTGTGGAAACTACAGTGTCTTTTGAAGTTTGACGGATACTATTTATTAAGCTATCATTTATTCTTTTTTGTGCTTCATTTGCTCCTTGCTCTTCATCATCGCTTGATCCTCCAAAAAGACGTTGAAAGAAACCTCTACTTTTTTCTTTCTCTTCTTCAACATCAACTTCTTTAAAATAGGAATTACTATCTATAGAGCGGTCATAAATTTCTGAAGTAATCTGACGTACAATAGTAACAGAGTCTCTTTTGTTGAGGTTAAGTTCGGCTAACTCCTCTTTTAGAAGGCTTTCTAAATCGTTTATAAATCGCGATTGACTTTTTTTCTTCACTTTTTCTAATTCAAGGTATTCTTCTTGAATTTTTCGAAGCAACTTTGGTATGGTATCAATCTTTTCCGCACTTAATGCTGTTGAACCTTTAAATTCAACTTTAATAGAATCAAGATTTTTTTCGATATCACGAATGATGGTATCTACTTTTTTGGACGAAAATTTGATGGAGTCAACTAAGTAAAGGTTATTTAGGTTATTAACATTGAGCGTAATATCTCTCAGGTAATTGGATCTTTTTTGAGGATAGATACTATCCTCAACTTTTTGATTCAAAGAAGTTAAGCTGGTATAGAAATAAAATCCTAAACTAGCTAAACCAACAGCTATAATGGCAAACAACCATATAGTTTTACCTTTGAGTTTGAACATACTATGTAAATTTAGGAATTAGCCTAATTCCTGCAATAAGTCAAGAAGTGTAGCAGGTTTAAGCGGTTTTTTTACAAAACGCTTTACGCCTAAATCTGTAGCTTTTTGAATGATCTGCTCATCTTCAAACCTACTCATCAAAATTTTATTCACAGTGATTTCTTGCTCACTTAACCATGCTAAAACATCAATACCATCTTCGTCTGGTAGCTTATTGTCAATCACAACAAAATCAAAGTTTTGGTTAGCTAAAAGTGATTTAGCTACTTGAGCAGACTGAGCATCTTGTGTTTCTATTCCGTTGTTATTAAGGTATTTAGTTAATAACTTACAGAAAACAACATCATCTTCAACGATTAAAACTTTTAAACTCATAATATTTATTTTTCAAATTTTTTAATAGCATTTTGATCAATTGCATAAGTAGCCATGGCTGATTGTATAAAGCCAGAAATCAATTCATCTATACCCAATCCCATATTAGCAAAGTTACGAATATCATACAACATTAAACGCTCATCATCATAAGACCATCCTTCCATTTGTTTTACCGATAAATTGGTTCCGTATAACTCCCAACTATCCGCACCTTCTGGTAATGGCTGATTAAGTGGTAACCTTGCTCTTCTTGAGTAAATTGCCAAAGGCCTAATGCCTTCATTTGTAGAACTCATCATTAAACGCAAATCGAAGGCGTAACTGCGGTTTTTCTTATCGGGTATAGTACCCACATGGTACCAAGAATCCTTCTTTGAAGCCCCTTTAATGTAGTTGCTATAGATCAACTGCTGAATTAAGTAGGTGTCTTCTGGTGGGTTTTGTTGTAATTCTGTCATCGCTTTATTTAATTCTGTTTCAGAAGTAATGGTATAAACCCCTTGACCGGCGTTGCTATCAGGTACTTTTATTACCATACTCTTGCCCATTTTTTCAAAGTAAGTGGGGAGTTCACCTAAGCGAACATCTAAAAAAGTTTTAGGTGTATTTATGCTAATGCCGTCTTCTTTAAATTCTTCATTAAAGGCTTGATAAGCGCCATAAGCTTCAGATTTATTTCTACCTCCAGCCAAGCATGCTTCAATAGGGTTAAGAAGCAAAGTTTTAGAACCTACAGGAATTCTACTCCAAGGAATTTGAGTTACATACCTAAAAGCTGCTCTAATGGGCTCCCATTCTTCTTCTTCGTTTCTAATGTGCAATTTATTATCAATGAATTTTGCTGGCGGATTAGGATCATCCTTTTCAAATTTAGCCAATAAAACGTCTTCATTAAAAGCATCGGCTAATGTAGAAGCATAACCAACGTTTTCCATTGGATTTTTGTCATAAATAACCGCTAATTTTCCGGTTTCTTTATGCGCATTTACGGCTGGCAAAAAAGTTTCTTCAATAAGTCTCTTGTAGCCTCCTTTTTCTACATTCAAATTTAATAAAGGCATAGATTTTTGACCTGATGGACACGAATTGGTTTCAATTACCGTAAGTTTTTTGTTTCCCAATTGATTGGTAATATGCATCATATCTGTCCCAGACCATTTAAAATACTTGGGCTTGTAATTTAAAATCTTGGCGATAGCTTCTGGATTGGCTTCCGGATTTAATCGGCAATAGCGTTCAATATACTGCTCGTTGCTCAAGTAAAGAAAATGACTTACCAACGGGTGAATATTGGAATTGAGTACTCTTGGATACCAGTGTTCTGAAGGCTCAAAATCTCCTGGTTCTACCAAATGTACGTTGTCTGTAATACTTAATTTCATAATTCTAAATTTTTTATTTACAAAGAGCTTACCCATTCAAAAATAAAATCTCTGTGTCTATATAACATTAAAACTCCACTAACTACCATTGTTGTAATAACTATTTTTCTGAAGAAAAGTTCAGAAATTAAGCCTAAGAGTTTTTTTCCAAAATAATTGCCAACAATAGCTGAAACTCCAAGAATAATACCAAATTTTAGTACATCACCCGTCATATAGCCAAAATACGCATAACTAATTAATTTTGATATATGTAGAACAACTGCGTTGGCAGAGCGTGTTCCTATAAGCTCTTCTTTGGTCATGCCGTAATTCATGTAAGC
>PXFS01000109.1 GCA_003564185.1 Flavobacteriaceae bacterium
TGGTGAATATACAGCAACAATTATTGATACAAATACAGGTTGTACAGAAGTAACAACTTTTACCGTTGAAGAAGTTGAATCTATTGTAGATTTTGATTTTGAAATTTTCATAGGTATTAATTTAGCTGAAGCTGAATTTACAAACTTATCCACATCTGCTGGTGAAGAGCAATTTGAATGGGATTTTGGTAACGGACAAACCTCCAATGAAAAAGAACCAATGTTCGTTTATTTTGAAGAAGGAACATTTGAAGTTTGCTTAACAATGACAGATGATTGTGGCACACAAGAAGTTTGTAAAGAAATTGTAATAGATAATTTATCTGTTTCGGAATTCAATAAAAATCCAAACATAGAAGTTTATCCAAATCCTGCTTCTGATTTAGTGAATTTTAAATCTCGACAGCAATTAATTCATGAAATTAATATTTATGATTTAAACGGTAAGCTAATTAATAAGTCTAATCCTAAACAACTAGAATCAAAAGTGAATATTTCAGGTTTTTCCAATGGGGTCTATTTATTTGTTTGCAAAGACAAAGACCTCAATACGCTTGAAGTAGGAAAACTTATAATTAAAAATTAAATTATAAAATTATAAAATATGAACAGATTATTAATCGTAATTTTTAGCCTTATGATATCCACTTATAGTTTTGGACAATTAGACTTAGAGTACCAAACACCTCATAAAGATATCTTAGATTTAGCAGATGCAAAAATGCCACCAAGTATTTCTATCAATGATGATGGAAGTAAGGCCATCTTGATTTACAGAAATCAATATAAATCAATAGTTGAATTATCTGAAAAAGAACTACGACTTGCTGGACTTCGTATTAACCCAGTTACAAATATATCAAGTAGAACATCATTCTATACTTCTATTGAACTTTTTGACCCCAAAAAACAAAAGCAAATTAAGCTTAAAGGGATGCCAAAAGAGGCTAGAATTAGTAATATAGGCTGGTCTCCAAAACAAAATTACATACACTTTTTAAATACCACACAAAAAGGAAACGAACTTTGGGTGATTGATTACCAAAAACAAAAGGCAACTCAGTTAACAGAAGCTGTTGTAAATGCTAATCTTGGAAGCGCTGCAACTTGGCTACCAAATGAAGAAGGACTCATTGTAAAATTTTTGCCTTCTGAACAAAAAGATTTGCTAGATGTTTCTTTGAAAGTTCCTACTGGCCCTACAGTTTCTGTGAATGAAGCTGGAACTGAAGCGCAAAATAGAACCTATCAAGATTTACTTCAAAATAAAGATGATGAATTTAATTTTGAAGTTTTAGCTACTTCAGAATTGAAACTAGTAAATTTGAAAGGAAAGATTTCAGATTGGATGGGTGAAGCTATGTATAGAGGTGTATCTTTTTCTCCAGATGGTAATTATGCATTGATTTCAAAAGTTAAAAAGCCTTTTTCCTATATTGTTACATATGGTCGCTTTCCTACAGATTATTTACTTGTAGATCAACAAGCTAATTTAGTGAAAACCTTAGCTGAAATTCCGTTAACTGAAGAGCTTCCAAAGGGTTTCATGGCTACAAGAACTGGAAAAAGAAGCTTTTCCTGGCGTGCCGACCAACCTTCAACTATAATCTGGGCAGAAGCCTTAGATGAAGGAGATCCAGAAAATGAAGTTGATTTCAGAGATGAAATATTTCAATGGGAAGCACCTTTTAATGATGCTCCTAAATCAGTTGTTAAGACACAATTACGTTACTCAACTATTGAATGGAGTAATTCAGATGTGGCTGTTTTAAATGAATATTGGTGGAATACAAGGACATTAAAACAAAGCTTTATATATCCTGATGATCCTACAAAAGAAAGTATTCTATTTAGTGAACGTAATTACCAAGATAGGTACAATGATCCTGGTGATTTCGTTACGGCTAAAAACGAACTCAATCGCAGTGTAATTCAAGTGAATGATGAGGATAAAGTTTTACTTGATGGACCAGGCTATTCACCTGAAGGAAAATTTCCTTTTATTGATGAGTATAGCATTACCTCTGGAGAAAAAAAGCGCTTATATGAGTCAAAAGACGATGATTTTCAAGAAGCTATTGTTCGCGTGATTAACGCTGAAAAAGGTGAAGTTTTGGTGAGGTTAGAAAGTAGTAATCAATTTCCAAACTATTACATAAGAAATTTTATCACCAATGAGCTAAAGCAAATTTCTAATTTTAAAAACCCGTTTAAGGCCATAGAAAACGTGAAAAAAGAAGTTATTTCTTACCAACGTGAGGATGGCTTAGAACTCTCTGCAACTTTATATTTACCCACAAATTACGAAGAGGGTAAAAAATACCCTATGATTATGTGGGCTTATCCAAGAGAGTATAAAGATAAACAAAGTGCTTCACAAGTTACTTCAAGTAGTAAAGATTTTACTTATCCATTTTATGGTTCTCCAATTTATTGGGTAAATAGAGGTTATGTAGTGTTAGATGATGCAGCTTTTCCAATTTTTGCAGAAGGAGATGAAGAGCCTAATGATTCATTTGTAGAGCAGCTGGTAGGAAATGCAAAAGCAGCCATAGATGCAGTTGATAGTATGGGCTATATTTATCGAGATAAAGTTGCGGTTGGTGGGCATTCTTATGGGGCATTTATGACTGCTAACTTACTTTCTCATTCTGATTTGTTTGCTGCTGGTATTGCCAGAAGTGGAGCTTATAATAGAACACTTACACCATTTGGTTTTCAAGCAGAAGAGCGAAATTACTGGGAAGCTCCAGAGGTATATAATACCATGTCTCCTTTTATGAATGCTCATAAAATGAAAACTCCATTATTATTAATTCATGGTGAAGATGATAATAATTCTGGAACATATCCTATGCAAAGTGAACGCTATTTTAATGCTTTAAAAGGCTTAGGAGCTCCAGTAAGATTAGTGATGCTTCCAAAGGAAAGTCACGGTTATGCGGCTAGAGAAAGCATTATGCACATGCTTTGGGAACAAGACCAATGGCTGGAGAAGCATTTAAAAAACTAAAATTGAATTAAGTGTACCACACTAAAACAGCTTAAAATTCACTTTTAAGCTGTTTTCTAATTTCTTAATAAAAAACTTCTAATTGCTCATCTTTAATAATATGTACATCAATTAAGTCTTCTGCATTTTCAAGTAATCTAATAGAATCCTCTGTTAGATGAGTAAGAATTATCTTCTTACCCGCCTTTTGATATTTTTTGGTGATTTTATTAAGTGCTTCAATAGCAGACATATCCGCAACCCTGCTCTCCTTGAAATCAATAATTACTTTTGCAGGATCATTATCTACATCAAATTTTGTAAGAAATGTTGTTGTTGACCCAAAGAATAATGGGCCGTAGATTTGGTAATGCTTAACTCCATTTTCATCAATTGTTTTTCGTGCTCGAATTCTCACAGCATTATCCCAAGCAAATACTAAAGCGGCTATTATTACACCTACTAATACAGCTAAGGCTAAATTGTGTAAGAAAATGGTCACCAAAGTAACTAAAAACATAACTAAAATATCTGACTTAGGCATGCGTTTTATCGTTTTAAAACTAGCCCATTCAAATGTTCCAATTGCAACCATAATCATTAAGCCTGTCAAGGCAGCCATAGGCATTAATTCAATGATAGGTGCCCCGTACATCACAAATGCTAATAAACCTAAGGATGCAACTATTCCTGATAAACGTGCTTTTGCACCATTAGAAACATTGATTAGACTTTGTCCTAACATAGCACAGCCACCCATTCCAGAGAAAAATCCTGATAAAAGGTTAGCGGCACCTTGAGCTACTGCTTCTTTGTTTCCATTCCCTCTTGTATTAGTGATTTCATCAACAATATTTAAGGTTAGTAAACTCTCTATTAAACCAACTCCAGCCATAATTCCTGCATAAGGAAGGATAATCATAAAAGTTTCCCACTTAATAGGAATTTCAGGAATATGAAAAGGAGGGAAGCCACCTTGAACTGAAGCAACATCTCCAATGGTTCTTGTATCTATCCCAAAGAAAAAGGCTACTGCAAAAACTACTAAAATAGCCACTAACGAAGCAGGTACAGCACGGGTAAGTTTGGGCAGTAACCAAATAATTAAAATAGTTACTAAAACTAAGCCTAAAAACACATAAAGCGTTGAGCCAGTTAACCAATTTCCAGAAGCGTCTTTAAATTGATCTAATTGCGACATAAAAATAATAATGGCTAAACCGTTTACAAAACCAAATATGGCTGGATGAGGCACTAAACGCATAAGTTTTCCAAGTTTTAGAAAACCTGCTAGCATTTGAATAACACCTGATAAAACAACAGCGGCGAAAACGTATTCTACTCCAAAATCTTTAGCTAATGAAACAATAACAACAGCAATGGCTCCAGTTGCTCCAGAAATCATACCTGGTCGCCCACCAAAAATGGAAGTCACAAAAGCCATCACAAATGCGGCGTACAGCCCAGTTAACGGACTTAACCCAGCAATCATAGCAAAGGCAATAGCTTCAGGCACAAGTGCAATGGCAACGGTTAAACCTGATAAAACTTCTGTTTTATAATCTACCTTTTTCTTAAAATCAAATAACTTGATGTACTTTTTCATCTTTTTTCTTTTTTCAAATTGATAGTAGACGCAAAGAATAATGCAACAGGTAAGTTATAGCTATAACTTTCTTAGAAGATTTATTAACATCTAATACTGCTTTGTATATAAAAATTAAGCTTGCAAAATTAGTGAATTATATATTCAACTTGTGTTGCAACTATTTTTATTTTGAAAAAAAATACCTTTTACCAATTGAAATTACAGTAATAAAACACTCTTTTTTTCTTTTTGTTTTTATTATAAAAAGAAATTGTAGCTAAAGCCTGCTTGATTTTTCCAATTCACATAAAGAAAAAATTATTCCCGAAGCGGTCGGGTTCGGCTGTTTTCTTTTCCAGTAATTTCAAATAATAACGGGTATAATATTAATGATTTAAAAGCCAATTTTTGAATGAATGAAAATTATGAGGACTCACCCCATGACCCACAGGAAACTCTTCATAAATGAAATCGATTGATAATTCTTTTAATATATGTTGATTGTTTCTAGCCCAATCTACTGGGATTACTTGATCTACACTTCCATGAGAATTATACACACCTAAATGACTAAAATCTCTAGTTTTGTAATCGCCTTCCACTAATTTTAAATCGATATAGCCACTTAAACCAATTACATTTTTAATTTTTTGAGGCTCAGATAAAGCTAAAGCAAAACTTAGTATGCAGCCTTGCGAAAACCCAAGTAAGCTTATGTTTTGCTCATCTATAGGATAATTTTCTATAGCTTCATCAATAAAGTTACTAATTTTATTACGTGATGCAATTCCTTCATCAGTATTACTAAATTTGTCTCCAGCAGCGTTAAAATCTATAGAATACCAAGCATTTCCACCAAAACCTAAAGATAATGGAGCTTCAACTGAAATAATTATGTACTCCTTAGGAAGTTCATTAGCAAAAGAAAACAAATCTTCTTTATTACTTCCGTAACCATGAAGCATTAATATTAGGGGTGACTTTTCAGCTTCATTTTGAGCTGGTCTAATCAAATGTTCTAAACTAAGATTTTTTGTTGTCATTGGTAAAGGCTAATTTTTGAAAGAATTTTTGAAAAAAGTTTCCAACTATTGGAAGCAAGGTTTTTTTACCGCTTACAGCTCCTATAAAACCGTAAATCCACAAAATAAAATAACTGAGATAGAAAGCTCCCCCAATCATAAAATTCATTGTTTCTGAAAAATATTCTCCAAAACCATTGACTAAAACACCAAACAAAATTAAAGTTAAGTTGATACCAAGAGCTTGTCTAATATGAAAATTAGCAAATTTGCTTTTTGTTTCTGAATTTAAAAAAAGGGCAAGAATAGTTCCAAATATTGTTATATAAGCAATTATTGCTGGAGTTTTTCCAGGAATTTCAGGAGTGGGTGACTTCATTAATTAAATGTTTTAATTACTTTACCTTTTAAGGTCTTATCGATAAATATTGAGTTTTTAGATTTAGAATAAATTTCATCTTTGGAGAATGTCCATTCCATAGTTGGATCAATTAAATTTAATGAAACACTTTCTTTTTCTTTAATTGTTGGTGTTTCTAATTGATAAGTAGTTCTGCTACGTTGGATAATCTCAATTGCCTTTTCAGTTCCAAACAATTGATTCATTGCGCCAAAATAACTTTCTAGCCCAATACTACCACTTTTTGCGTGTTCAAATTCAAGAAACTTATGCTCAATATTTATAGGGCGGTGATGAGATGTAACTATATCAATCACCCCATCCTTTACACCGTTGATTAAAGCTTGTTTATCAGATTCTTCTCGTAAGGGAGGTTGAAGCTTAAAGTTTGTATTAAATTCATTTAGGCTATTATCTGTAAAATACAATTGATTTATAGAAACACTGCAGCTTACCTCTAAGCCTTTACTTTTAGCAGCTTGTATAAGTGCTACGGATGCCTCTGTTGAAATGAGTGGGATATGAAGCCTACCTCCGGTATATGCTAATATTTCTAAATCTCTAGAAACTTGTAAGCTTTCTGCAATACTCGGAGCCGACTTTAAACCAAGTAGGGTGGAAGTGGGGCTTTCATGAACTTGTGCATTGCCTTGAATATCAGAATTGAGTGGATAGGAATGTACTAAGCCTTTGAAATTTTTTGTG
This sequence comes from Flavobacteriaceae bacterium, assembly GCA_003564185.1. GTDB lineage: Bacteria > Bacteroidota > Bacteroidia > Flavobacteriales > Flavobacteriaceae > Psychroflexus. The sequence goes on from PXFS01000109.1 coordinate 6,708, forward strand.
TACTGTAAAGCAATCTTTAAAAGGTTTGCATTTTTAATTGGCAAGTAATCATCGCTAAAACCTAAAGCTCCATATTTATGCATTTCAAACAATTCTGCAAGGTCTTCACCTTGAAGTCCTTTCGTAAGCGCAGCTACAACATGAAGTTTAACTTTAGTGCTTATTGTCTTTTGCATAAGGTTTTCAATCAAGTAGGCTTGGTCAATAATTGGTTGAGTGCTAGCTACTATCCCTATATCTGAAAATCCTGATTTTTCAGCAACTTTTAAACCATTAAATAAGGTCTCACGCTCCTCAAAGCCTGGTTCACCTAAATGCACATTGGGGTCAAAAAACCCAGGAGTTAATATGAGACCAGCTGCATCAATACTTTCAAATTCATTGGATACTTCAATATGATCACTGATCTCTATAATTTTCTTTTTGTCAATTAAAACATCTTTTTTTTGACCGTGATAAGGACTTTTAGCATCGATGATATTAACAGCTCTCAATAAGGTTTTCATCAGCAGTTTATTTTTTAAAATAATTGAGTAACACAAATTCTGCTACCAAAAATATAAGTGCAAAAATAAGAAACCAATACCAAAATGTTTTAGTTTCTTGCTTCTTTCTCATTTCATTGAAAAATCCTTCAATAGAATTATACACATTATCCTCCTCTTGAAATGAGTAATAATTTAAAAGACTCTGGTTTCGGGGATAATTGAAACTGAGATGCTTTAGCGTATCATTTTTAACTACAACTGCATAATTACCTGCTTTTTCAGGCACTTCAGCAGTATTCATTTCAACTTGCTTTACAAATTTTTGTTGTTGTGGGATAAATTTATTTCCTTCATCATCAAGCAACTGAATAACATGGTCTGAAGAAGATTCCCAGTTGATTTTTATGACATTGTTTTCATTTAATTCAAAATAAAGCTGACTTTCTAACCTGTTAAGTTTGGCAAGATTATAAAATGTTGGTACAATTAAAGGAGAGTTCTGAAAATTAGAATTTTGTTTATTTAATGGAGCAGCAAATAGGCTAATGTTGTCTTTATTTACTAAAAAAGGGATTTGATTAGAAAATGACAATGCAGGTGAACTTGTGGTCTGTAATGTGTATGAACGCCTGAAGTTTGGGTAATCAAAACTACTAATTTCATCCACAAAAGTGTTGATGTAAATGGGGTGTTGAAAATTGATTTTAGTTAATTGAATGTCTTCATTATTAATTTTTCCTAAAGTTGAAATTTGAATGGTCTTTAAAAATTGATTTAATGCTTCAACATTTTTTTCAGCTGGAATAATAATTAATTGACCACCATCTTCAAGATATTTTTTGAGTGCATTATTAAAATTAGTTGAATAATCTTCTACCTCATTTAAAATAATTACATCGGATTGATTGATAGAGGAATAAGATAACTCATTTAAATCAACAGATGAATAGTTGAAATCTGATCCTGAATAGATTCGTTTTAGAAAATCATCTGATTTTTGATTGATACTTAAAATCTCAATTTTAGAATTTTCATTGATACTAAAATAAAGAACATTGTCATAATCTAATCCATCTGCATTAATTTCAATTCGTGACTTTGGATAAGCTTTATTACTAAGTTTAAAGGATATTGTTTTATTTAAATCCTCTTTAAAATCAACTTCTTTTCTTGCTATAAGTTCATTTTGGTCATAAATTGATACATCTATTGATTTGTCCATATCACCAAAAGCTTCTAGCTCAACTTCTAGTTCAATTTGGTTTTGTTTTTCTTTGTAATTGATTTCCTTTAAATTAGTATTTATCTGATTATCAGTTTTTAGCTTAACAAAATTCACATCTACAGGAGAAGACAAATAATCATTGTAATTTAAATTTTCAGGTTGATTAGCTTGAAAATCAGATAAAAGAATAAGTTTTTTATTGGTATTTTCTTTGTCTGAAAATAACGAATTTGACTTAAGTAAAACTTGGTCTAACTTCAAACTTTTAGGTGAAAGCTGAATATCTAAGATTTCATTTTTTAAATTAGAACTGTTTTTAATGGTAGTGTGATTTGTAAAAACTATTACTTCATCTTCTTCAGATATATATTTAAGTAATTCCTGTTTGGCTTGTTCAAAAATTGATTTTGAAGAGACTTTGTAGCCCATGCTAAAAGAATTATCAAGGTAAATAACATACTCTGTAGGTAAATTTTTAGCTTCTTTACTGGGTAGGTAAGGTTGGGCAAAAGCAATGATAAGCACAGTAAAAGTAAGCATTCTAGTAGCAAGCACTAAGTATTTTTTTAGCTTATAGCTTTTTCTACTTTGAATACTAATTTTTTTTAATAAAGCAACATTAGAAAACTCAATTTTTTTAAATTTTCTGAGTTGAAAAAGGTGAATTAAAATAGGTATAATCAGTAAAAAGAGTGCATAAAGAAACTGTGGATACTGAAATGCCATAAACTTTAGGTTGCCTTAAGGTCGTTCTACTTGAAATTTAAATTTTGTATAAACTCCTAATTCAGATTCTAGTTCAATTGAACCTCCTAGGTTATGGATGATTTTTTTTACTGTGGAGAGTCCAATCCCATTACCTTTATTTCCTCTTCTGTCAGCCTCTGTAATTGTTGTAAATAAATTAAAGACTTCATCCTGCTTATCCTTAGGGATACCAATCCCGTTATCTTTTACGTAAAAATGATAGTAAAAATCATCAAATGTACACCCAATATCAATTTTTATTTTTTCTTTATCGTTGTATTTAATTGAATTACCTATAATGTTTAAGAAAATTTGTTCTAATGCAACTCGGTTACATTCAATTTGAAGATTCTGCTTAGGAAGATTAATTTCGCAATCATCGTTGATATCTAACATTTCTACAATATCTTCAAGAAGTTCATTCAGGTCAAAAACTTCAAATGAATTTTCTTCAGTGATAGAATCTGACTCATAGTGGGTTAAAATATTGGTGATATAATCACTGAGTTTAAAAGCAGATTGTTTTAGGTTATCAATATAATTTTTTCCGGACTCATCAAGTTTTGACTTGTACTTAGCTTTGATAATATCCATAGTAACAATCATGTTGGCTAGCGGCATTTTCATGTCATGAGAAACAACACCAGCAAAATTTTTCAACTGTGAATTCTTTTCTTTAAGTAGTTTTTGAGATTCTCTCAAAGTATTGTTTTTAATCCTAATTTCAAAAAGATTAATCACCTGATTAGCTAGGCATAAAAGTGACCTTCTCTGCTTCTCAGTAAGACTTCTAGGTTCATGATCAATTACACATAAAGTACCTAACACAATACCTTCATTATTTCTTAAAGGAACACTAGCATAAAATACAACAGGCTTTTCACCAAAAGTAAAAGCTTCTTCCTTGAAACGATCATCATTTCTAGCATCATTAACTTCAAAGATTTCGCCAGGGTGATTAACAGCATGTTGACAAAATGTAAATTTTTTCTCAGCTTCACACGATTTTATTCCTATACAAGATTTTATCCATTGACGATCTTTATCAATGATTGAAATTAAACCAATAGGGGTTTCACAAATATAAGAAGCAAGTTCTACTATTTCGTCATACTGTTTTTCAGGATAAGTATCAATAATATCTAACTTTCTTAAAGCTACAATTCTATCTTTTTCATCCTTAGTAAGCGTAGTTGGTTTCATAAAAATTTATCTTGTTGCAAGATAAGTATTTTATATGGCCTATGAAATTAAAATTCTATTAGTTTTTTAAATAAAAATTAGGAGTATTTCTATATTAAAGTGATTCAAATTTCAACTAAATCTTAAATTCATATACAAAAAAGAGTAACAAGGTTAAATATAATTTAAAAATTTTCAAAAACTCCAAGTCCAAAAAGAGCGAAGTCATATTTTACAGGGTCAGCAGGATCAAAAGTTCTTAAGTTTTTATCCAATTCATTTAAAGCTTTTAGGTCGTTTTGTTTACGTTTTAGTAAATTTAGTTTTCGAGCAACTCTTCCAGAATGGACATCTAATGGACACGACAGACTGCTTTGAGGAACATTCTTCCAAATGCCAAAATCAACTCCTTTATTGTCATTTCTAACCATCCAGCGTAAAAACATATTCAACCGTTTGCAAGCTGATTTTTTAGCTGGATTACTAATGTGTTTTTCAGTTCTTTTTTGATGTGGTAGTTCAAAAAAAACTTTATTAAGGGCTTCTATTCCAGGTAATACACTTTTAGAGGTAGCATTTTTTTGAAAAATTGATTCTAACCCATTATGATTGTTGTAAATATTCTTTAATGATCTAATGAAATAAATCAAATCTTCTCCATTAAAAGTTCTATGCACAAAGTTTTCTAGATTCTTCAAATCACTTTCTTCATGATTCATAACAAAGTCAAAAGGTTGGTTATCTAAAAGTTGCATTAGTAGTTTTCCGTTTTTTAGAATACTTATTCTATTTCCCCAAGCGAAAGTAGCAACTAAAAAACCGGCAATTTCAATATCTTGTTTTTTTTGAAATAAATGCGGAATTGAGATAGGGTCAGTGGCGATAAACTTTTTCTGGTTATAAAGCTCTGCCTTTTGATCTAAGAATATTTTTAAATCAGATTTTTTCAATTAATTTAAAATATTTCCGTCCTGCATTTGAAGCTTTCTGTCAGCCATGTTAGCTAGTTCTTTATTATGGGTAACAATTACGAAAGTCTGATTAAACTCATTTCTGAGTTGAAAGAAAAGTTGGTGTAAGTTTTCAGCTGAAACCGAATCTAAATTACCAGATGGTTCATCAGCAAAAACAACAGCAGGATTGTTAATTAATGCCCTAGCTACGGCAACTCTTTGTTGTTCTCCACCACTAAGTTGATTGGGTTTATGGTGTTTTCTATCTGAAAGATCTAAAAAACCTAATAGTTTTTCAGCTCTTTGCTTAATTTCTTTACTGTTGGATTTTTTTATCCATCCTGGAATACACACATTTTCAATCGCAGTAAATTCTGGGAGTAACTGGTGAAATTGAAAAATAAACCCAATATTTTGATTTCTAAAATCAGCCAATTTCTTAGGGTTCAAACCTATTACATTAGTACCGTTAATTTCTATAGATAAATTTTTATTTAAATCAGCTTTTTCTAATGTTCCAAGTATCTGAAGAAGCGTGGTTTTACCAGCTCCAGATTTACCAACAATGGAAACAATTTCCTTCTTCTGAATATGTAAATTAACACCGTTAAGGACTTTTAAGTCGCCATAATGTTTGAAAATGTTCTTTGCTTTTATCATTCGGTCTAAATAATGCGAATTTAGTATAATTTATAAGATTTCAAATGAAATGAAGAAATTGTAAATAAATAATTGAAAATAAAAAAATCAGTCAATGAAAACTGACTGATTTTTTTTAATCTTTATAAACTTTAAGGAATGGGAACTTCTCCAGTATCTGAATTATGCAACCTCATAATATCGGTTTCACTTTTAGCTTGGACTGCTCGTTTTCCTCTTACTGCAATGGGATAATAAAGTACTTCTGGTGAATTTTGTAATATTTTGATTGCACCATTTTCATCCACCTGAGCATTACTACCATAGACTTCTATGTATTTAATATGACTTGTATTAACGAGTTCACTAACTTTTAAATTAAGTTTTTCAGCAAGATTTTTCCAATCAGTACCTGTAGGGATATCTTTTGCAATATCAATAATTTGAATTTTTGCTTTTGCTGATTTTGCAATTGCTATACATTTTTCTGAATGAAATTCTTTAGGGTTACAGTAAATTTGAATCAACTTATTATCAGTCACCATAGTTTTTTTATTTTATAGCTAAGTAAATAAATAATATGAATACTACCATACTATTTATAGATGTTTAACTTTACAATTGAATTTATTAAAATTTAAAGATATTTGTAAAATTCAATATTCACCTTTTAAATTTAAAAATATATGAGTAAAAATCAGAAAATAGCAGTTGTTGGTGCTGGAGTTAGTGGCTTAGTTGCTGCAATAAATTTAGAAAAATATGGCTATCAAACTACTGTATTTGAAGCATCTGATAGGGTAGGAGGACGTGTTAAAACAGACTACATTGATGGAATACCTTTTGATCATGGTTTCCAAGTTTTATTAACAGCATATCCAGCAGCACAAAAATATTTAGATTATGACCTGCTAGATTTAAATTATTTTAAACCAGGTTCAGCAATTTTTTATAAAAATTCTAAAGATAAAATCGGTGATCCCTTACGCGACAAAAGTTTACTGTTTTCAACGTTATTTTCAAAAGTAGGTTCGCTAAAAGATAAGTTCAAAATATTAAAGTTGCGTAATCAAATTAAAAATAAAAGCTTGGATGAAATTTTTAGAGCTGACGAAAAGACTACAATGCAATATCTAAAAGATTTTGGCTTCTCTAATCAAGTTATAGAAAATTTCTTTGCTCCATTTTTTACGGGTATATTTTTAGAAGAAGATTTAACTACTTCCAGCAGAAAATTTGAATTTGTATATCAAATGTTTTCTAAAGGAAGTGCCGTTATTCCTACTAAGGGAATACAAGCTATTTCTAACCAACTTTACGCCCAATTAAAGCAAACAAAATTTCACTTTAATACCACTGTAAAAAAGGTGAATAATGGAGAAATAGAGTTAGAAAGTGGAAGGAAAGAAAAATTTGACTACATTATAATATCAACGGATGCATCTAAGTTTGTTTCTAATCTAAAAGAAAATCAGGCATGGAAAAGTGTAGAAAATTTTTATTTTGAGGTAGAAAATAAAGTTATTGATGATTCATTAATCGGTTTAATGAGTAATCGACTTAGTACTTATGTGAATAATTTTTATTATCTAAAAGAGAAGTCTAATAGAAACTATTTACTTTCAGTTAGCGTAATTAAAAATCATCAATTAAACAAAGACGAACTTGTGAAGGTAATTACAAATGAACTCAATAAAATTGCAAACATTAATGTAATCGAATTAAAAAAATACTACTTAATTAATAAGGCATTACCTATAGTAGATAGTGTATCTTATATGTTGCCAAAATCGGAAACTCAATTAAAAGAAAATATATTTTTAGCGGGTGATCATTTAGCAAATGGATCATTAAATGCAGCAATGTTAAATGGAGAATCTGCAGCTTTAGCTGTTGTTGAAAAAATTGAGAAAGGAAGTTTGGATATTGGGACTTAAGTAAACCAACGAAATTGAATAAGAGTGTACATCTAATTCATTTCAATAATTACTTCTTCTAGTGGTTTCCTAACTTTTTTCATTGAAGAAAACTCGTCTTTCTTATCTCTATAGCCAATAGGCATGACTAAAACAGGTGTTAAATCAAATTGTTCTAATCCAAGTATTTCAGTAAATTTTTCAGGAATAAAACCTTCCATAGGACAAGCATCAATTTTTTCTAGTGCAGAAACGGTAAGTACATTACCCATTGCTAGGTAGGCTTGATTAGTAGCCCATTCAATAATTTCTTCACTTGATAATTGGTTGAAATGATTGACAAGGTAATCTTTGTATGGGTTTAGGATTTCATCTGGCGTATTACGAACAGACTTAATTAAGTCAAAGTTTTTGAGTATAAATTCTTTGTCAATTATGTTATCTATGCAAAAAACCAATAGGTGAGAGGCATCAACTATTTGATTTTGATTGTAGGAATAAGGTAATAGTTTATTTTTTAAATCTTGATTTTGTATAATGATAAGTTTTATTGGTTGTAAACCATATGAAGTAGGGGTTAGATTAAACGCATTTTTAATTTTTTCTAATTTCTTATTTTCAACTAATTTAGATGAATCAAACTTTTTAGTAGCATACCTCCAAGAAAGGGCTTCAATAGTTTTCATAAATGTAATTTTAGTTGCAAAGTTAATTTATTTTACAAAGAGCATGTTTAATGAAAACACAAAATAATTCAAATTTTATTAAATAATTAATAAAATTTCGGTATAATAACAGTTTGAAATATTGACAATTTAATACTACAAAAATAAAATTAAAAAAAAATTAAATAGACCTCGCCTAAATTATAGATATTTCGTATAATTGCTTTATAAATAGGATTTCTATAATGAAAAATATCTTAATAATAGACGATCATGATATAGTTAGAACTGGTGTTGCTAACTTAATAAAAAAACGTTTTCCTGATACATTTATTGATCATGCAAATGATATTATATCTGCTCTTCAAAAAATAGAAGGACAAAATTATGATTTAGCAATTATAGATATCAAACTTCCAAATGGAAGCACACTAGATTTGGTCAAAGAAACAAAAGAAAAAAACGAAAATTGTAAAATTTTAATGTTTTCTGGTTTAGATGAAATACAGTACGGAGAACGCTTCTTAAAATTAAAGGTAAATGGTTTTTTAAGTAAAAATGAGCCTGTTGAAGAAATTTTAAATGCAATTAATATCATCTTTAAAGATGATGTCTATATGAGTAACGAATTAAAGAAAAAAGTTAGTAAAAGAAAGTTTAGAATTGATAAAAACCCGCTTGAACAACTTTCATCAAGGGAGTTAGAAGTTTTATCATACCTGTTAGATGGTTATGGAAATTTAGAAATAGCACATGAGTTAGATTTGAAAAATTCAACTGTTAGTACCTATAAAAAACGCTTAATGGAAAAGTTTGATGTAAAAAATATTTTAGACCTTCTAGAGAAATATAAAATGCTTTCTAATGAGATTTAAGCAATTTCATTTCTTTTGTCTTTTACAATTAAATAAAATGTAGTTCCATCGTATTTTTTGCTTTCAATTTCAGTTTTAGCATCAAGTAATTTTGATGCTTCTGCAATTATAAAAACTCCCATACTTGATCCCGATACTTGTATTTTCTTATAAGGCTTTTCCATTATCATCTTATATTTTTCAAGTGTTTCTTTATCCATACCAGTTCCTGAATCTTCAATCTTTAGGATAGTTTTTCCAGCTATTCGCCTGGCAGAAATAGAAATTTTACCCCTAATAAAGGTGTTTTTTAATGAGTTGTCTAAAACATTATGAATTATAAGTGATAGTAAATTTTTGTTTGAAATTAGTTGGAAGTCTTTTTTAATATCTACGATTAAATCAATTTTCTTAGATTCTGCGGCTTGTTTAAATAATTCTGTTCTTTGAATTACCAGTTCATACAAGTTAAATTTTTCATTTCTATCTGTATTTTGATTTATAAGTGCTTTGGAGTATTCAAGAATATTATCTGTGAATTTCTGTAATTTATCGATTGAATCACTTAAAGCTTTGATGTTTTCTTCTACATCTTTACTTTGACCTTGATTCATTAACTCGGCATCTAAAAAATCTATGCCAAGTTTAATATACTGTAATGGGCTTCTTATATCATGAGATATAGAAGCAATAATTTTTTTATGATTTACTATTTGTTCTTCCAAATTTTGAGTTGTTCTTGTTAAATCTGATATGGTGTCTCTTAAGAGAGAAGTTTTTTCAGAGATAACTTTGTTGAGATATTTATTTCTTTTCTCACTTGTATAAATAAAAATTTTTACAATTAAAAAGGTGATTAAAGCTACACCAATAATTACAATTAGCTTGAAATAAAAAGTAGCATAAAAATTCACTTCCATAATGCAAGTCTATTTAATCCTATAAAAACAAAAAAATGGGTAACCATAATGCTCATCTTTATATTGGATTGGCATAATTTAAATAATAATAGTTACTGATTTTCATCACTAAAATCCCAATACATACGTTGAAAATCAATGTTGCGTTCTCCATCTTCTAAAAGAAGCTCAACTGTATAGTTTGGTTTTTTTTGCGTTGAAACACGATCACTAATAACACCAATTTCAATAAGCGCTTGTCGAAGTAAAGTTTCATCTAAATCTCCAAAAGGAAGAATATTAGTAAAATTTTCCTGTAGTTCAATTTGTGGTATCAATCCTTGGTTACTCCCTGTTTCCCCATTAGCATTTTGAATACTTGATACTATAGGTTGAAGCGCGTAACTATGCTGAATACTTGCCTCTTGTCTTCCAAAATTTGGAGAATCGTATAAGGTTCTTGAAGCTTCAAATTTACCAGTAGTTGTTCCTCCAATTTGAATGACATCTATATAGGGCTGTAAACCAAGAATAACTGCTTCACTTGCAGAAGCAGTTGAAAAAGTTGTAAGCACAAAAACACGCTCTAAATTTAACGAATTAAGGCTAACATCATTTCTATTTCGTGTGGTAAAGCTAGAATCAAGATCATCAAAATTAGTATTAAAAACCTGCTTTAGTAGCAAATCATTAGTAAACTGACCAGTTACTAAACTAGATAAATCAACAGCAGTCCTTAAATCTCCTCCACCATTATATCTAAAGTCTAATACAAGTTCATTTACACCACTAGCTTTAAACTCACCAAAAACTTCATTTAATTCATTGTCAAAGTTTCTTCTAAAATTGTTCAACACAAGATATCCAACTTGAGTACCTCCAAAATCAAACAAATCATGGTAATGAATAGGGTTTTCGGTTATTTCAGTTCTTATTAATTGCACTTCTGAATTTATTGGGGTTAAGTCGCCATCAATAAATTCAGCAAAGCCAAGAGTAAACACCTCAGGAGAAAAAAGATTGTTAAAATTGGAATCTGTTGAGAAAGTTTGACCGTCAATACGATTAAATATCATTCCTCGTTCAATTCCCACTTGAGCTGCAGGGGAGTTTGGTACAACATACCTGACAAATCCAAACACCTCAGAAGTTTCACTTATACTGACTAATCCAAAACGCAATCCATTATCAACTCGAACTCCACTTAGCGCATTTTCCAAGACTCTAAAGTCAGAAACAATAACGCTAAATCGGTCTTGATTAACTTTAAGGTGTTCAAATAATTCTTCGGGCTGATTGAAGCTTTCTAAAAATTCATTAAAAGACTCATTAGAAGAAAAACGATCATCCCCTAAATCAGATGATTCTTCATTATAAAGATAAAATATATTCATGGCATTCCAAACAAAACTATTCAAAGCTCTACTATCTGCAGGGAAAATACGATCATCAAGATCGTCTTGACAACTAGATAAAACAACTAGAAAAGTTATTAAGTAGAAAAAAGACTTTAAAAGCTTCATAAACAAATTTTTAAAAGAGTAAATTTAAATAGATTATTTTAATTTCTAATTAATATGTTACAATATTTAAATTAATTCGTCTTATTAGTAGAATCAAAACTATGAATCAAATTGATTTTATAACTGAAATTCAAAAACATGAACCAAAAATGTTTGGACTAGCCATCTCTATTTTAAAAAATAGAGATTTAGCTAAAGATGGTTTACAAGAATCGGCCATAAAGTTATGGAATCAGCGAGACTATTTTCAAAAGGTAAAGAATAAACAAGCTTATTGTATGCAAATTATCAAAAATTGGTGTTACGATGAGCTTAAAAGAAAGGTAAATAATCATCTGCGCTTACAGGATGATGAAGAAGTAGAAGAGGGGATTGGTAACGAAAAAGATCATGTAAACGATACCTATAGAAGAATTAAATCTTTAATTGAAAAGTTGCCAAGTAAACAACGTTTAATCATACAGTTAAAAGATTTTGAAGGGCTTGATTTTGAAGAAATTTCAAATGCTTTAAAAATGGAGCAAGGAAGTGTTAGAGTAAATTTGTCCAGGGCTAGAAAACGATTAAAAGAAATGTATTTAGAGCAAGAAAATAAAATTAAAATGATTCAAAATGAAGAATAGAAAAGAAGAATTAAAATCCTTACTCATCAAATTTGATGAAGGTCAAACTACTTTTGATGAGGAGAAAAGAATCAAAGATTTATTGAGAGAATTGGATGCCATGGAATTTGATTTTTATAAGCACTATTTTGAAAGTATAGATTTTAGTTTAAAAAAGCGTACAGAAAAATCATCAATCGATTTTAGTTTTATTAATCAAGCAGATGTTAACCAAAAAAAATCAACATTTACTTCAAGAAAATTATTAAAAGTAGCTGCAATTGCTATTCTTCTTATAGGGGCTATGTTTTTTGGGAAACATCAACAAAATAAGCTCAATCAAAGCAAGGCTGAACTGGCTTTACAACAAACAGTTGAAGCTCTAAATTTAGTTGGAACAAAAATGAACACAGCAAAAGAAAAAATGAATTATATTGAAATTTTTAATGATAGAACAAAACCTTATATTAATTTAAATCAAAAATAAAATGAGTACATTAATCAAAATAAGTTTAGCTTTAATTATAGGCTTCTTAAGTTTTCAATCAAGTGCACAAAACTTTTCTAAATATGACGGACAAAAAGGTGTAACTAGCGTAGCAATCAATAAAACACTTTTTAAATTGATGAGTGCAATGGAACTAGATGTAGATGATCCTGAGGCAAAAGAGATGATCAAAATGATTGAAAACCTTGAGAATATTCAAATATTAACAACTAAAGATACAGACATCAAAGAATCTTTTCTGGAAGACACAAAAGCTTACATTAAGAACATGCAATTAGATGAACTGATGCGCATTTCAGAAGAGAATGAGTTAGTAGAGATTTATATCAAACCTGGCGCTAATTCTAGTGAAGTAAAACAGCTTTTTATGCATGTAAGTAGCGCTGATGAAGATGTAATTATTATTATTGATGGAATAATCAACTTAAAAGAAATAGGTAATTTAGCTAACAAATTTAGTTTACCAGGATCTAATCAACTTCAAAACATTGAAAATTAATAAATTATGAAAAAAATATTTCAATTAATACTTATTTTCATGTTATTTTCAGCATGCTCTAAAAAAGAAAGTATTCAAACTTATTTTGTTGAAAAACATGAAGATATAGATTTCACATCTTTTGATTTATCGGCAAAAACCTTATTTAGCAATATGGAAGAGTTAACTCAAGAGGAAAGAAAAAAACTGGAGAATATCAGCAAATTAAACGTATTGATTTTAAAGTCTGATGAAAATGAAAAAGTTGATCAAGAATATGCTAAGGTTTCATCAATCTTAGGCCAAAAAGACTATTCTTCTTTACTAAGTGCTAATTCAGAAATGGGTTCTATGATGATGAACATTAAAGGAGATGACGTAAACAATATTAATGAATTGGTATTTGTAGGTAAGAATGACGATTTTGGACTTATAGTAGCTAGAGTATTAGGAAAGCAAATAAATCCAAATAATTTTTATCAGACTTTAAAATTGACTGAAAAAATGGATACAGAGGTGTTAGAAAATTTTGCAGGTCAATTTGGGGATATTCAATAATTTAGACTCACTTATAAATCAAGATAGTTCAAAAGATTGCATTTCTCTTGAGCTATTTTTTTATAATACTTTTAAATTATAATATATATTATGTAAAATAGAATATTTCAGAATCACCCTCTCTTCTAATAGTAAACTAACAACTTACATATAATTTAAACATTTAAATAATACCATTTATCAATTGAAATAACCGGTATGACTATTCTTTTTAAAACAAAAAAACAACTCAATTCATTATAGATAAGCAAAATTGAGTTGCTTTAGATGGACATTATTTTTTTTAGAAGAAAATAACTATCTTATAAATCATTACATAAATAGTTCATTAATTCTAGTACGTAATTTTCTATTATAATCCTCAATTAACCATTCCTTGTAGTTTTTGGTATTATTGATGATGCACTTTGAATATATACTTACGCGATCAATAATATCATCTTTTAATTCTCTAGCTAGAATTCTCGCATCAAAAACATCTTCTGAATTTTCTGCACACATTTTTGCATGTTGTTCAATTGATTCTTCTAGAACTAATTTAGACTTTTCGCCGTTATTAACCGTTTCATTGTAGCGTTTTTTGATATCAAAACTAATATCTTCACTATTTTTGAATAGCTCTCTCACCTCTTCAGGCATTTCATATCTAAACTGACTCTCAATTTCTTCATCAGTAATCATATTATCAAGGAAGTAATCAGGATTTTTGAAAATTAAGTGCCAATCCACATCTGCATCCCAAGGACCAAAGCGCGCTAAATTATTTCCTAAGTCAATAACATTAAAAGAATCTTTATTTGGAAGCTTTCTACTACCTCTTCCTATCATTTGAAAATAAAGAGTTAACGACTTTGTTGCTCTATTGAGAACTATATTTTCTACAGTAGGTTCGTCAAAACCTGTAGTTAGTATACTTACCGAAGTTAAAATAGCATCTGGAGTATGTTTAAACCATTTAAGTATTGCATTTCTTTCTTTTTTAGAATGCGTATTGTCTAAATGCTTTATATTATTGTAACCTGCGTCTTTAAAGGTTTGATATACATACCAAGAGGTATTAATTCCATTATTAAAAATCAGTGTTTTTTTACCTTTACAATGCTCTTCATAAGCTTGTACTAGCTTATGTTGCATATCCATATTGGTATATAAATCTTCTGAAGATTTCACCGTATAATCACCATTAATTCCTACTTGAAGCTGCCCAAGGCCAATATCATAGGTGTAGGTATTTGCTTTTGCTAAGAAACCTTTTTCAATTAAAGACGAAATTGAATTACCAACAATTAATTCATCATAATTTTTGTTCATTGGTAATTTAATGTTTGAACTTAAAGGTGTAGCTGTAACCCCTAAAACAAAGCTATCCTCAACATATTTAAATAATTTTGTAAACGAATTGTAATGTGCTTCATCAATAATGGTTAACCCGATATTATCCACATTTAATTTTTCGTCACTTAAGCGGTTATTCAGTGTCTCAACCATGGCAACAAAACACATGTAATCATTGTTATCAGAAAGCTCTTTGACTTTTGAATTAATGATTTTGTTTCTTACCCCAAAACTTTTCAGCATATTAGAGGTCTGCTTACACAATTCTATACGATGGGTAAGAATGAGAACTTTTTTTCCTTTGGCTTCTATGTATCTTCTAACAATTTCAGAAAAAACAACCGTCTTCCCCCCTCCTGTTGGCAACTGATATAATAAGTTGTAGTTGGCTGGAGAATTTTCTATACGATTAAAAATATTTTGTAAATCATTTTCTTGGTAATCGTATAATTGCTTTTCTTCTAATTTGGTGTCAGTAACTTGATGTTCTTGCATAAACGGGGTTTGTGCTTATTTAAATTTTTGCAAAAATAATGAGTTTTAAAGCTAAACCGAAATAATTTGGCGTTAAATAACATAAAATTGAAAAATTAAATTTATTCTTTACAAATTAGATGTTTTTTGAATTGTATCTATTAATTTTGCAAATCTTGAACCTTAAAATATAACGCCTTGGAAGATAATAAAAGAGCCAACCAATTAATCAAAAAAATATTAAGCGATTTAGACCACACAGGAATAATTTTTAATACTTTATCCGAAAACCTCAAAAAGCTAAGAGAATTTGCCGTTAGCGAAAATCAGCCTGTGGTTGCAAAAGCCCTACGTTTAGCTTATGAGCATTTGGATGAATTTGAAACTTTTGTAGCTCCCATCCCTACTGAAGACGAATATGATGAAGAAAATCCGCCTGAAAAAATTACAGGTTCTGAAAGTATGATTTACTTTATTAATTTGATTAAAAAACCTGACAATCCTATTAACAAACAGGAATTAAGAAGCTATATAGCATTTTTAGAAGAATTTTCAATTTAAATAAAATTTATGGGAAGAGCCTTTGAATTTAGGAAAGCAAGAAAAATGAAACGTTGGTCAACCATGGCCAAAACCTTTACTCGCCTAGGTAAAGATATAGTCATGGCCGTTAAAGAAGGTGGACCAGATCCCGATGCTAATTCTAAATTAAGAGCAGTAATACAAAATTGTAAAGCTGCTAACATGCCTAAAGATAATATTGAAAGGGCTATTAAACGAGCTTCTGATAAATCACAAGGAGACTACAAAACTACTCTTTTTGAAGGTTATGCCCCTCATGGTGTGGCTATACTTGTTGAAACTGCCACAGATAATAACAACCGTACAGTAGCCAATATTCGTTCTTATTTTAATAAGTGCGATGGAAATTTAGGAACTTCTGGATCAGTAGAGTTTATGTTTGATCATACATGTAACTTTAAAATCAAAACGAATGAAGATATTGATGTGGAAGAGTTAGAATTAGAATTAATTGATTTTGGAGCCGAAGAAGTATTTTTAGATGATGAGGATAAAACTATTTTAATTTATGCTCCATTTGAATCCTATGGCGCTCTTCAACAAGAACTTGAGGGTAGAAATTTTGAAATCATTTCTTCAGGATTTGAGCGCATACCTCAAACTTATAAAAGCCTTACGGAAGAGCAAAAAGAAGATGTAAATAAACTTTTAGAAAAAATTGAAGAAGATGACGACGTCCAAAACGTCTATCACAACATGAAAGAAGATTAAAGACCTCTTGTCCTTCTATACCCACAAGCAAAGGATACCCAATAAAATATTACTATAATTTAAAAAGCCTGCTAAGAGCAGGCTTTTTAAATTATATCTAGTAAGACAGCATTATCTTGTCATCTCTTCAAAAATAGATTTCATCAGTCGTTTTTTATCATTTAAACTTTCTTCCATAGAAATCATAGTCTCTGTTCTATATACTCCATCAATATCATCTAGCTGAAATATAACATTTTTTGCATGATCGGTATCCTTTGCACGCACTTTACAGAACAAATTAAATTTTCCTGTAGTGACATGGGCTACTGTAACATAAGGAATCTCATTTATTCGGTTCAGTACAAATTGAGTTTGAGAAGTTTTTTCTAAATAAATACCGACATAAGCTATAAATGCATAACCTAATTTTTTGTAATCTAGTGATAAACTTGAACCCGTTATAATCCCAGCTTCTTCCATTTTCTTTACACGAACATGAACTGTTCCCGCTGAAATTAATAATTTTTTAGCGATATCGGTAAATGGTGTACGAGTATTATCAATCAACATATCTAAAATCTTGTGATCGGTATCATCTAACTTAAACTTGGCCATAATTTTATTTTTGAATTCGTAATATTTTTACAAAAATAGACAAAATAATTAAAATCCCCCCATGTATTTAAGTTTTTAACCTTGTTCTAATAAAATATCTTCATTATCTACCTTGATTGATGACCATTTTTCATTAATTTGAGGTATTTTACTCGAAATTTCTCCGTTAATCGTAATTTGTTTTGAGCTTAAATTCATCTCTTTATGCCCCAAACAACCTTCTAAGTTATTAATTTTATGCACTTTAGGTATGAATTTAATTTTGTTATTAATAAGTTTCTCTTCATACTGGATTGCAATATCCATAATTTTTGAACCTATTTTGCAATTTTTAAAAAGTATGTCGGTGTATATTTTTTCATGCAATGGAATCTCAAAATAAGCCTCCCACTCTCCTGTTTCGTGTGCATTCTTGATAAATGAATTTAAAGCACTTAAATAAGAATACCATACCCATTTTCGGGTATCCTCACGTTGATAATCATCAATATGACCAGCTTCAAATAAAAGTGTTGGTACACCTTGTGTCTGAATAAAATCGCCTATGCAGTTAATATTATATGCATCATCATATCTTCCAATTTGATTGGGTAAGTGATGCTGAAGATCTTGATTAATAGCATGTATTAGTCGCATTGACTTTTTTCTCACCGCTGTTACAGACCTCTCTTGATTTACTGACGGTGACAAAAAAGACATCGCTGAAGTTTTTTGACTTTCTTTTATTCCGAATATGCTTCGTTGGCCATGTAAATTCAGGCACAGGTCAGGAGAAAATGCGTCAAAAACTTTTCTCAATAGCTTGCTCTCAGGCTGAGTCAAATGGACAGAATCACGATTTAAATCCACTTGATTAGCATTAGCACGTGTATAAGCCTGTGCACCATCTGGATTAAGCACCGGAATTATTTTAAAGCTTATTTGGTCAATTAATAAAGATGTAAATTTGTGATTTGAACTTATAAAGTTAAAAAAGTCAAATAAAGCTTTGGTTGTGGTAGTTTCATTACCATGCATTTGAGACCAAGCCAATATACGTTTAGTTCCCTTTCCAAAATTTAAACTATAAATTTTTCTTCCTAAAACAGACTCACCTTCCTCTTGTAACCCAAAAAAAGTACCTAACTTAAAAAGTTCATAAATTACGGTATCATAAGAAAAGTATCGCGATTCAAAAGTTTGATTTTTGAAATTCTGGTGCTGACTCAATAAACTGTTTATATCCATATCAAATTTTACTTTTACAAAAGTAAACAATCTTATATTTACAATTGTATACATCAAATAAATCTTCATTTTTTACATTTGTAAATAAAAAATTAAAGTTTTGTAAACGTTTTTTGAACTAGCTTGGAAAATATCCGAAAAGCATAAATATTTATACTTAAGTAGCTTTATTTTAATGTTTTAAATATAATTATTTGAATGATTAATTTAATATATATTTTGACTTTTTATTTTCATTTGGTAAGTGTATATTTATTGTTTACATTTGAATAATGTGATTAATGCCTAATTAGTTTACAATGATAAACAGTGAAGAATTTTCAAAACGTTTACAATTGGTATTTGATTTTTATGATTTAAATGCTTCTTCTTTTGCAGAAAAAATTGGTGTAGGACGAGCCTCTATTTCGCATATTCTTTCTGGACGAAATAAGCCAAGTTTAGATTTTGTGATGAAAGTAGTAAACGAGTTTTCAGAGGTAGAATTATATTGGTTATTAAAAGGAAAAGGAAAATTCCCTAAAGAGGATAACCTCTCCTCACCTATCAGTTCTTTTGATGCAGCTTCTCAAAATGAACAAAACCTTCAGACTGATAAGCATTATAAAAAAAGTCATATCAATTCTCCTGAAGAAATGACTATGTCTCCTACTTCGCAAAAAGGGCTTCAGCATTCAGTAAAAAAAATAAAAAAGGTTTTGTTTTTCTATACTGACGGTAGTTTTGATGAATACATCCCTAACACTTAGTTAATTTTAATTTCCTGTGGTTTAATTTTTCTTCATTTGAAGTAGAATAGTTTATTTTTGCAATAAAAAAGATGCGATTGCTAGTGTTGTTTTTATGCTCATCCTTGTTTTTATCCTGTTATGATTATGAACGAAATTGTAAGGATTTTCAAACAGGCACATTCGAATTTGAAACTGTACTTGGTACAGAAGTTGTAAAAACTACTTTTGTACGTGGTAAGGAATATGAAATTGAAACTTACCAAGGCAAGATAGACACTTCAAGTATTCGATGGGTGAATGATTGCGAATATATACTTAAATCAATCAACCCTAAAAGTATGCAAGACCAAAAGCCAATGCATTTTAAAATACTTGAAACCGATGGAAAAACTTATAAGTTTGAATACAATATCGCCGGAGACACAAATAAACAACTAGGAACAGCTAGAAAAGTGTCAAATTAAACTTATAAGGTATATGAGCGTCTTAATAATGTTGATTTAAATACTCTGATTTGCATAAAATATTATTTTTATTTTTAACTTTTTTTCTAATGCAAATTTCCTTTAGTCAGGATTTTGTAACGGCAGATCATCAAAGCTTTTCGGCGCAAGAACTCATTGAAAACTTATTGTTCGGAGATTCGGATTGTGTTGAAAATATTACTGTAACTGAAGCTGTTTCGGGAAACTTTAGTGATGGGATGTTGAGCTATGGTAGCTTTAATGGAAATGATTCTAGCTTCCCATTTACTAATGGATTAGTGTTAAGTACTGGAAGGTTAGATAACACCGAGGGACCAAATGACTCTTTAAGTGATGATAACGCTCCTGGTTGGGGGGGCGATCAGGATTTACGAGATGCACTCGGAATACCTGAAGATGAAGTTATTGTCAATGCAACTTCAATAACATTTAATTTTATACCACAAGCTAATCAGCTGAGTTTTCGTTATATTTTTGCTTCTGAAGAATACCAACAAAACAACATTAATACATGTAATTTTTCTGATGTATTTGCTTTTTTAATTCGTCCTTTGGGGGGAACTTACGAAAATGTAGCTTTAGTTCCAGGGACAGACACGCCTGTTAAAGTGACAACTGTGCGGCCTGAAATACCAAATGGTTGCGAAGCTTTGAATGAAGAATGGTTTGGACAATTCAACCAAGGAGAAAATGCTCCAATTTCTCCAACTAATTTTAATGGTGAAACAAAAGTGCTGACAGCAACAGCAAACCTTACTCCAGGAGAAATATATGAAGTGAAATTAGTGATTGCTGATGAAGGGAATTTTAGGTATGATTCTGCGGTCTATTTAGAGGCTGGAAGTTTTGATGTTGGAGTAGATCTTGGCAATGACCGTACAGAAAATAATGCAGTTTGTGAAGGTGATGAAGTTTTACTTGAAGTCTCTGGTGATAATTACAACGAAATCAGTTGGTTTTTTAATGATGAACCTATAGATAACAACACCACATCTCAGTTGGTTTCTGAAAATGAACTTGGTGCAGGAACGTATCGGGTTGAAGCTGAATTAGAAACAGGGTGTGTAGCTCAAGACGAGGTTATTATTGAATTTCAAAGTTTTGATCCTATAGATGATTTTAATCTTATAGCTTGTGCTTCATCTGATAGTGAAGTATTTAATTTCAATTTGTTTGATATTCAAAATCAGGTAGTAGAAGTCAATCAAGGTCTAAGTATAGATCAATTTTTCACATCTCAAGAAGCTGCTGAAAACAATCAAAGTCCAATTCAAAATCCTGAAAATTATAACCCGCAAGTAGCGCTAAATGAAGTTTTTGTAAAATTGCTCAATTCTGCTGAATGTGAAATCGTAGTTCCTATCAATTTATCAATAAATACTGAAATTCTAGAACCCATAGAAATTGTTGAATGCCCAGATTTTGATAGTTTAGAGATTTCAATTAATGCTAATTCTCTACGCAATTTTGTTTTTGATCAAGTTGGCTTTGAAGTGAATTCTGCCCGGATTTTTACAAGTTTAAGCAATGCGGTTTTAGGACAAAATCAACTAGTAGCAGATAACTTTTTTATTCCCCAATCTAATTTGCCAACAACTTACTATATTCGGTTAGATGAAGCTGGAGAATGCGCTGGCTTGGTTCCAATAGAAATAAGAAGTCCAGGAATTCCCGAATTTGATGATTCAGATAATTCATTTACAATATGTGCAAATCAAAATAATGGTGTAGAAATTGATGCCGGAGTTACCAATGCAAACGAAAATACAATCTACTTATGGAATACAGGGGAAACTTCTCAGAGCATACAAGTCAATCAGACTGGTGAATACTCTGTAATCGTAACTAATTCATTAGTAGATTCTTCTGGAAATGAAATATTTTGCGAAGATGTTAGAACACTTGATGTAACTTCTTCTGGAGTAATTACAGCAAGTGTAGATTTAACAGGACAACCTGGACAATATGAAGCGGTTGTTAATGCGTTTGGTGATGGGGAATTTCAATATGCATTAAACAACTATAATTTTCAAGATGAAAATGTATTCTCTGTTCAACAATCAAATAATATTGTTTTTATCAGAGACTTAGGTGGGTGTGGAATTATTTCAGTTCGATTTGTAGCTATTGATTTTCCAAAGTTTTTTACGCCTAATGGAGATGGTCAAAATGATGCTTGGCGACCAAGGGGAGTTGTTCCAATTTCAACGGATTTGGTAAGAATTGATATTTTTGATCGTTTTGGTAAACGACTGGTTAGTTTGTCTCCAGGAAATGCTTGGGATGGAACCTACAATGGTAAGCCTATGCCTTCAAATGATTATTGGTACCAAGCAATTTTTAGAGACGGAAGTACCTACAAGTCAAATCTTACTTTAAAACGTTAAGCTATGAAATTTAAAATACAATCTGAATTTCAACCAACTGGAGATCAACCTAAAGCCATTCAACAGTTGGTTAAAGGGATTGAGCAGAATGAATCATATCAAACCTTGCTTGGGGTTACGGGTTCAGGAAAAACTTTTACTATGGCCAATGTAGTTAAAGAAGTTCAACGCCCTACCCTAGTCTTAGCGCACAACAAAACCTTAGCTGCTCAATTGTATTCTGAATTCAAAGATTTTTTTCCTGATAATGCAATAGAGTATTTCGTTTCGTATTACGATTACTATCAACCTGAAGCTTTTATTCCCAGCTCCGGAACTTATATTGAAAAAGACTTATCCATCAATGATGAAATTGAAAAACTTCGATTAAGCACTACCTCTTCCCTCCTTTCCGGCCGAAGAGATGTACTTGTTGTTGCTTCAGTTTCTTGTTTATATGGAATTGGAAACCCAGTTGAATTTCAGAAGAATGTAATTTCAGTAGAAATCGGTCAAGAAATTCCGCGTACG
The DNA here is from genome assembly GCA_003564185.1 of Flavobacteriaceae bacterium. GTDB lineage: Bacteria > Bacteroidota > Bacteroidia > Flavobacteriales > Flavobacteriaceae > Psychroflexus. The sequence goes on from PXFS01000109.1 coordinate 28,984, forward strand.
CAATTTTTAAAAAGATTGGTGCAAAGTTTATATTCCCGAACGGAAGTGCAATTTAATCATGGAAATTTCAGAATAAAGGGAGATACCTTAGATATTTTTCCTGGTTATGCTGATCATGCCTATCGAATTCATTTTTTTGGTGATGAGATTGAAGATATTGAGGCTTTTGATGTTCAAAATAATTCAATTTTATCTAAATACGATAAGCTTAATATTTATCCAGCTAATATTTTTGTCACTTCGCCAGATACCCTTAATAAAGCTATAGACCAAATTGCTATTGATTTAGGAAAGCAAATTGAATATTTTAAAGAAATAGGAAAACCACTTGAAGCTAAGCGAATAGAAGAGCGAACTAATTTTGATTTAGAAATGATCAAAGAATTAGGTTATTGTTCTGGAATTGAAAATTATTCACGCTATTTAGATGGTCGTCAGCCAGGTACAAGACCTTTCTGTTTATTAGATTATTTTCCTGAAGATTATTTAATGATTGTAGATGAAAGCCATGTAACTATTCCACAGGTAGGTGCTATGTATGGTGGCGATCGTTCTAGAAAAGAAAACTTAGTAGATTACGGTTTTCGACTTCCAGCGGCTTTAGATAACCGTCCATTAAAATTGGAAGAATTTGAAATGCTTCAAAATCAGGTGGTTTATGTTAGTGCAACGCCAGCTGATTACGAATTACATAAAACTGAAGGGCTTTATGTGGAGCAAGTAATTCGTCCTACAGGTCTTTTAGACCCTGTTATTGAAGTTCGGCCAAGCCAGAATCAAATAGACGACTTAATTGAAGAAATTCATCAACGTGTTGAGAAAGACCAACGTGTGTTAGTGACTACATTGACTAAACGGATGGCTGAGGAGTTAACCAAGTATCTCTCTCGTGTAGATATACGTACCCGTTATATTCACAGTGATATTGATACCCTGGAGCGTGTTGAAATCATGGCCGATTTACGCAAAGGAATTTTTGATGTTCTAGTAGGTGTTAATTTATTAAGAGAAGGCCTAGACTTACCAGAAGTTTCTTTAGTAGCCATATTAGATGCCGATAAAGAAGGTTTTTTAAGAAGTAACCGAACCTTAACTCAAACCATAGGTCGTGCTGCACGTCATCTGGAGGGAAAAGCCATTTTATATGCAGATAAGATCACGGATAGTATGCAAAAAACCATAGATGAAACAGAATACCGAAGAAACAAGCAAATTGCTTATAACAAAGCAAATAATATAACACCAAAAGCACTGAATAAAAAATTAGAATCGGCTTTAAGCGGACATCGAAAACAAAACAAAGCTTACGAAATTGAAAATAAACAATTATTAGCAGCAGAAGAAAAACTTTCTACCTATACCCAAAAAGATATTGACCAGGAAATGAAGAAAGTGAGAAAACTTATGGAAAATGCTGCCAAAGACTTAGACTTCATGGAAGCAGCTAAATTCCGAGATCAATTGAAAGCTTTAGAAGAAAAAAAGAAAGAATTTCAGTCATAAAAAATGATTTTTTTAAATTTGTTCATAGAACTCAAATTTTATAATTAATCGTTGTATGAGCACTTTAACCAATCAACTGAAATCAAATTTAAAGGAGACCTTTGGTTTTGATCATTTTAGAGGACTTCAGGAGCAAATCATCAAGGATTTAATTCAAGGAAATGACCAGTTAGTTATAATGCCCACTGGTGGTGGAAAGTCTATATGTTACCAATTGCCAGCAGTTATTGTTGAAAAAACTTGTTTGGTTATTTCACCCTTAATTGCTTTGATGAAAGACCAAGTTGACGGACTTAGAGCTAATGGCATACATGCTGGATACATCAATTCCAGTTTGTCTCCTCAAGAACGAGAAAATACGCTTCATCAAGTTGCTGATGGGAATATTAAGTTATTGTATTTGGCTCCAGAAAGTATTGGTTATGTTTCTTCAGTTCTTAAAAAAGAATACTTGAGTTATATAGCGGTAGATGAAGCCCATTGTATTTCCGCCTGGGGTCATGATTTTAGGCCAGCCTATAAAAAATTAAAATTCTTGAAGCAATCTATGCCAGAGGTACCTATGATTGCACTTACTGCCACTGCCGATAAGGCAACGCAAGCAGATATTGTGAATGAACTCGGACTTATTAATCCAATAACTCATCTGGATTCATTTAATCGAGAAAATATTTTTTTGAACGTACAACCAGCACATAAACGATATGATAAAATCCTAAAATTCATTCAATCTCATCCAAATGAATCAGGAATTATTTACTGTTTAAGTCGAAAATCTACAGAGAAACTGTCAGAAAAATTAACTAAAGAAGGACTAAAAGTTGGTGTATATCATGCCGGTTTAGAAACAGATGAACGAAATGCAGCCCAAGAAGCGTTTATCTACGATGAAGTTCAAATTATTTGCGCAACAATTGCTTTTGGAATGGGCATAGATAAATCAAATGTACGTTGGGTCATTCATTACAATCTGCCCAAAAATATTGAAAGTTACTATCAAGAAATTGGGCGAGCAGGAAGAGATGGACTTCCAGCTGAAGCCTTGCTTTTTCATTCCTATGGAGATATCCTAACCTATAGTAGATTTTTTGAAGAATCCAGCAATGAGGAGTTTCAAATGGCTAAGCTTCTACGCATGAAAGAATATGCAGACGCTGTTAATTGTAGGAGAAAAATATTACTTCATTATTTTGGTGAACTTTTAGAAGAAAACTGTGGAAATTGTGATGTATGTAAAAATCCTCGCAAGTTTATAGACGCTACCGTATTGGCTCAGAAAGCCCTTTCAGCAATTGCCCGAGTTAAAGAAGATGAGCCTATGGGAGTAATTATTGACATTCTAAAAGCTACTTATTCTAATGAAGTGAAAGAAATGGGCTATGACCAATTAAAAACTTTTGGTGTTGGAAGAAAGTTAAGTAAAACAGATTGGCAACATTATATTACACAATTAATTAATGAGGGTTATTGTGAAATAGCTTTTCATGAAAAAAATCATTTAAAATTAAATCCGCTTGCAAGAGAGGTATTGTTTAATAATAAAAAAGTATTTTTAGCTGAACCACAGAAAAAAACATTTTCAGAAAAGAAAACTCAAAATGTTACCCAAAAAACAGACAATCAGGAGACTATTTTTAGTGAGTTAAAAAAGTTACGTTATCAAATTGCTCAGCAAGAGGATATTCCAGCATACCTTGTATTTAATGATGCTAGTCTTAGAGAAATGGCGGAGAAAAAGCCTCAAAATTCTGCACAATTTTTAGGGATAAATGGAGTTGGTTTAAGGAAGCTTGAAGTTTATGGTGATGCATTTATAAATTTACTTAAAAACTATGGTAGCTCAAAAAAACAAAAAGGTGAAACCTATCTTATTACTTATGAACATTTGATTAAAGGAAAATCTCCTCAAGAAATTGCACAACTTAGAGAATTATCAGAAACCACTATTTATTCACACATAGCTAAACTTTTTGAAGATAAAAAGTTAACAGCAGTCGAAGATTTTGTTTCACCAGATGAAATTGAACAAATCAAACTTGCTAAAGAAAAAATCGAAACTGAAACAGGAGAAGAACTTCAACAACTAAAACCAATTTTTTTAGAATTAGACGAAAAAATAAGTTATGGAAAAATTAGAATTGCACTTAATTTTTGAGATAAGTCTTTTTCTCTATTAGTATGACTTATTTCATTTATTTATGCTTAAAAATGGATTTTATTTTATATTCGCTAAACAAAATTTAAAACTATGGGAATTTTATATGCAGTTATTGTCGGTGCAATTATTGGATGGATTGCAGGAAAAATAATGAAAGGGGGTGGCTTTGGATTTATTGTAAATATGATTATAGGAATAATTGGAGGTGTTCTAGGTAACTTGGCTTTCGATTTTTTAGGAATTAACGTTGGTTCAGGCTTTTTTTCTGATTTATTTACAGGAGTTATTGGGGCATTATTATTTTTATTTATTGTTGGAATTTTGAAAAAATAATAAAATACAATTTTAGCAGTAGTTTCAGTAAAACCATATTACTTTACTACTTTTGTAGAAAATATTTATAAATGCATAAATTAATTCTTCTTTTTGTTTTTTCCTTATTTTTAATAGCATGTAATGATGGGGATGAAGTTATTTCTGATTTTGATTTTGATCAAGATACGAGTTTAAATCTATGTAGTTCTGGCAGTGAAAATGTACTTCACTTTATAAATCCTGAAACGAACGAAGCTATTTCATTTCGTTTTCAGCAAGCTGGCTTTGATGGAAGGTTTGAGGGACTTTGCCCCCCTGACCCTATTGAAATTAATATCAACAATAATAATGAAATAGTTTACAGACGTCTTTCAGGCTCAGCAAATTCAGCTGAATATTTTTGTCAACAAGTGCCGCCAAGTAACCCAACTGTGATTGAAGAGTTTAGAAGTACTTCAGGAGGTAGAGCATTATTGTTTTTTGGCATTCAAAGTCAAGATGACAATGATGGTGTACCAGCACAATTAGAAGATCTTAATGGAAATGGAGATCTTTTTGATGATGATACTGATGGTGATGGTATTCCTAATTTTTTAGATACTGATGATGATAATGACAATGTACCCACTTCTGTTGAAATAATAGATGAATTTGGAAATACCCCTAATAATCCAGAAAACGCTTTTGATTTTGTAGATTTTGATGGCGATGGAATTCCTAATTATTTAGATGAAGACGATGACGGAGATGGTATTATAAGTAGATATGAAGATTTGAACGCATTTGACGAATTGGATGATGAAGGAAACCCTATATTGAACCCACAAACAGCTGTAAATGATCAAGGTATACCTCACTATTTAAATCCAGAAATGACTGAAGAATTAGTCATAGATTTGTATAGGCCTAATGTAATTACAAGAACTTTTAGAGTTCAAGTAGTTATTGAAGATGTCTCTTTAGAAAGAGCAGATGGAGAACAAACAATTACGTTTTCAACTCTACAATTAGGTAATTATCAAATTACTTCAAATAATGAAGTATTACCAATGACTTTTGAGCCCTCACAGCCTTGTGATTAATCTTACTCATTATTTTTAATTGCATCACTTATATAGGTAGGACACCGCATCGGTTTTCTTGTAGTAGCATTTACAAAAACTAATGTTGTACTTCCTGAAGTTGTGAGTAAATTTTTGCTATTAAATATTCGGTAATTAAATTTAATTTTAATATCAGGCATTTCTGCTAACGAAGTTTTAACAGTTATAGTTTCACCAAATTTTACAGCCCTATGAAACTTAATATTTAAATCATACACAGGTAACATTATTCCCTCTTCTTCCATTTTATGGTAATGAATATTAAATTGATTTAACCAATCTAATCTTGCTACTTCAAAATATTGAGCATAAACCGAATGGTGTACAACTCCCATCTGATCTGTTTCTGCGTAGCGAACATCAATAGTACTTTTAGATATTTTTGACATATTTTATAGCTGAAAATTTGTTTCATAAGACAAGTTGTATTATGCAAAAAAAATATTTAAAAATCAATATGAATTTCATTTTTTTATTAGACAATTTGTTCACATATTTGTGCAAGCTAATAATCTAATTTTACAATTTGTTAACTTAAAAACATTAAACAAGTTATGTCAAAAAATGCGGTTACTGTTTGGAACAATTGTCTTCAATTTATAGAAGATAATATCACTCCGCATTTATTTGATACTTGGTTTAGACCTATTCAACCCATAAAACTTGAAAACTCATCTTTGAGTATTCAAGTGCCTTCTAAGTTCTTTTTTGAATGGCTGGAAGAGCATTATGCCGAGCTTTTGAAAGCTGCGTTACATAAAGAACTCGGACGTGGTGCTAAATTGGTTTACAATATAAAAATGGAGAATAAACGAGGAAATGCTCCAGTTTATACTGAAAATATTCCAAGTACAAGGCGAAAAAAAATTGATTTTCAAGATGTGGAGGGCAAAAAAGGAAATAGACCTGAACTTAAAAATCCATTTGTTATTCCTGGAATCAAAAATTTAAAAATAGATTCTCAATTAAATCCAAACTACAACTTTGATAATTTTTTAGAAGGCGAGTCCAATCGTTTAGCCCGTTCAGCGGGAAGAGCTGTGGCAAATAAACCAGGTGGCACATCGTTCAATCCATTACTTGTTTTTGGAGGAAGTGGTTTAGGAAAAACTCATTTAGCTCACGCTATAGGAGTGGATATTAAAGAGAAATATCCAGATAAAACCGTTCTCTATATATCTTCTGAAAAGTTTACTCAGCAGTTTATAGACTCGGTTACTAAAAGAAATAATAGAAATGATTTTATACATTTTTATCAACTGGTGGACGTTTTAATCGTAGATGATATTCAATTATTATCTGGCAAAGCAGGTACCCAAGAGGCCTTTTTTCATATATTCAATCACTTACATCAAAACGGAAAGCAAGTAATTTTGACCAGTGACAAAGCTCCTGTTGATATGCAAGATATTGAGCAACGCTTGTTGTCTAGATTTAAATGGGGTCTTTCTGCAGAACTTCAAGCCCCTGATTATGATACAAGACTTGGAATAATTAAATCGAAGCTTTTTAGAGATGGTGTTGAAATGCCTGAGGAAATCATTGAATATTTAGCTCAAAATGTCAAGCACAATATTCGTGAACTTGAAGGGGCTATTATTTCATTAATTGCTCACTCCTCTTTTAGTCGAAAAGAAATTGATTTAGAGCTTGCAGAACGTGTTGTAAGTAATTTTGTAAGAAAAACCAAAAAAGAAATCTCTATTGGCCAGATTCAAAAGATTGTAAGTGAATATTTTGAAATGGATGTGGATACCCTACAATCTAAAACAAGAAAGAGACATATTGTTCAAGCACGTCAAATTGCAATGTATTTTTCTAAGAAAATGACAAAATCCTCTTTGGCAAATATTGGAAAAGAAATTGGTAAACGAGATCATGCAACTGTTCTTCATGCTTGTAAAACAGTTGATAACCTCAAATCTACAGACAAAAACTTTAACAAATATGTTGAAGATTTACAATTAAAGTTGAAATCTTAAATTAAGACATTTTCTACTTCACATTGATGAAACTTTTTTATTTTTGATAAAAAGTTACAATGAAAAAGGTTTTAATGGTATGTTTAGGTAATATTTGCAGGTCACCACTTGCAGAAGGAATTCTTAAATCTAAAGTCAATTCAGATAATGTTTATGTTGATTCTGCTGGGACTTCTGCTACTCATCAAGGTGAATTGCCTGATCCACGTTCAATAGAAGTTGCTCATTTACATGGCTTAGATATTACAGATCAAAGGAGCAGGCCTTTTATAAAAGATGACTTCAAGAATTTTGATTACATTTATGTTATGGATTCCTCTAATTATTCTGATGTAGTAGAGATGGCTTCTACTCATCAAGAAAAAGCAAAAGTAAAGCTCATTATGAATGAGTTAAATCCTAAACAAAATGAACAAGTTCCAGACCCCTATTATGGTGGTGAAAAAGGATTTGAAAATGTTTATCAAATGTTAGACAAAGCATGTCAAAAAATTGCTAATCAACTTAAATAGAATGGAAGAAATACATGAAAGTACTGAATTAGGCAAATTGTATTTAATACCCTCTCGACTAGGAGAGCAACCGCCTTTAGAAGTACTACCGCTATCTATAAGAAAAAAAATTAACGATATTAATTATTTTATTGTTGAAAATGAAAAGGTATCAAGAGGTTTCATTAAAAAGATTACACCAACTAGGTCACAAGGAGACCTAGAACTTTTTACTTTAAACAAATTTAGTCAAGAAATAGAAATTCCTGAGATGTTAGCACCTTGTTTAAAAGGGTTTGATGTAGGTTTAATGTCTGATGCGGGTTGTCCTGGAATAGCTGATCCAGGAGCAAAAGCGGTGATGGCAGCTCATCAACAAAATATTCAAGTAATTCCTTTAGTTGGCCCCTCTTCTATTATTTTAGCTTTGATGGGGAGTGGTCTAAATGGCCAAAATTTTGCGTTTAATGGATATTTACCCATTGATAAAAATGAGTGTAAAATCAAGATTAAAAAGTTGGAAAAAAGAGCGAAAATTGAAAATCAAAGTCAGATAATTATAGAAACACCTTACCGAAATGAATCAGTTTTAAAAACCTTACTAAAACATCTTCACCCTGAAACCTTGTTAACAATTGCTTGTGATATTACTCTTGATACTGAATATATAAAGACAAGATCAGTAATTGAGTGGAAAAATAAAAAAATACCAGACCTTCATAAAAAGCCATGTGTTTTTGCGTTTCATTGAAAAACTACTACAAAAGAATAACCTCCTTGATTAAAGATTCATCTAAAGCTTCATTCATGATAGTTTTAATTTTTGATTTGCCATAAGATAATTCCTCTCTTAAGGTAGAAGAGTTAAGTTTAACTATAAGTTTGCCTCTTTTGAGTTGAACTTGGTCGGTGTATTGTTGAATAGCTGGCCCCATAACACTCTCCCATGTTTCTTGAAGTTTCATCTTTTCAAATCCTGAGGAAAGCTTTTTAGTTTGCTTGAATTTTTTCAATATTTCAGCAATGGGTTGTTCTTGAGCAAATCTGGTTTTAAACTCGTCTTTATTTCTCTTCTTCACCATAGTTAATCTTTTCAAATCTTTCGTAAGTGAAAATTAGTCCACTTTTATTCTTTATTTTCATTTCATTTTCAGTCAATTCAAATAGTACATCAACTCTTGAATCATAAGGTGATTCAAATTTTAAAAATAGGCTATCTTGAGTTCTTTCAATTTCAAATGATTCTTGATCATCACTAACTTGAAAGCTCCCATCAATTTTTGGCTTTGCTTTTTTTCTTACACCTTTATTTTCTTTTACCGAATAATAATCAACACTTTCCACAAAATCATATTGCTTTACAGCCCCTTTTGGGTTTTCAGCTTCTTTGATCTGCCAGTATCCATTGATTAATTCTGTCTCTCCTAATTGACTTTTTTGACAACTAATAGCACAAAAAACAAGTATGCTTGATAAAAAAAATCTCATAATTTATTACTTTAAATGAATCATTTTATAATTTGAAGTATTTGCTTTAACTACATTTTCAGTTCTTTCTGCATGTGTATCTGAAATAAATAATTGGCCTAAATCATCACGCATAATCATGGAGATAATTTGTGTTACCCTATTTTCGTCAAGTTTATCAAAAATATCATCCAATAACAAAATAGGTTTTATTCCCCTTAAGTCGCTCAGAAAATCATATTGAGCAAATTTCAATGCGATTAAAAAGGATTTCTGCTGACCTTGTGAACCAAACTTTTTGATGGGATATTCATTTAATTTAAACCTTAAGTCATCTTTATGAATACCCACTGTGGTATATTGTTTTTTCAAATCTTCTTGTAGCGAATTTTTTATCAATTGAAGAAAATCGCCTTCTTTAATTTGTGATTTGTAAAATAAGCCTATTTCCTCTCCTTCGTTACCACTTATATCAATATAACGCTTTTTTAGCATTGGCAGATAGGTGGTTAAGAAATCCTGACGTTTCTCAAAAATATAGCTTCCGTATTGCACCAATTGTTCATCATAAACATCTAGATTATTTTGGTTAAAAGTTCTATTGGCTGCAAAAAACTTAAGTAGTGCATTTCGCTGTCCTAAAACCTTATTATAATTCAGTAAGTGTTGAAGGTAATTATTGTTGGATTGTGAAATAATTCCGTCTAAAAACTTTCTTCTAACTTCACTGCCTTCTGTGATTAAATCTCGATCTGAAGGTGAAATAATTACCAATGGAATATGGCCAACAAAATCGGCTAAACGTTGATAAGTTTTTCCATTTCGCTTAATTACCTTTTTTTGTCCTTTTTTAACTGAAAGTATGATACGCTCTTCTTGTTTCGCAAAGTCAAACTTACCATCAATGACAAAAAAATCACTTCCATGCCTAATATTTTGTGTAGTAATCGGATTAAAGTAACTTTTTCCAAAAGCTAGGGCATAAATGCTATCTAAAGCATTGGTTTTACCCACACCATTTTTACCAACAAAACAATTTACGTGTGCGTCAAATTGAAAATCTACTTGATCTAAATTTTTATAGTTAAGTAAACTTAATCTTCTTAAAACCATTATATTAGGCTAGTGTTTATCATTTTCTATTAAGAGCTTAAATTAAGCAATTAAAGGACAAATTAGACTGTAAAGTGGAAAAAATTCTAAGTAAAACTAATTTAATTGCTGTAGTAAAAATTATTATGATCAATAAAAAAATCGTTTAGAAATGAAAATTTTTCAGCTATGAGCAAAGTTCATTCCCAAACGATTTCAAAGTGCAAAAATAAGCTTTTTACTTTTCAAATTCTTTTAATGTTTTCTTAATTATTGATATACAATCCATTAATTCCTCTTTGTTAATCACTAAGGGAGGTGCAAATCTAATTATATTACCATGCGTAGGCTTCGCTAAAAGTCCATTTTCCTTTAAAGCAACGCAAATGTCCCAAGCGGTTGAGGAATCTTCTGAATCATTTATCACAATTGCATTAAGCAATCCGCGACCTCGGACTAAATTTACAATAGTTGAGTTTTCAATATATGTATTCAGTTCAGCTCTAAAAAGCTCACCCAATTCACGAGCGTTTTGAGCTAATTTTTCGTCTCTAACCACTTCTAAAGCTTCCATGGCTACCGCTGCGGCTACAGGATTACCTCCAAAAGTTGACCCGTGTTGTCCAGGCTGAATCACTTCCATTACAGTATCATCAGCTAAAACGGCAGAAACTGGATATGCCCCACCCGATAGCGCTTTTCCAAGAATTAACAAGTCAGGTCGAGAATATGTTTCTTGACGCTCACAGTGTCCTTGGCAATCACATTTTCCACAAACAGCTAATAAAGCACCCGTACGTGCGATTCCAGTTTGAATTTCATCCGCCATAAAAAGTACTTCATTTTCATTACACAGGCGTTTTACTTCAGGTATAAAAGAATCCTGAGGCGTATAAACACCAGCTTCACCTTGTATAGGTTCTACTAAAACACCTGCAATGTTTTTATTTTCTTTTAACACCTTTTCTAATGATTCTGAATCGTCATAGGCAATTTTGATAAATCCAGGTGTGTAAGGACCAAAGTTTTTTCTGGCTCCTTCATCGTTACTAAAAGAAATGATTGTTGTTGTTCTTCCGTGGAAGTTATTTTCAAAGACAACAATTTGAGCTTCAGTTTCTGCTATACCTTTCTTTTCGTAAGCCCATTTTCTACAAATCTTAATGGCTGTTTCAACAGCTTCCGCACCAGTATTCATGGGTAAAAGCTTATCAAAATTGAAATATTCGGTTGCGTATTTTTCAAAAACCCCTAATACATTGTTGTGGAAAGCGCGAGAAGTTAAAGTAATGGTTTCAGCTTGCTTAGTCATAGCTCCAACAATTCTTGGATGACAATGCCCCTGATTTACCGCCGAATAAGCTGAAAGAAAATCATAGTATTTTTTATCTTCAACATCCCAAACAAATACCCCCTCTCCTTTCTTTAAAACAGCTGGTAATGGGTGGTAGTTGTGGGCACCGTGCTTATTTTCTAATGCTATTGCTTGCTGAGAACTCTTAACATCTTCTACTCTCATGATATTTTTAGTTTTTTTACTTTAAAATTTATTTTTTGCAAAATTAATTAACTTCAATTCAATTATTAATAAAGCAATTGTAAATCACTGAAATTCTACTTATTTATTATCATTTTAAATAAAAGCTAGACTTAATCTTTACAAGAATTAGTTGTAGCTCCATTTTGTTTTAGCGCTGTTATGTTTTAATTTTTATCATAGTCAACTAATGACAAGCCTTAATCTTCATTTTCGCCAGCAAAATCTCCTGTTATTTGGTGTTAAGTTGAGTAATCGACTTTTTTTGTGCTTTTATTGCTAAAAGGAAAATTCAAAGTAATATGTAAGCACAAAATCCTAAAAGAATAAACAAAATCACCTAAACGATGAGTCATAACTTGGTTTTAGTATTCCAAACTCACATATTAGAGCCAATACAATTACAATGACAGCAATAATGAACCTAAAATCCGTTAAAAACTCCCAAATATCGTAAGCATTTTTTTGTTTCCCATATTACATTGTAAATAATTAATTGCTATTGGGTTATGATTTAACTCCACATAAGACCAAAAACAATATAATAAATTAAACCTAAAACAAAGAAGCCTATTACAGCATCTAAAATTTGGTTCTCTTTATTTTTTTCATAATTCCAAACTTCAGAAAACTTCAGTTTATTTTTATTTTTTCTATTCATAGCTACAAAACGCTTAAGTAAGTATCTCACTGTCGACCCTAAAAAGCAAAATAAATAATGCCGCAATACAAAACCTATCATAGATTTTATTTTTTTTCTAAAAGTTCATTTGCAAATAAATCGTTGCCATCTTGCTTAGCTTTTAGTAATTTGTTAATGCTATAAAGTTACAATCATCTCAAATCGGGTATTTCTATTCTTTTCTAAAAAAGAAGCCTGTTGATTCAGAGTCACTGATTTCATTATAATATACTAAAGTAGTATCATTTAAAATAATGAACTCATCAAAGATAGGAAATTCAAATAACGACTTATCGTTGTCACTTATTAGTTTACCTCCAATATGGGCTCTCTTTTTTCTTTCTCTATACTCTTTTGTTAAAAAGTAGCATTCTTCACTTTCAAAATAAGGTATAACTATCTCTTCTGGAGTAGAAACGATAATTTTATTATTTCTTATTTTATATTTCGACTCTATTTTTATTTTTTTAAAATACTGTCAATATCACAATCAAATAAATTTTCAATTGATAAAACATCTCTATTTTTAAAACAAATTGTTAATGTCCTTTCCTTATTCTCAAAAATAAATTCATTTCCAATAAATCTATCATTTTTCATAACACCACACGAAAAACAAATTAATATAAAAGCTAGCAAATTATTTCTCATAAAAAATTCTGGTCATTTTTTTCTCGTTCATAAACTCTCTCCTGATGTATTCCAGGCTTATCTACGTCTTTTAAGAAATGACTTATTAATATCTTTAAAATTAACTACTTTAAGATCTTTTTGACCTATTTCCTGTAAGTTTTCAAATTCTGTATAATCTCTCCATGGTTCAAAGGATAACTTTCCATCAGCTGCAAATTGAGCTCTGTAAGCATCAATTTCTTTACTTGCACCAAAACTACCAAAGATTAAATGATCATCTTGATCAATGTCGTACTCACCACGTGCTATTTGCCCACCGTGTCTCCCTTCATGAATATCATTGCCATAGCTATCAGAAAACATAACAACTTTTTTTGGGGTCAAAAATCAAGCGCGACAAGCCGGGGCTTTCGCTAAAATCATTCACACTCCGACAACGCTCAGTGACCGTAGAATATTATTTTTACGCTCTGCTCTTCCTGCAATATTAGTAATATAATGTAAATAAAAATCGTATTCAGCAAAAAATAATTATTTAAAAACTACCGGTATAATTGAGTGAATTTTTTTTTAAATAAATTCTATTTACATACTTTAAGCTTCCCAAATCAACTAAAGAGTTTATCAGCCTGTGTTGATGAATACTAGCAGATACTTTAAACAATATCAAAAAATGTAAATAAATAATTGGTTAGTTGCGAAGTTAATGATATCGCAGGTCAGGCTCTTATGGTAACCTGTACAGAAAATTTCATTTAGCGAAAATTTCTCAAAAAAGAGCGAGCTGGTTTATTATATTTAGTGATTTTTAAGGTATACAAATTGTATCTATTTCGTTAATATCATATACTGAAAGTTCAATTGAAATTGATGGAACTTCAAGTTCTTCTTTATTTGTAAACAAAAAATACCCTGTTAATGCTGTTATTCTTATAAAAGCATTTTCTCCATTTTTTAGGATTATTCTTTTCTCTTTGCTATTTCTGTCAACAGATACCATCATTTTATTTCCTTCATTTTTAATTTCATTTGAAGAAATAGTATTATCCTTATCAATTAACTTTTTTATTATTTCTTCATAAAGAATAAAATCAGGAGTATAGTGAGCTTGATTGTAAAAGTTTTTAATTAAACTCACTCCATCTTCCCTTGATAGCTTAGGAAAATCAATTTTATCAGTTAATCCTGACATAATAATAGGGTGATTTTCACCTCTAAGATCAATTTCTATGTATTACAATGTTTTTAATGAATCACATTGAAATGCAAACAAATTTAATGAACTAATTAAAGTAATTAGTATTATTAATCTATTCATTTTATATTACTGTTTTTTAAACTGCAGGTAAAAATAAACCATTAGCAGGATTATTTACGACATTCTGATTTATTCTTTTTGGTGGATAATTCATTATTCCATCATTTCTTTCATCTGATCAAAAACCTTTACAAAATCTATGTCAAATTTCGTGTTCTTTATTACCTCTTGTATCGTGTGTTGTGTTCATAAATATACATTTATTAACCGCTGTTGTACCTCCAACAGCTTGTAAAGTTTCAATCCCGTCGCTATTTATGATTTCCTTTAGCTTAAATCTAGGATAAGTTTTTATTTCTTCTTATAATACTATTTCCTACAGAATTACCTTCTTCGCTTACATTAATTGATTTTTTAACTGATTCTTTTGCAGTACTTTCTTCTCCAAATTCTGAATTAAATTGCAAAGATTACCCCTTTATTGTTCCTGTTTTCCCTTTCCTGTTACAAGCATATTCTTGGTCTGCTGTCTGTACATAGTTATAAGGTCTCTAGCTAGGATACTTCTACGCCAACGGGTCAACAAAAATCCATATAGACCACTTAGGGTCATGTTAACTCTTACAATAGTAGTAATTCCCTGTCTCTTCGTCTAACTCTTTAGCGTTAAAACGGAAAGGGGAATTATTAGAGTTCAAATGCTCCTCTATTAAAGTTTCTCCACACAGTAAATATTCCATCCCGTATATTTTGCTATACCAAAATCACGGCACAGGTTATGGTGTGATACCACACCTGCAATATTAGTAATATTTTCCAAGAGAGCAAGCTGGCTCTCTAGCTAAAAATGTCTAGTGGTCATTTTTTTATACACACCACCCTCCAAATAATCAGATTGAACTTAGCGATGCGATATCATGAACACCTATTTTTAAAAAAAAGGAGTTCAATTAGTTTATCCCAATAAAACAAGACTTAACAAGTTTATTTTTTTCTTAACCAGACACTTATATAAATTATAAATTTTAGATTTTCGACTTGACGAAGGTGTAAAAAAACCAATTCCTTTGAAATTATAAAGAAGGTATTCTACGTAAAATCTTTAAATCTGTTAAAAGTCAATTTTCAAATCAAAATTATTAAGTATTTTAGTGATAAATTTAATGTATGTTCGATAAATCAACCAACAACCAGTGGCACACGTATACCTATGAAGAGGTTCTTAAAAAATTAAATTCCAATCAAGAAAATGGTCTTTCTAAAGGAGAAGTAAAGAAAAGGGTTGAACTATATGGTTTAAATCAGATGCCTAAAGGCAAGAAGAAACACCCAATAATCAAATTTTTACTTCAGTTTCATAATACCCTAATTTATATTTTGATTGTTGCAGCAATCATCACCGCTTTAATGGACCATTGGATTGATACTTGGGTCATTGCCGCTGTGGTTATCATCAATGCCTTAATAGGTTTTGTTCAAGAAGGAAAAGCAGAAAAAGCATTAGATAGCATAAAAAACATGCTTTCATTAAATGCCATTGTAATTCGGGATGGTAAACAGCAAAAAATTGAAGCAGAAGAATTAGTGCCTGGAGATATTGTTAAATTGAAATCGGGCGATAAAATACCAGCTGATATTCGCATTATTGAAGCTAAAAACCTGCAAGTGGAAGAATCGGCATTAACTGGGGAATCAACAGCTGTTGACAAAAATACGTCTTCGGTTGATGAAGATGCTTTACTTGGCGACCGTACTGGTATGGCCTTCTCAAGTACTGTAATTATGCAAGGTAGCTGTACGGGTATTGTGGTGGCAACTGGTGCTTCAACCGAAATTGGTAAAATTAATACCTTAATGAGTGAAGTTGAAGAAATTACCACTCCCCTACTTCAGCAAATTGAAAGTTTTGGAAAATTACTTTCGTTTATCATTTTAGGCGTTACCGCTTTGTTTTTTGCCTTTGGTTACTTTTTTAGGGAATACGAATTAGCTGAACTATTTTTAGCTTCAATCGGTTTAATTGTGGCTGCTATTCCTGAAGGATTACCAGCTATTATGACCATCACTTTGGCTATTGGTGTTCAGCAAATGGCTAAACGAAATGCTATTATAAGAAAACTTCCTTCGGTTGAAACCTTAGGTTCTGTAAGTATTATATGCTCAGATAAAACAGGAACACTTACCCGAAACGAAATGACCGCAAAGCAAGTCATTACAGCCGAAAACAACTACCAAGTAGAAGGTATTGGCTACGAGCCTAAAGGTGATATTTTAAAAGAAAATTCTGCTTTTGAGCCGCAAGAGGATGCAGTATTTAATCGTTTAATGCAATGTTTGCGGTTGAGCAATAATGCCTCTTTAGAGCAAAAGGATAATAAACAATGGGATGTTTCTGGTGCGCCTACTGAAGGAGCTTTATTAAGTCTAAGTTTTAAAGCGGGTTATGAAGATTTTAAAGCGAAACGACTTGACACTATTCCTTTTGAATCTGACCATAAATTTATGGTGAGTAAAAACCAACTGGAAGAGGGTGATTTTTTATTTATGACTGGTGCTCCTGAAAAAGTGATGGAAAGATGTAAGGAGCAAATGGAAAGCAATGCGAATACAAAATTTAAACCTGATTATTGGGAAGAGAAAATGAATGAAGCAGCATCTCAAGGTCAGCGAATCTTAGGAGCTGCATTTAAAAAATCGAATGATGATGAGGAATTAAACATTGAAAACTTAGAGAATGATTTCATTTTTTTAGGTATTATTGGAATTATAGACCCCCCAAGAGAAGAAGTCATTCAGTCTATTAAAGAGTGTAAATCGGCTGGTGTTCAAGTCAAAATGATAACAGGAGACCACGCCATAACTGCAAAAGCTATTGGTAAGGAAATAGGTATTGGAGACGGTGAGAAAGTAATGACAGGGCAAGAAATTGAGCAACTAAGTGACGATGAGCTAAATGAAGTTGTCCTTGAAAACGACATTTATGCCAGAACAACACCAGAGCATAAATTACGATTGGTTAAAGCATTACAGGCAAGAGGTAAACTATGCGCTATGACGGGTGATGGAGTAAATGATGCTCCCGCACTTAAAAAAGCCAATATTGGCATAGCCATGGGAATTAAAGGTACAGAAGTAACCAAAGATGCCTCAGAAATGGTTTTAGCCGATGATAATTTTGCGAGTATTGTTAATGCCATTAAAGAAGGTAGAACGGTTTATGACAACATTAAAAAGGCACTACTTTTCATCTTACCTACCAACGGAGCTGAATCTTTAGTCTTGATGGCAGCTATTATTTTAAATATTACAATGCCTATCACAGCAGCTCAAATACTATGGGTAAATATGGTTACTGCTGTAACCTTAGCTTTAGCTATTTCTTTTGAGCCCATGGAAGAAAACATTATGGAGAGACCACCAAGAAATCCAAAAGAACCCATTTTGGGGAAGGAGTTTTTATGGAAAATTATCTACGTGTCTTTAATTATAGGTATTTTCACGCTTTCTGTTTTTGATTATATGCTTGATAATATTGGGCTAAGCGAAGAAGAAGCTAGAACAATTGCCGTAAACACCTTAGTTTGTGCCCAATTATTCTACTTATTTAATTGTAGGAAAATAAATGGAAGCTCAATTGGAAAAGGCTTTTTTGAAAACAAATACGTTTTCTATGCAGGAGGCTTACTTACCTTATTACAACTGCTATTTGTTTACGCACCGTTTATGAATGAGTTATTTGACTCAGCTCCAATTGAAATTGAATTTTGGCTATATCCTTTTGTAATAGGAGTTTCTATTTTTATAGTGGTTGAATTTGAAAAGTGGGTTATGTCTAAATTTAGAAAGTAGTTTAAATTTTTCCTACTACCTACTTTTTAAAGTAAATAATGATTGTGGTTTAGTATTTTTTGACCCAATAAATTAATGTATTTTTGTCTAACTAGGTAGTGAACCTAAATAAAGCAAAAAATGATAAGTGAAAAGCAACTAAATAAAGAAATAGATTTAATAATTGAGAATGCTTTAAGAGAAGATATAGGTGATGGTGATCACTCTTCTCTGGCATGTATTCCAGCTGAAGCAAAAGGAAAAGCACAGCTCTTGGTAAAAGAAGATTGTATTATTGCAGGATTAGAATTTGCCGAATTAGTTTTTAAAAAAGTAAGTTCAAAATATAAAATTGATTTTTTAGTTAAAGATGGAGATGCTGTTAAAAATGGGGAAACCGCATTTACTATTGAAGCTAGTAGCCAAGAAATCCTAAAAGCAGAGCGCTTAGTTTTAAATACTATGCAACGCATGAGTGCTATTGCTACAAAAACAAGAAAATTTGTTGATGAATTAGAAGGTACTTCAACCCAGATTTTAGATACAAGAAAAACCACTCCAGGCTTTAGAGCTTTGGAGAAATGGGCCGTTAAAATTGGTGGAGGAGTTAATCACAGATTTGCATTGTATGACATGATTATGCTAAAAGATAATCATATAGATTTTGCTGGGGGTATGTTGAAAGCTATTGAAAAAACAAAACACTATTTAGATATAAACAAGCTTGATTTAAAAATCATTGTTGAAGCACGTGATTTGAATGAAGTAGAAGCTATACTTAGTGCTGGTGGAGTTTACCGAATTCTGCTTGATAATTTTACTTACCAAGAAACCAAAGATGCGGTTAAACTAATTAACAAACGATGTTTAACTGAATCTTCAGGTGGAATTACTTTAGCAACTGCAAGGAAATATGCAGAATGTGGTGTAGATTTTATTTCAAGCGGTGCACTCACTCATTCAGTTCATAATAAAGATATGAGTTTAAAAGCAATTTAAATTATGGCTAAAGACGCTATTGATGAAACTATAAGTAGCATTCCAGTAATCGGTCAAATTGCAGCTTTTACAAAAAGAATTAAGTTGCCAAAAACCGAAGGATTAAGCCTTTATGAGCTTTTAAAACTTTATACATTCGGTATTATTAAAGGCACCTTTTCCAGTCGAGCTAGCTCTATAGCATTTAGTTTTTTTATTGCGATTTTTCCTTTTTTACTTTTTCTGCTGAATTTAATTCCTTTTATAACTTTTATAGATGATTTTCAAGAAGAATTATTATACTTTATTGAAGAGTTGTTGCCACCACAAACATCAGGTTTTTTTGAAGATATTTTTTATGATATAGCCAATAATCCAAGAGCTGGATTACTTTCATTTGTTTTTATACTTTCCATTTTTTTGATGTCAAATGGTGTAAATGCCATATTTACAAGTTTTGAATATTCCTACCATACAGAATTTAACAGAAGTATCATCAGACAATACTTAATTGCCATGTTTGTCTCTATTATAATTGCTGTACTATTACTTATTACTGTAATTTCAGCAATCTACCTCACCTATATTATTAACGATTTAAAAGATATGGGAGTTTATTTAGATGATTTATATTGGATTAAATGGGGAAGAACAACCATTTTAATATTTATGCTTTTTATTGGTATAAGCATAGTTTATTATTTTGGGACTCGAGAAAGTAAAAAATCAAAGTTCTTTTCCATTGGCTCTTTCTTTACAACACTCTTGATTATTTTGACAACCTTTTTATTTTCTATATATATCGAAAATTTTGCTAGTTATAATAAAATTTATGGTTCTATTGGAGCGCTTCTAATCTTACTTTTTTATATTTGGCTCAATTCAAATATCTTCCTATTAGGCTTTGAACTTAATGCTTCTATTTACAAACTGAAGCGAAAAAGAAAACTAAAATAAACACATGCACATTAAACTTTTTTTATTCGCTTTTTTGATTCATTTCACTAATTTAAATGCACAATATGAAATTAAAGGAACAACTATTCCAAAAAGACTTACCGCAGAAAATGTAAATTTAGAATTAAAAGGTGCAGGTGTAAGAACTTTTATGTGGATGAGCATGTATGTTGGGGGCATTTATTTAAAAGAAAATCAAAAAATATCTCAAGACTTA
The DNA here is from genome assembly GCA_003564185.1 of Flavobacteriaceae bacterium. Lineage (GTDB taxonomy): Bacteria > Bacteroidota > Bacteroidia > Flavobacteriales > Flavobacteriaceae > Psychroflexus. The sequence goes on from PXFS01000109.1 coordinate 49,185, forward strand.
ATAGAAAAAGATCAAAATATGGGACTTAGACTACAGATTATTTCAAGTCTAGTTTCAAATAAACGTATAATTGACGCTTTGGAGGAAGGTTTTGAAAAAGGTGCAGAAAACGGTCTAGAGCCTTTGCAAAAAAGAATAGATCAATTAGTTGATTTTTTTGAAGAAGACATCCAACCTGGAGATAGTATTGATTTGATTTATAAAAATGGGAATACCTCATATACTTATGTATATAGAAATTCAAACTATTTAGGCAAAATAGAAGGCTTTGACTTTAAAAAAGCATTATTTGCAATTTGGATTTCAGATGAACCTGCTGATAAAAAAATGAAACAACAAATTTTACAAGGTATTTAATTCTTACCTAAATATAATTTAAAACCCTTTTTATTAAATCTATAGTTTTTCTAACTATAGCATAAACTTATTAAATTTTTAATATTAATAGTTTTTTCTAATTGTTGGATAATTTTATAAAATAAGAACATTAATTTTAATTACATTTAACCAAATATATTTGTACTAATAACTATTTAAAAGATAATATTCTATGAGAAATTTAGTAGTATCGTTGAGTTTGATAACAAGTTTATCACTTGCAGCTCAACCCTCTATGGATGCTAGTTCTTGTCCTTTTTCATCAGGAAATGGTGATGAAACAAAAGAAGCTACCAATAATGAGGACGGTAAAAAAAGAAAACTAGGCGACAAAGACTGGTGGCCAAACCAACTAGATTTAGATATTTTGAGGCAACACTCAAATAAATCTACCCCTATGGGTGAAGAATTTAACTATGCTGATGCTTTTAGTCAACTAGATATGGAAGCACTTAAAAGTGACTTAAAAGAACTTATGACCGATTCACAAGATTGGTGGCCAGCAGATTTTGGACACTACGGGGGATTATTTATTAGGATGGCTTGGCATTCTGCTGGAACCTACAGAACTGGAGATGGTCGTGGAGGATCAAGAGCAGGGCAACAACGATTTGCTCCAATCAATTCTTGGCCTGACAACGCCAACTTAGACAAAGCAAGACGCCTTTTATGGCCTATTAAACAAAAATATGGTGAGCAAATTTCTTGGGCTGACCTAATGATTTTGGCGGGTAATGTTGCTCTTGAAGATATGGGATTCGAAACTTTAGGTTTTGCTGGTGGACGCGAAGATGTATGGCAACCTGAAATAGATGTTTACTGGGGACCAGAGTCTGAAATGCTTGAAGATGAGCGCTACTCTGAAGGTAGAGAATTAGAAAAACCACTAGCTGCCGTACAAATGGGATTGATTTATGTTAACCCAGAAGGGCCTAATGGAGAGCCTGATCCAGTTGCAGCAGCTAAAGATATAAGAGAAACTTTTGCTAGAATGGGAATGAATGACGAAGAAACAGTTGCCTTAACTGCTGGTGGACATACCTTAGGTAAAACTCATGGAGCTGCTGAAGATAAGCACTTAGGGCCAGAACCTGAAGCTGCTGATATAGAGGAAATGGGATTAGGATGGATGAGCTCATATAAGTCTGGTAAAGGTGCTGATGCTATTACTTCTCCATTGGAAGTTACTTGGACCTCTACTCCTACTCAGTGGAGTCACGATTACTTAACTTTTTTGTATAAGTACGAATGGGAATTGATGAAAAGTCCAGCTGGAGGTCATCAGTGGGTAGCTAAAGATGCAGAAGCTATCATTCCACACGCATTTAATGAAGGCGAATATCAAAAGCCATATATGTTAACAACTGATTTAGCATTGAGGATGGATCCTGAGTACGATAAAATCTCAAGAAGATTTTTAGAAAATCCAGATGAATTTAAGCGTGCATTTGCTAAAGCGTGGTTTAAATTAATCCACCGCGACATGGGACCAACATCTACTTATTTAGGTCCTGATGTTCCGAAGGAAGAATTTATATGGCAAGATCCTATACCAAAACTAAATCATACACTAGTATCTGATGCAGATGTAGAACAATTAAAGAAAGACATCTTATCTACAGGTTTAAGTGTTGGTGAATTGGTTTCAACTGCTTGGGCTTCTGCTTCAACATACAGAGATTCAGATAGAAGAGGTGGTGCAAATGGGGCAAGAATTTTACTTGAACCACAAAGAAATTGGGAGGTAAATAATCCAGAGCAATTAAATAAAGTAGTCACTGAATTAGAAAAAATTCAAAAAAAGTTCAATAGAAAAGCTAAAGGAGATAAGCGCATTTCAATGGCAGACTTAATACTATTAGCTGGTAACGCTGCAGTTGAAAAAGCTGCACAAGATGCTGGTGTAGATGTTCAAGTCCCTTTCCAACCTGGAAGAATGGATGCTACTGCTGATATGACAGATGTAGAGTCTTTTGATGTGCTTGAACCTATTGCAGATGGCTTTAGAAATTACAAGAAACAGAAATATTCTTATTCTACGGAAGAACTTTTAGTTGACAAAGCTCATTTATTAACCTTAACGCCACCTGAAATGACAGTATTAGTTGGCGGTATGAGAGTACTAGGGACTAATTTTGATGGTTCTGACCATGGTGTTTTGACCAATAAAAAGGGAGCTTTAACAAATGATTATTTTGTCAATCTATTAAGTATGGATAACAAAGCCTCTGCTGTAGATCAAGATAAAGAAGTGTTTGAAATCCAAGACAGAAAATCGGGAGATGTAAAGTGGACAGCTACTAGAGCAGACTTAATTTTTGGTTCTAATTCAGAATTAAGAGCTTTAGCAGAAGTTTATGCAGCGCAGACTGCTCAAGAAAAGTTTGTCAAAGATTTCGTAAAGGCTTGGAATAAAGTTATGAATCTTGATCGTTTCGACTTGGTTTACAATTAAATTGTTATATCCAAACAAATCATAAATCCCAAACTTTAAAGTTTGGGATTTTTATTTTAAGAAATTAAGTATTTTAAAATTCGTCTTACTTCTTCAGGTGAGTGTACATAATACTTTGCCTTCGTTTTTTGAAGTCCTACCTTAACACTATTGGTTTTCTCCGGTAAATCTTCAAACATAAATTCATCGGTCCAATCATCTCCAAAACAAAATATCTCATCAAAATTAAATTGATTTTGAATTTGTGAACTAGCCCTACCCTTGCTAACTTTACTACTTTTAATTTCAATCACTTTATTTCCATCAAGCATAGTTAAATCAGTATTTGAAATAAAGCTATTTAAAACAGTTTTGATTTCAATAAGTCGTTTTTGGGCAAGTTCAGCATCTACCTTGCGGTAGTGCCAAGCCAGCGAATATTTCTTCGGCTCAACCAAGCTACCTGGAGTTCTATCAACAAATTTTTCTAATACAGGAAGTACATTTTGCATCCACTCTGTTTTCAAAACTTCCATAATCTCCCATTTCTCCTCTTTTGGTCTATAAAACACACCATGGTCTGATACAAGACTCACCGGTAAATGCCCTAACCAAGCATTAAGTGTTTTTTTATCACGACCACTTATTATTACAACTTCTGTATTTCTCATTTTAGCGAGTTGTTCTATTAAATGAAGAAGTTGTTGATCTGGTTTAGCATCTTCTGGGTTGTTTTTAAAACCTACTAAAGTACCATCATAGTCTAAAAAGAAAACTTTCTTTTTGGAGGTATCACTACAAATAGATTTAAATTTTATAAGGGTATCCTCGTTGATCAATTCGGCATTTATTCGCTCAGACAATTGCTTTCTCCCGTGTTGAAAAGAGTTCATAAAATCTTGAGCCCATTTTTCTACTGTGTACCTTTTCACTCTTTTTCGTAAAACTTTCATTCTTCTTTTTTGCTCTTTCTTTTTCATAGAAAGTGCTAAATGTATATTTTTAGCTATATCTTCTAGACTAAAAGGGTTGATTTGTAAAGCTTCATCAAGTTCTTTTGATGCTCCTGTCATTTCACTTAATAACAATACTCCATCTTCATTAATTCTTGTAGCCACATACTCTTTGGCAACTAAATTCATACCATCCCTTACAGGGGTAATTAAGGCTATATCTGAAGAAGTGTATAAATCTATTAAATTTTCAAAAGGCATAGACCTGTAGAAATACCAAATAGGCGTCCAACTTACTGTAGAAAACTCCCCATTAATACGTCCAACAAGTTCGTCGGTCTCTTTTTTTAATTTTTGGTATTGAGGCACTTTAGATCTTGATGGAACTGCTAACATAATTAATCTGACCTTCTCTTGATATTGAGGGTATTTTTTTAGAAAATATTCGAAGGCTCTAATTCTATTAGGAATTCCTTTGGTGTAATCTAAACGATCTATAGAAAGTATCATTTTTGTGCCTGGTGTAGAAAGATGCTGATCTAATCGTTTTTGAATTTCAGATTTATTTGTCTTATTACCATCATGATGTAATTTGGCTGAGGATTCAAACTTATCATAATCAATTCCCATAGGAAAAGAATCAACTTTAATCAATCTGTCTCCAAATCTTATTTCATTAAACTGAACGTCTAAATTTAAAATTCGTTTTATTGAGCTTAAGAAATGACGCTCATAATCATACGTATGAAATCCTATTAAATCAGCTCCCATTAAACCTTCAAGAATTTCTTTACGTACAGGGAATGTTCTAAATATTTCATACGAGGGAAATGGAATGTGAAGGAAAAAACCAATAGATAAATCAGGCCTTTTCTTTTTAACCATTGATGGTACTAACAAAAGTTGATAGTCATGTACCCAAACTTCATCACCTTCATCTGCATTTTTGATTATTTCGTTAGCAAATTTTTGATTGACTTGAATATAACTTTTCCAAGTTTTTTTTCTAAATTCTGTATAATCTATGAAATAATGAAACAAAGGCCAAAGCGCTCTATTACTGAAGCCATAATAAAAGCGATCAACTTCCTTTTGATCTAATTGAACACCAACACATTTTTCTTTTTTGATGGCCTTTTGAATTTTACTGTTTAAATTTTTGGGAACTTCTTCTTTCACAAGTCCAGACCAACCAATCCAAATGCCATTTCCTTCTTTATGAACTGATTTTAAGCCTGTTGCCAAACCTCCTACGCTTGGAATAGCATTAATATTTTCACCATCAATTTCAATTTGAAGAGGCAATCTATTAGAAACAATTATTGTCTTATTCATAATAAAAATTAAATTTCAATAAATTATTTTTTGAATTCGTTTCAAATTTATAATTTTATTTTTCAAAAAAACATAAAATGACATTAAATCTTAATTATGGTATAATTGGAAACTGCCAATCTGCAGCTCTTATCAATGATGACGCCTCTATAGACTGGTTATGCTTGCCAAAATTTAATGAAGCTTCAGTTTTTGCAAAACTATTAGACAATGAAAAAGGTGGAAGCTTCAGTATTAAAGTTGATAAATCTTATAAAATTCATCAAAGCTACATCAAGGAAACTTGTCTGCTTAAAACTATTTTTACTAATTCTACTGACTCATTTGAAGTCATCGATTTTATGCCTCGGTATAGAAATGAACAAATGAATTTTCATTCTCCACCGGAAATCATAAGGACTATTAATGTATTATCGGGATCTCCAAAAGTAAAAATTGTTTTTGAACCCCGATTAAATTATGCACGTGGTGAAACTAAAATTTTCAATAAATCTAATTTTATTGTGGCTTTGACTGAAGATAAAAAGTTTGATACTACTTTTTTATATACTAATTTATCTCATACAGATGTTATCGAACAAAATACTATTGAATTACCTAACAACACTTATTTTGTACTCTCTTACAATGAAAAAATTGAAAAGCCAAATTTTGATTATGTAAATTTAAATTTAGAAAAGACTTATATTTATTGGAGAGATTGGATTGCTAAAAACCCTAAATACCCTGAGTACCAAGATGAAATAAATAGAAGTGCCTTAACTTTAAAGCTTCTTAGTTATGATAAAACAGGCGCTATATTAGCTGCTGCAACTACCTCACTTCCAGAAACTATTGGTGAAGTTAGAAATTGGGATTACCGTTTTTGTTGGATAAGAGATGCCTCTATGGTGGTTAAGGTCATTTCTCAATTAGGACATAAGCGGATGGCTAAGAAATATTTAGATTTTATTGTAGATATTATACCCAACAAAGATGAAAAGCTTCAAATCATGTATGGTATTGATAAAGAAAAAAATCTTGAAGAAAAGTTTTTAGACCATTTAACAGGTTATGCAGATTCAAAACCGGTAAGAATTGGAAATGCTGCTTTTTCTCAAAAACAAAACGATATTTACGGCATATTGATGGATGTTATTCACCAAGAAATTGTTAAGTACGGAAAGGATATAGCCAATCTTGAACAGCTTTGGGATATTACCAAAGGTATTGCATGGGTTGTAGGAAAGCACTGGCAAGAACCAGATAAAGGAATTTGGGAGTTTAGAAATGAAAATAGACATTTTACATTTTCAAAAGTATTATGTTGGGTAGCCATAGATCGGGCTATCAAAGTGTCTGAACTTCTTGGAAAATCTTCAAAACTTAGCCGTTGGAAAGATTTAGAAAAGGAAATCAAGAATGAGATTCATGAAAAGGCATGGAATAATGATGTTAACGCATTTACTCAGTCTTACTTTTCAACTGATTTAGATGCTTCTGTGCTTTTAATGCAGAGCTATCAATTTATAGATCCTAAAGATCCTAAATTTGTTAGTACCGTTGAAGCCATTGGGAAAGAGTTATTGAATGATGGCTTGTTATACCGCTACAAAAACAAAGACGATTTTGGGCTTCCTAGTTCTTCGTTTACCATTTGTACATTTTGGTACATCAATAGTCTTCAGGCCATTGGAAAAAAAGATGAGGCTAAAAAACTATTTGATAAATTATTAAGTTACTCCAATCATCTTGGGTTATTTAGTGAAGATATTGATTTTAAAAGCAAGCGACTTTTAGGTAATTTTCCACAAGCCTATTCACATCTTGCACTTATTGAAACCGCAATTAATTTAAATCTACAACAGAATTAATTTATAGTATCAATATGCTTGCAAGTCGATGAAAACTGATTATTTTTACATTAAAACAAAATGAAGTTATTTCAATCATTTTTGATTCCGTGTATACTATTATTTTTTATTTCATGTCAAAATGAGACAAAAGATAAATTGGATGAGGCTTTAAAAATGGAATTCCCTAAAGTGAATCAAAAAGAAGCTAGCTTATTGGTAGAAAATCCTCTGCAATGTATTGATCAGAAATATCCGTACAAAACTTCTGTAGTTTATAATTCTGATGAAGATGTTAAAGTACCTAGCCAGTTACATCCTAGTTTTTATGGTTGTTTTGATTGGCATTCTGCCGTACATGGACATTGGTCATTAATAGTACTTCTTAAGAACTTTCCAGATTTACCTGAAGCTCATGAAGTCATTAAAAAGTTAACAACTAATTTAAGCAAAGAAAATATTGAACGTGAGGTAGAATTCTTTTCTACTAAAAACAATTCCAGTTTTGAACGCACTTACGGCTGGGCATGGCTATTTCAATTAGCTACGGAATTACATTCTTGGGAAAATGAAAAGGCAGTTGAGCTGTTAGAAAATCTAACACTATTGGTGAAGTTGCTTCAGCAGAAAACCGAAGAATTTCTCCCAAAATTAAATCATCCTATTCGTGTTGGTGAGCATTCAAATACAGCTTTTGCTTTAAATTTGATGTTGGATTATGCTATAGAATTTGAAGAAAAGGAGTTTGAAAATCTAATTAAAGAAAGAGCTTTACTATATTACGATAATGACATTGCGTGTCCCTTATCTTGGGAACCAAGTGGATTTGATTTTTTGTCGCCATGTCTAGAAGAAGCTAGGCTGATGTCAAAAATCCATCCAAATTCACAATTTAATAATTGGTTAGAAAAGTTCTTACCCGAACTTTTAGAGCAGGATTTTTATTTGACTTATGCAAAAGTAAGTGACCGCGAAGATGGTAAGCTTGTTCATTTAGACGGACTAAATTTTTCTAGGGCTTGGAATTTATACGAACTTAGCAAAAAAAATCAATCTCTAGAGCACTTAGAGGAAATAGGTGATTTCCATTTCATAAAAACCTACCCAAATTTGTTTGGTGATAGTTATGAAGGAGCACACTGGTTAGGGAGTTTTGCCTTATATGCCCTAGAAATTAGAAAGGGTTAAGAAATTTATACCAGTAATTTCAATTGATAAATGGTATTATCCTGCTAGAATACTTATGTAGAAAGGCTGCCTTAGTAATATTTCAGTTGATTTAGTTCTCATCTACATCATCAAACAAGCTAGCTTGAGATTCGTGATTAGATTTAACTTTTACTTCCTCTTGATCAACTACATCAACATCATCAGCCGGTTTGTTTTCTTCTGGCTCAAACGGTATTGGTTCCATTAAATTGATGTTATTCACTTTTTCAGGAGTTAGTTGATTGCCCATCGCGGTAATGCCTTTAATAGAAATGAATTCTTTCAAATTTACAATTTCATTTGGCTTGCGCTCTTTTCCTCTCTGTTTTGTGAATTCGACTTCAATTTGAGGAATCCAATCGGTTGAAACCAATTCTAAATAGGAATCCTTATGCTCAGTTAAAATATTTTCTTCTTTTTCTTCATTTTCTACAAAAAACCTTTTTACATAAAAGCGTTCTTTTTCGCCTTCATAGTGAACTGCTGAAATAGGCTTTTTAGGATTCCACTTTTCCATCACTATAATGTTATTTTCAAAATGGGTTGTTAGTTCTGGACGTATGGTTTTAACAACTCCAGATTGAGTGATGATTAAAATTCGATCTTCACCTCTAAATGCCCCTAATAACTCACCACGCGCATCAACATTTAATCGTTTTACCGTTTCATCAAACCAAATTTTTCTAGGTTTTAATGTAGAAACCCCCTCCTCTTTTAATTCTACTTTTTTGATGGGTTGCTTGGTTACAAGGTTACCTTTAACCCCTCTTCCTTTTATTTTTAATTCAGCAAAATCCAAGTCAAATTTTACTTTTCTAACTCCTTTTATTTGTTTTAAATAAACACTCACTAATTCGGCTTCACCATTAGGGTTAGCTGTAAAATAGAGAACTTTTGTACCCGCTTTTCCTTGACCAACATTGTATTCTCTATTTCTTGTGATGGAAGTAACGGCAAAGCGTTTCATATAATTATTTCCCTTTTTACCGTCCCGATAAATTAGGTTATAAATAGTACGCTTGTCTTTCTTTTTAAAAATACCTACATAAATGATGTTTTTTCCAATGAAGGTTTTTGAATCTACTTTGGTCACCATCATTGTACCATCTTCTGTAAAACAAATTACATCATCAATATCGGAGCAATCGGTTACGTATTCTTCTTTTTTCAATGAGGTGCCAATAAACCCTTCTTTTCGGTTCACATACAACTTAGCATTTCTAATAGCAACCTTAGTAGCTTCTATATCCTCAAATGGTCGGATTTCAGTTTTACGCTCTTTGTCTTTTCCATAGGTTGACTTTAATCGTTCAAAATAAGAAATAGCATAATCTACTAGATGAGCAAGATTGTTTTTGACTTGCTCAATATCTTCTTCTAAGGCCTCAATTTTTTGTTGTGCTTTATCTAAATCAAATTTAGAGATTCTTTTAATTTTTATTTCTGTTAATCGAATTAAGTCATCTTCTGTAACGGCTCTTTTTAAATGCTGAATATGTGGTTGAAGCCCATCATCAATAGCTTTCAAAACTTCTTCCCAAGTTTCTTTATCTTCTATATCACGATAAATTCTATTTTCAATAAAAATTCGTTCTAAAGATGCAAAGTGCCATTTTTCCTCTAATTCATCCAGTTCAATTTCCAATTCGCGTTGAAGAAGATGTACTGTGTGGTCTGTACTTTTTCTAAGTAAGTCAGAAACGGGTAAAAACTGAGGCTTATCCTCATAAATCACACATGCTAAAGGAGAAATTGAAGTTTCACATTGAGTAAAAGCAAATAAAGCATCAATAGTTTTATCGGGTGAAATATTTGTTGGAAGATGAATAAGAATTTCTACTTTAGAAGATGTATTATCTTCAATTTTTTTGACCTTAATCTTTCCTTTATCGTTGGCTTTTAGAATAGAATCTATAATACTTCCTGTATTAGTACCATAAGGAATCTCATTAATCACTAAGGTCTTTTTATCCAAAATTTCTATTTTGGCGCGCAACCTCACTTTACCCCCACGCATTCCGTCATTATATTCAGAAACATCCATTATTCCGGCACTAGGAAAGTCAGGATAAAGTGTAAATCTTTTTCCTTGAAGGTGCTTAATTGAAGCGTCTATCAATTCTATAAAATTATGGGGAAGAATACGTGTGCTTAACCCCACTGCTATTCCTTCAGCTCCTTGAGCAAGAATCATTGGGAACTTTACAGGAAGATTAACAGGTTCATTTTTTCTTCCATCATAAGAAAGTTGCCATTGTGTGGTTTTAGGGTTAAAAACAACATCTAAAGCAAATTTTGATAATCTTGCTTCAATATATCTAGATGCAGCTGCACGGTCACCTGTAAGGGTATTTCCCCAGTTACCTTGGGTATCAATAAGCAAGTCTTTTTGGCCCAATTGAACAATGGCATCAGCAATACTTGCATCACCGTGTGGGTGATATTGCATGGTATGCCCTACAATATTAGCAACTTTGTTGTATCTACCATCATCTAAATCTTTCATGGAATGAAGAATCCTACGCTGTACCGGTTTAAAACCATCTTCTAAAGCAGGAACAGCACGCTCCATTATTACATAAGATGCATAATCCAAAAACCAATCTTGGTACATTCCAGAAACCTTGATTAGTTCTTCATTTGTAGAGGAATTATCGGGTGATGTATTTTCTTCACTCATAGGTTATAACTGCTTATTTTCTTCTATTATTCGGCTTAATGATTGCTTGATATAACGAATTTTTTGTGGGCTTAAAAAAGTAATATTTGATCTATATTTTTTTAAACCTTTTTTTGATTTTGTGCAAATAACTAACCTTTTATAGATAAAAAAATTATAGATGTAATAATCACAAATATTTTCTTTTATTTTTTCAATCTCTCGGGTTCTGTAATTAAGAAAATTAGATAATATAATTCCTCTATTTGAAATTGAAACTAAACTCCCATCACTGTCATATTCAAAGTATTTCCCTCCAAAATAAACATAAACCATGATAAAGAAAATACCAGAAATAGAGATCCTATAATAAATGGCATCAGGAAATAAGGTGTCTTGAAACTGGTAGTTTAAAAACACAATCAAAAAGAGTGTAACCAAGCCAAAATAGTAGATGCCTGGTATAAGTCTAACCGCACTATAGTTTGTTAATCTCATCTTCTATTTCTTCAACTAAATCGACCTCTAATTTTAAATTATCAATGATAAATTCTTGGCGATCTGGTGTATTTTTTCCCATGTAAAAACGAAGTAATTCTTCTATGGTTTTTTCTTTATCAAGCATTACTGGGTCTAAGCGAATATCTTCACCTATAAAGTGTTTGAATTCATCAGGTGAAATTTCTCCTAATCCCTTAAACCTTGTTATTTCTGGTTTTCCATTTAATTTCTTTATGGCATTTCTACGCTCTTCTTCAGAATAACAATAGATGGTTTCTTTTTTGTTTCTTACTCTAAACAAAGGAGTTTGTAAAATATATAAATGCCCTTCTCTAATCAATTCTGGAAAAAATTGAAGAAAAAATGTAATGATTAATAACCGAATATGCATACCGTCAACATCGGCATCTGTTGCAATCACAATATTGTTATAACGAAGGTCTTCAAGCGAATCTTCTATATTTAAAGCCGCTTGAAGTAAGTTGAATTCTTCGTTCTCATAAACAATTTTTTTGCTTAATCCGTAGGAGTTCAATGGCTTTCCTTTTAGACTAAATACCGCTTGAGTATTTACGTTTCGTGATTTGGTAATACTTCCGCTGGCAGAATCTCCTTCGGTAATAAACAAGGTTGTGTCTAAATACCCTTCTTTTTTCACATCTGCTAAGTGTATTCTACAATCCCGTAATTTTTTATTATGTAAACTTGCTTTTTTAGCTCTTTCTCTTGCTAATTTTCGGATGCCTGATAAGTCTTTACGTTCACGTTCTGCCTGTAAAATTTTCCGTTGTAATTTATCAGCAGTATCTGGGTTTTTATGAAAGTAGTTATCTAAATTTCGTTTTACAAAATCTAAAATGTAGGTTCTTACTGTTGGCTTATCTCCTCCCATGTCTGTTGAACCTAATTTTGTTTTAGTCTGACTTTCAAAAACAGGCTCCATTACTTTAATAGAAATGGCAGAAGAAATAGATTTTCGAATATCGCTGGGATCATAATTTTTCCCAAAGAACTCCCTTACCGTTTTCACAATGGCTTCTTTGAAGGCTGTTAGATGCGTTCCACCTTGGGTGGTGTGTTGACCATTCACAAAGGAATGATACTCTTCTGAATATTGAGACTTACTGTAAGTAAGGGCAACTTCAATATCATCTCCTCTTAAATGAACAATTGGAAAAAGACGATCTTCTTCTTTAATTCCATCTCCTAGGAGGTCTTTAAGTCCTTCTTCTGAATAATATTTTTCACCATTTAAAATAATACTAAGCCCAGGATTCAAATAAACGTAATTTTTTATCATACGTTCAATGTATTCCATGCGAAACTTATACTTCTTAAAAATAGTTTCGTCAGGAATAAAAGTTACCTTAGTTCCTTTTCTTCTAGAAGTTTCTTCTAATTTTTCTTCATTGGTAAGATTTCCCATTTCAAACTCAGCAGCAACAGATTTTCCATCACGTGTAGATTCTACCCGGAAATAATCCGAAAGTGCGTTAACCGCCTTTGTACCAACCCCATTAAGTCCTACCGATTTTTTAAAGGCTTTGGTGTCATACTTACCGCCTGTATTCATTTTAGACACCACATCAACCACTTTGCCTAAAGGGATGCCTCTACCGTAATCACGAACAATAACTCGGTTATTTTGAATGGAAATTTCGATGGTTTTACCTGCTCCCATCACAAACTCGTCAATAGAATTATCTAATACTTCTTTAAGTAATATATATATTCCATCATCTGCGCTAGATCCATCACCTAATTTACCAATATACATTCCTGGACGCATTCTTATATGCTCTTTCCAGTCTAAGGATTTGATGTTATCTTCAGTGTACTTTGTTTGTTCGCTCATAGGTCTTAATGATGCGGAAAGATACTAATTTTTACAAAAAATACTAACTTTCCTTCGTTTTTTGATTGGTCTCTACTAAGTGTTTCTAAATTAAACATATATAGAAATATTATACTCACTAATTGAAATAATTAGCCTATTTTAGTAGGATTAAAAAAGCTGAGTCGATAAAAATCAACTCAGCTGTTACCTTACATTCAATCAACCTTATTAATTATCGTGTCAACTTCTTGTACTTGATTCGTTTAGGCATAATATCACCGCCTAATCGTTTCTTTTTGTTTTCTTCATAATCACTAAAGCTTCCTTCAAAGAAATAAACTTGAGAATCGCCTTCAAAGGCTAAAATATGTGTACATATTCTATCCAAGAACCAACGGTCGTGAGAAATAACTACTGCACATCCTGCAAAATTGTCTAATCCTTCTTCCAATGCTCTTAGTGTATTTACATCTAAATCGTTAGTAGGTTCATCCAACAGCAAGACGTTCCCCTCTTCTTTTAGGGTCATGGCTAAATAAAGTCGGTTACGCTCTCCACCAGAAAGGGTTTCTACTTTTTTGTTTTGTTCACTTCCGCTAAAATTAAAGCGACTCAAATAGGCCCTGGAATTCACTTTCCTCCCTCCCATCATAATCAACTCTTGACCATCACTAAAATTTTCCCAAATGGTTTTTTGTGGGTCAATATTGGAATGGGATTGATCTACATATGCTATTTTGGCCGTTTCACCCACTTCAAAGTTTCCTCCATCAGGAGTTTCTTCACCCATAATCATTCGGAAGATGGTAGTTTTACCCGCACCGTTTGGACCAATAATTCCAACAATACCCGCTTGTGGAAGGCTAAAATTTAAATCGTCATACAAAAGCTTATCTCCATACGCCTTGCTTACGCCTTTAGCCTCAATTACGTTGGTTCCTAAACGCGGTCCATTAGGAATATAAATCTCTAATTTATCATCTAACTTTTGTTGGTCTTGATTAAGAAGTTTATCGTAATTCTTTAATCTTGCTTTTTGCTTGGTTTGTCTTCCTTTAGGCGACATTTTAGCCCACTCCAATTCACGTTCTAAGGTCTTTTTACGCTTGCTTTCTTGTTTTTGTTCTTGCTCTAAACGCTTCGATTTTTGCTCTAGCCAAGAAGAGTAATTTCCTTTCCAAGGAATACCTTCACCACGGTCTAATTCTAAAATCCAACCCGCTACATTGTCTAAGAAATACCTATCGTGAGTTACAGCTATTACGGTTCCCTTATAGGACTGTAGGTGATGTTCTAACCAATGCACCGATTCTGCATCCAAATGGTTGGTAGGCTCATCCAAAAGCAATACATCAGGCTCTTGTAATAACAATCTACATAAAGCCACACGTCTACGTTCACCTCCTGAAAGCACTCCAATTTTCTGATCGGAAGGCGGAGTACGCAAGGCATCCATGGCTAATTCTAGTTTATTGTCTAACTCCCATGCATTAGTTGCGTCAATTTTATCCTGCAAAACAGCTTGCCTATCCATAAGCTTCTGCATTTTATCAGGGTTTTCATAGACTTCTGGCAAGGCAAAATCATCATTGATTTTATTGTATTCGTCTAAAATAGCAACCGTTTCCGCCACTCCTTCTTTTACAATTTCCAAGACTGTCTTTTCATCATCTAACTCGGGTTCCTGCTCTAAAAAACCAACCGAATAATCTTGTGAAAAAACCACATCACCACGGTAATTGGTTTCTTTTCCTGCAATGATTTTCATCAAAGTAGATTTACCCGACCCATTGAGTCCTAAAATTCCAATTTTAGCACCGTAAAAGAAGCTTAAATGAATATTGTTTAAAACAGGTTTTGATGCCCCTGGGAAAGTTTTGGTAACTCCCGACATCGAAAAAATTATTTTCTTATCGTCTGCCATATTATTTTATTTATTTGCTAATTTAAGTTCCCATTGCCAAGCACTTTTCAATGCATCAGCTAAAGTATATTTTGTTTTCCATCCTAGTTCTTTATTGGCTTTTGTGGTTTCAGCGTAAGCAGAAACAACGTCTCCTGGTCTTCGGTCTGCAAATTCCCAGGCTAATTTTTGGTTTGCTACATCTTCAAAGGTTTTAATCACTTCTAAAACTGAATTTCCTTGTCCAGTTCCTAAATTAAAAACTTCAAAATTCGATTTGTTTTTATTTTTCATCAAGCGTTCCAAAGCAATAATATGCGCTTCAGCTAAATCTACTACGTGGATGTAATCCCTAATACAAGTGCCGTCTTCAGTTGGGTAATCATTTCCAAAAACCGAAAGTTTTTCTCTTTTTCCAATAGCTGTTTGAGTGATAAATGGTATTAAGTTTTGCGGAACGCCAATGGGCAATTCGCCAATTTCCACAGAAGAATGAGCGCCTATGGGATTAAAATACCGCAAAGCTATAGCATTGAGATTTGGATTTACTTTTGTTGTATCTTTAATGATCTCCTCTCCTATTTGCTTAGTGTTTCCGTAGGGCGACTCGGCGGGTTTAACAGGTGCGTTTTCTGTAATAGGTAATTCATCTGCCTGTCCATAAACCGTACAAGAAGAACTGAAAATAAAATTTTGGTGCTCAAGGACTTTAACTTCATTAAGTAAATGTACTAAAGCATTAATGTTATTTTCATAATATAGAAGTGGGTTTTCAACACTTTCGCCAACGGCTTTAGATGCTGCAAAATGAATTACACCTTCAATATCATGATTACGTTCAAAATATTCACGTAATTTAATTTTATCACGAACATCCAACTTAGTAAAATTTGGAGTAACCGAAGTTATTTTCGTAATTCCTCCCAGTACACTTAGAGAAGAGTTTGACAGATTATCGATAATCAAAACTTCGTAGCCTTTTTCAATTAAAGCGACTACAGTATGCGATCCTATAAATCCTAAACCGCCGGTAACAAGTATTTTCATTAGTAATTTTATATTGATTGAAAGAAACAAGTAAAAGTTAGTTGAAAAATGAGCATCTGACTTTTAATGCATTACTGTTCAATATTTATTTTATGTTTTTGAAAATGTAAATTTACAAAATTGAATTTTACATCACTTATAATTTTATAAAAAGAAGTGAAAAGCAATGCAGTCCTTATTTTGAAATGTAAATTTGCATTTTCAAATTTTTATATGGACACAAGTATTAAGATTTTTAAAGTTGTAAGTTTTTTAGAAGCAGTTTCTTTTTTGTTGCTTTTGTTTATTGCAATGCCCTTAAAATATATTTGGGACATGCCAGAATATGTTAGCGTTGTTGGAATGGCACATGGTATCTTATTTGTTTTATACTTACTTGGAGCTTATTGGATGTATGAAAAACTAAATTGGAGCCTTAAAGTGTTAGGAATTGTAGCCATTTGTTCAGTTTTACCTTTTGGTCCATTTTATGCAGATAAAAAATATCTACCTTCTAACTAAAAAATATTGATTGCTGCACCAAATAAATACCCATTTACTAACATAAAGACAAATGCTGGTAACGTCTGTGGCAGTGGATCTTTGATATAGATTCGTGTTCCTGTACCTAAAATCATAAGTAGAAAAAGACCTCCCGATGCTATCCAATAAAGTGGAGTAAAATATAAGCCGATTATAAGGCCAATTCCTCCAACAATTTCAAGCCAACCAACCAAAACACGAAATTGTTTAAGTCCGTAACGTTCAAATTCATCTTTCATATGTTCTGTAGTCAACGATCGAAACCCATAAATGATAAATGATATAGCAGAAAAGTAAGTTAATCCTGTAATTAAATCCATTAGTTAAATTTATAATTTAGACCAACTGTGGCTAAATGAATCCATGTAAAATTGTAAACTTGGTCAACATCTGCACCACCTTCTATAAATCGATAGCCAATTTTACCGCTTAAGCGTTCGTTAAATTTATATTGATAACCCGTAAACACATCAAAAGCTCTTCCCACAGGACCAAATAATCCATCTCCTTCAAGAATTCCTTGATGCTGATTCTTGGTGTATGTCAAGTAAAATCGAATTAAGGGCACAAATCCTAAATCGGTTGTTTGGTCTGAAAGCTCATCATTCCGAAGTCGAATTTTAGCATCTCGAATTTTAGCGGTAAGACCAAGACCTAAATACCATTTATCGGTTTTCCAGACATCCCTGCGGTAGTTTAAACGATAGGAGTTAAAACGATATGAAGCATTTATAAAATCGGAGGTGAAAAATTGCGTATTTTCAAAAAATATATCGTTTTCTGCAATGCCAGAAGAATATACATTTAATGGAGCATACAAAGCGCTAATGTGATTTTTTTTGTTGAAGGTGTAAGTTAATCTTGCACGAAAAGGAATAACAGGCTGACGAACGCTGAAATCATCGGTTAAATCGATTTTTGTTCCTCCTTCATTGGGTACTCTAACATCATTATAGGCCTGAAATCCAAGGGCGCCTTCAACTTCAATTTCAAACTGACTGAAGCCTATGTTGAACATTAAAAAGCAAACTATTGATATAAATTTTTTCATTCAAATAAAGCATTAAATGGTGCCCACCTAGCTTTTGAATTGTACCAAATTTCTTCTCCATTAATAGTCAAAGGACTTTCTAAATTATTGGTATATAAGCTCCCTGTTCCTAAACCTTGGGGCATAGTTACCTGTTTGGTATAGGTAAATTGAGCAATTGCATTAAGTCCAATATTGCTCTCTAGAGCGCTGGTCATCCACCAATCAATATTCCTTTCTTCAGCCAGTTGAATCCATTCTTCACTACCTTGAAAACCACCAATTAAACTGGGTTTAAGAATGATGTATTGCGGATTGATTTCATCTAAAAGTTTCTTTTTGTTTGGTGCATCAAAAACACCAATTAATTCTTCATCCAAAGCAATAGGTAAAGGAGTTTTTCTGCACAACTCATTCATTTTTTCAAATTGACCAACTTCAATAGGTTGTTCAATACTGTGCAAATCAAATTCGCTTAATTGTTCAAGTTTTGCTAATGCTTCATCAGGATGAAAAGCTCCGTTTGCGTCAACTCGTAATTCGATTTCTTCAACTGAAAAATGGCTCCTTATTTGTTTCAATAATTGAATTTCCTTTTCAAAATCAATAGCCCCAATTTTCATTTTGATGCAAGTAAAACCTTGGTCTATTTTCTGCTGAATTTGTTCTTTCATAAAATCAAATTCCCCCATCCAAATGAGTCCGTTGATTTTCATTCCTGATTTTCCTTCCGAAAAATTAGATGGAAAAAGTTGAAAAGCGTCATTGGTTTTTTGATGGGCTTTTAACGAACGAAAAGCGGTTTCTAACCCAAATTGTATGGAAGGAAATTCTACTAACTGCTGAAGCAGTTCCCTTTCGCCTAAGTGAATGTTATCGCTGGCCCATTTTAGTTTTTCTTCATAATCAGGACGGTCATCAATAGATAACCCTCTTAAAATTCCACATTCGCCAATCCCAGCATGAGTTCCATTAGAAAGTTGAATAAACCAAGTTTCTTTCGTTTTTAAAACACCTCTTGATGTTCCACTTGGTCGTTTAAAATTCAAAATATATTTTGCGTAGGTTGCTTTCATATATGCTATTTACAACAAAAATAAAATTTTGAAGTCTAAACTTTCATAGGGAAATATTAAGATTATCTTCCTACTCTTTAAAAAGCAAGTATTTATCAGCTAATTTACCTTCAATAGGATTCCCTTCTAGATCCAGTTGTCGCAAGCGGTTTTCTTCTACTTTATAAAGCGTAGGTTGTTCTTTTTGATTTATTCCTTGAAGCTCAATATACATTCCATCAATCCATTCAAATTTTCCTCTTTGCACAAATTCTTTTTCATCTTCGCTTCCTACATACTTGGTTTTCAATACATAACTTTCATCATAATTAATACTAATTGAAGTGAGAATGAAAGTGCAGTCAGCACAGGGTAATTCGCCGTGATAGGTTCCTCCCCAATCCAATGAATTTTGTGAAGTAGCACTTTGGTCTGGATGTTTTGTTTGTGTTTTTTCTTGATTTTCTTGTGATTGCTGTTTGCAGCTTATTAAAGCGAAAGCGAAAAATAATATATATAACTTATATCTCATTGACAAAAAATTAGGATTTTAAGATTATTTCAAAATTACTGTAAAAGTTTAACCCAATTTATTAATTATAATTGCTTCAAATGAATAAATGACTAAGTTAATCGGGGTCAACCCGAATAGATGCAGGTAGTTCAGCTCATTCTTCGCCTTATACTGCATAAGTTGGGTTTAATATGATGATTTGAAAAACAGTTCATTTTAACCAAAAAGCCTAAAAATAAATTTTCAGGCTTTGGTAATTAGTTAAAAAGAACAACTATTTTCTAGCGATAACTTTTTCTGCTTTTTCCACAATTGATTTTGCATTTAATCCGTACTTTTCCATAAGTTCGGCTGGAGTTCCGCTTTCACCAAACGTATCTTGTGTAGCTACAAATTCTTGTGGTGTTGGGTGATGTTGAGCTAAAGTTCTAGCTACACTTTCGCCTAATCCACCTAAGAAATTATGCTCTTCGGCAGTTACAATGCAACCCGTTTTTTTAGCTGAATTGATAATCGCTGCTTCATCTAAAGGCTTAATGGTGTGAATATTAATTACATCAGTAGTAATTCCTTTTTCATGAAGTCTTTTTGCTGCTTCTAATGCCTCCCAAACTAAATGGCCTGTAGCAATTATGGAAACATCTGTTCCTTCTTGTAAATGAACTGCTTTTCCAATTTCAAAAGTTTGATTTTCTGGAGTAAAGTTAGCTACTTTTGGTCTTCCAAAACGCAAGTAAACAGGACCATTATGTGCTGCAATAGCTTTAGTTGCTGCTTTGGTTTGGTTAAAGTCACAAGTATTAATCACCGTCATTCCTGGTAGCATCTTCATCAAGCCTAAATCTTCTAAAATTTGATGAGTTGCACCGTCTTCACCAAGGGTAATTCCTGCGTGTGATGCGCAAATTTTCACATTTTTCCCAGAATAGGCAACACTTTGTCTAATTTGGTCATATACACGACCTGTTGAGAAATTAGCAAAAGTTCCCGTAAATGGGATTTTACCTCCAATGGTCATCCCTGCGGCTAATCCAATCATATTGGCTTCAGCAATACCTACTTGAAAAAAACGTTCTGGATGATTAGCTTTAAACTCATCCATTTTTAATGAACCTGTTAAATCGGCACAGAGTGCAACCACGTTAGGATTGGTTTTACCCAATTCTGTTAGTCCAGCTCCAAAACCACTTCTTGTATCTTTACTTCCAGTATTTTCGTATGTTTTCATCTTTTCAATAAATTTTTTAAACCGATATAAACCTTAATTTCTCTTCAATAGTTGAAAATATATTTAAGATAATTATCTGTTTAATTGTTGGTTAAATAATTAATAGTCGCCTAAGGTTTCTGGATTTTGAGCTAAAGCACTTTCTAGTTGCTCATCATTAGGAGCTTTACCATGCCAAGCATGAGTATTCATCATAAAATCAACACCATTCCCCATTTCCGTATGCATTAAAATTACAATAGGTTTTTTATTTCCTGTTTTTGCTTTTGCTTCTTTAAAAGCATTTCTTATGGCTTCTAGGTTATTTCCTTCTTTTACATCAATTACATCCCAGTCAAAAGCTTCAAACTTTTTACGAAGACTTCCTAAAGGAAGAACATCATCTGTAGCCCCATCAATTTGTTTTTTATTGTAATCAACAGTTGCAATTAAATTATCAACTCCATGAGAACCAGCATACATAATAGCTTCCCAATTTTGGCCTTCTTGTAATTCACCATCTCCATGAAGCGAATACACCAAATGTTGGTCTCCATTAAGTTTTTTGGTTAAGGCTGCACCAATAGCAACCGACATTCCTTGGCCCAATGAGCCTGAAGCAATTCTAACCCCAGGTAAACCTTCATGCGTTGTTGGATGCCCTTGTAAACGTGAATCTAACTTTCTAAAAGTATTTAATTCTTGCACAGGAAAATATCCAGAACGTGCTAATACACTGTAATATACAGGAGAAATATGACCGTTTGAAAGGAAAAACAAATCTTCTTCTTTTCCGTCCATATCAAAATCTGTTGAAGCATTCAATACCTCTTGAAAAAGCACGCTAAAAAATTCTGCACAGCCCAAAGAGCCCCCTGGATGACCTGAATTAACTGCGTGTACTTGTCTTAAAATGTCACGCCTAACTTGCGTAACAAAATCTTGTAATTGTTGTGTTGAAGACATTTAATTGTTATTTAATTTGCAGACAAAAATAAGCTTTTTTAAAGCAAAAGCCATATTGAATTTAAAGTTATCTTTGGTTTCTAATCGTAATAGTTTAATTCCCAAGTAATTCCACTAACATCGGTTAAGCGTATTTTATCAACTACTTGAATAACATCACTTTGAAGTGGCCAAGTTATACCTGCCTTACTTCCTAAAGGAATAACCAAAGCATGACTTTTTGGCCTGACTTTTGAAATATAATAATTGTCAATTTCAAGTACATTTGCCTTTTTAAACTCTTCGTATTTTATTTCTTCAAGCACTTGATTTTTTTTATCTAATGCCTCCATCTTTATTAAAAATGAGCCATACACATCAACTCCTTCTACTCGAAATAACTCAAAGCTTAAAGTATTGGTTTGCTTGGTTAACTGACTGATTTCTAATTTAGGTCGTACAGATTTATTGTGTAAGTCGCCCCAAACTCCACCATGAAAATATTGATTGGTAAATAAAGACAGGCCTAAAACAAAAACCGCTAAACCAATACTTATTTTTTTGACTTTGTTGGCATGTATGGCTAAAACACCTGATGAAAACCAATTGAATAACAAGTTTCTTTTTAAGCGATTAGCAAAGAAATAATGATCTAAAGAAACCTTACCGCCACCCGACCAAAAAAGGCTTAGTCCGCCAGCTAATCCTAAAATTCCTATTTGCCATTCATCCAAACATGTGGTTCCAATCCATCCGGCAGATAATAAAATTCCTAAAGCTAAATTGATTATAACAAAACTACTTAGCCTTGTAAATAAGCCAAGCATTAAAAATAATCCAAAAACTCCTTCCACAATGGTAAATACAAACATCACCAACCAAAGAATATCTGGATTAAGAAGTAAGTACTCTATAAACCATTGAATACCTAGTGCGTTAGGTAAAAAATGATTAAATTTATGACCTACGTAGCCCGCTATTTCTGGGTCTAACTTATCGGCCAAAACCATTCTACGCCATAAGGCAGAAAAATAAGTCCATCCTATAACTAATCGAAAACTTAAAGTGAATAAAGCAGAAGTATCAAAATCTGATTTTTTTATATAAGAAAACTGCATAATTGTAAATTTTAAAAATTTGATTGATAAATAACTGAAATAAGAAAAACAACAACAAAGCTTAAAATGCTTGTTGATAACAGAAAATCAAATCAATTATGCAGGAATTTTGAGTCGTTGATATTGAATATAAAAAGGAGGTGAATTAATTTCAATTGCGCCCTTATTTAACGAGCCAAAGTGATTTTTTTCTAAAGCCTGAAAGCTTAAAAAATCAGAAAAATTCAACTGAAAATCTACATCAACATCTTCATCAGATTGAAATTCAATAATTTCATTGAGGGAATAAATTTCTAATGAAGCAGAACAGGATGAGATTGTAAGATTAGCTTTTGAAACATTCAGTGTCTTTTGAAAAGTAATTCCCCAAAATGCATCCAGTGCCTTTCTTGTATTGCAAGAAGAAAGCAAAATTATTCCAGCCCAAAATGAGACAAAGAATAATTTTTTGAATGATTTACTGCACTTCTTCATAAGTACTGAAACTTTGAGCATTAAACTTAATTCGACCAAAACAAACAAAGCTTATCTTTAACATAAGATTAGATGACAACCTAAAACATAAAGTCTCAAATCCATTACTAAAACTGCGAAGAAAAAAACAATGTGTTCATCAAAAATCTATTCGTGTTTTTCCAATAACCTCTAAATAAAGGGTTGTCTGTAAAATAAATTACTTTACCTCTTCCCGTATTTTGAATTTTTACTGCTGAAGTATTTCTTAATAAGGCTAAACTTTCATCGCTAACATATCCACTTAATAAAGGCTCATTTGAATACACTACTGGATTATTGAAACCCTTATCATCTTTTTCTAAAAAAATACTAGTATTTCTAAAACTTGCAATTTTGTTGTTCTGAAATCCGAAATTTAAAGGATGTGTTAAGTCTAATTCAACTTCAAAAATACTTCCACCAATGCGTTGAGCTCCATAAAAGGCACTCCGATTTTCATAATTAACACCAGAGGCATCCAACTCATTAGACTTACGTTCAACATTAAGTAAACTACTACTCTCTAACCAGTTAAGGCTATTTCTAAATGCAATTAAATGACCTCCAGCTTCAACCCAATCACTAATTTTTGAAGTTTCATTAGAATTTAAAAAACTTCCGTAGGCATTAGAGACAATTAAATGAGTGTATTTTGATAAATCATGCCTTGAAATAACGTTTACATCTAATTTTGTAATTGGCATTTGATACAAATAATCTAGTGTATACCAGATTTCACCAGCATCGTTTGCATAGATACCATCACCAACCAACATGGCTATTTTTGGTTGTTTTAACGACTTAAAATTTGGACTTCCAAGATTAATCCCTTTTGTATTTCCTGAATCTACAGATTTGATGTTTACATGAAATTTCTTCATTAGTTCTAAAACCAGCTCATAAATTTCATCCGCATTCAGCTTCTGATTTTGAATAGGAAGCAACAAGCTACCTCTTGCAAATTTTTCTCCATCAGCTTCAAGCTCTTTCGTTGAAAACTGTATAAATAAACCTGCTTGCATTAACTGATAAACTACTGCTGGAGATTGGTAATCTTCCCAATGAATTAAATAGGCATACTTGCTTTTATTAGGTTTCATTTGTTTTGATAAATCAAAATCTTCTATAGGCTCCACCGACATGGAAAAATCGGTGGTTTCAAAATCAAGTCCGTAGGCATGTTTAAAACTCCAAGCAGAAACATCATAAAACAAAGAATCTTTAAATTCTGTTCGGTCTTCAAAAAAAGCTTCTACCAATTGACTTTGTGCTTGGCGTTTTGGAATCACAAAACTTGAAGAAGCATTAAAATCTGTTCCATTAACTCTCAAATTTTCTTTAGGTTGATAGATTTCAATGCCATGATGTGTTAACTTTTTAGCTAGTTCGTAAGTCAAAAAGTCGTCTTTTGGCTTAGAAAAAATATAAGCTTTTGTGGATGCTTCAAGTGATTTTTTATAAAATTCTTGCTGGTATTGAGCTAATTCATCTCTTAATTCGTAAGCACCATACAATGAAGAAAATGAGGTTAATAACTGATTTTTGATAGTGTATGGGTAACTTAAAACACCAAAGTCGGTTTCTTGATGCAAACCTCTTGAGGAGGCTTGTTCGAAAAGAATACCGATAGTTCCATTAATATCAGGGTAAGTAGAACCCTTTCCGTAGTAAAAATCATCAAAACTTTCTTTACTGTAGTATAAACTACCTTCATTATCTAGAAATTGAGCGTGGTACTCCCCTATTTTTGCTGTTAACTCCTGATTTTTATCCATGGTTAATGGATGCGTACGATCAGGGATTCCTGGTTGAAAAAAGTAAGTGGAATTGGGATACATTTCATGATGGTCTGTAAGTACATGTGGCTTCCAATCCTGAAAAGTTTTAATTCTTGCTTGTGAACTTGGATGAACAATAGGTAGCCAATCCCGATTTAAATCAAACCAGTAGTGATTGGTTCTGCCTCCGGGCCAAACTTCACGGTGTTCGCGGTCTTGTGGATCTGTATTTTTGTACTCACTTTTATGCTGATTTAACCAATTAGAGAAACGTTGTTGACCATCAGGATTAAGGGATGGATCAAGGAGAACAATAGTTTCATCTAAAACTTCTAATAGTTTAGGGTTTTGTGAAGCCGCTAAATAATAGGCGTAAATTAAGGCCGCTCCAACCGCACTTTGCTCATTTCCATGAACTAAATAACCTTGATAAAGCACTAAAAAATCATTTATCAATTCACCCTTTTCAACGCTTTTGCGATTTTCTTTGATTTCATTTAGATTTAATTGATTTTCTGCTGAAGTGGCATAAAGCAAAATTAAGGGTCTATTTTCATAAGTTGTACCTCTGTTTTCAATTTGAAGTCTTGGTGAAGTATCAGCCAAATAGTTGAAGTAATACACTAATTGATCATGGGATAGGTGTTGTTCTCCAGGAACATAGCCTAAAAATTCTTCTGGAGTTTTTATGTTAGCATCAAAGTTTTCTGTTTCATCAAAGTATAAATCAAAGAAATCAACTTTTTCTTGTGCTTTTAAATTGTAAATAGTGAACAATAAAAATCCAGTTAAAATTAGTCGCATAATTTTTAGTTTATTATTTGTTATTAATTTTAGACGAATTCTTGTAAAAATAGTTTAATGTAGAGGATTTTGATTTTAATGAATTCAA
Organism: Flavobacteriaceae bacterium; assembly: GCA_003564185.1. Classification (GTDB taxonomy): domain Bacteria; phylum Bacteroidota; class Bacteroidia; order Flavobacteriales; family Flavobacteriaceae; genus Psychroflexus. Next base: position 74,829 of record PXFS01000109.1, read on the forward strand.
TAAACTACAGGCTTTTTAAGTGATTACCAAAAGCTTTTATAAAGCCCATAGAAGTCACAGAGCTAATTATTTTCAAGTCATCAAAAAAACTACTTTCATCATCTAAAAATCTAAATAATGTTTGAATGTTATTTTTTCCGTATAGCTTGAAGAATACTTCCTCTCCTAAATGATTTTTTTCATGTAAAACATTCAAGAAAATATCATCATAATGCCTGTATTTTAAAGGTGATTTAATTTTTTTAGGTGAAATTCCTTTAGTCATTAAGGTAACTATTTCTAGTGATTTTTTTTCTGCATTTTTAAATGAATAACCTGTAGATGCCTTCACCCAACCCCCTGCAGTCCCTATTTTTTGGACAAGTGGCAAATGATCATTTTCAAATGGAAAAGTTGACATTGGAATCACTCCTTTTTCAATGTCAATCAATGTATAGTCTTTTGGTTGTAATATTTGATTGATGTATTTTTTTAGATGTTCCTCATAAACTTTAGTCGAAACAATTGTAGGAGAAAAGTATGTAAATTCAATTAATGCTCTATTGGCTGAAAATGGCAAAACATAAGTAAAACTTGTAGTTTCACCATCTTTAATACGATAATCCATCATAGTAAAACAGTTGGAATCAAAAACAGGGTTTTTTGTTTCAATTTCCCAACCTAGAAAATGCTGATAAATTAAATTTTTATCCTGAGACTTGATTCGATTAATATCAGGTAAACGACTATCAAAAACATAATCGGCTAAGTAAGTAGTTGAATCGGTAGTAACCAACACTTCAGCTGATTTTGGTTCAACAGTTTTTACCTCTTCTTGCTTCCATAAAATGTTATCGTGAGTTGAAAGTATCTTTTTGGCTTCATTATAAAAAGCTAAAGAAGATATCGTTTTATAGCGGTAGGGTTTCAGCTGCATTTCTACGCGCTTTCCTTGCGCATAAATATCGCCTAAGTCCCATTGTTTTTTTGTAATATGGTCCCATTTTCCGTTTCCTTTTTCCCAAAAGCTCCAGGTTTTATCGGCTTTATTTTTTTGATTTTTTTCTAAAATAATTATTTCAAAATTTCTAAAAAAGGTAGACTTAGCCATTTGTATGGCTAAATGTAAGCCCGAGGCTCCAGCGCCTATTATGATATATCTTTTTTTAGAAATAGGCATAGAAATAGGTAAAAAAGACAATTTGAACTAGAAAAATATGCAAACTAATTTGAAAGTTCCCTTTAATTTTCAGCAATTGAAAAATAATATTGAATCCTAAGGCAATAATTGCCCAAGCAATATAATTTGAAAGTGGAGCAACTCCACCTTGAAATTCCCAAAAATCAAATACGGGTGCTGTTTTTTCCATCAATATATCCAAAACAAGCATTAAGCTAGTTCCTATAGCCGATTTAATCAACCAATTGGAATGAATACGATTAGCAATTGCTCCAGAGATAAAAGTTAATTGTGCCCAATTAATGCCAATAAATAAAGGTACTCCACCTATTTTGTAACCAAGATTTTCACCGTATTCATAATCGCCAAAAAGCAATGAATAGTTAACCCCTATATACTCAAAAAAGATTCCTCCTAAGGCCAATCCAACAAATAGACTTACTTTCTTAATTGAATCGATTTTAAAAAATAAAATCAAAGCAATAAACATGACTAATAAGTTAAGTCCGGTTCGTTCAATAAACCAATCGAAATTACCAAAACTTATTCCAAAAATTCCTGAAACATGAAAGAGCCAAAGAATAAAAATTGCAATTTTTAAAAATATATCCTTTTTAAACATATTCATGATTTGAATCTAAAACACAATCAGCCACAATTTTTGAAGACAATAGACAGAGTGGTATACCTCCACCTGGGTGAACAGATCCACCACAAAAATAGAGATTTTTGAATTGCTTTGAAAAATTTGGATGTCTTAAGAAGGCTGCCATTTGATCATTACTTGAAGCTCCATAGAGGGATCCTCTGTGTGAAGAAGTTGATTTTTCAATTTCTACTGGATCCCATACATATTCCGTCTCAATTAACGGAGCTATGTCGGTTCCAAGAATTCGATTGATTTTATCAATTACATGCTTTTTAAGGGTGCTTCTAATTTCTTCCCAATTTTGCCCGTAATTAGCAGGAACATTAATCATCACAAACCAATTTTCTGAATTAGGCGGTGCATCTGTTTTTTCTTCTTTTGACGTAATATTAATGTAAATGGTGGGATCATGATACACTTTCTTTTGATTGAAAATAGCATCAAATTCTGCTTGGTAATTATCAGAAAAAAGAATGTTGTGTAAATCTAATTCAGGAAATTCTTTTTTTATTCCCCAATAGAATATTAAGGCAGAACTTGACCTTTCTTGAGCAAGTGTTTTTTTAGGTTTTTTAGCTTCTTTTAGTAAGCTTGTATAACTACTAAAAATATCCATGTTGGAAACTACTAAATCTGAACCGTAAAACCGTCCTTTAACATCTAAGCCTTTTACCCGATTTCTATCCGTTACAATGTGATCAACTTTTGAGTTGAGATGAAACTCAACGCCTTTAGATTTGGCAAATTCAGTAAGTGATTGAGAAATCTGATGCATACCTCCTTTAGGATAGAACGTACCGTAATACATTTCTAAATGTGAAATCATAGACATAATTCCTGGAGTTTTATATGGCGAAGAGCCATTGTAAGTGGCATAACGATTAAAAAGCTGAATAAGCTTAGGATTGGAGAAATATTTTTGATTGGTTGTATTTAAACTATCATTTAAGTGAAGCTTATACATCTGAAATATAGCTTTTAAAGTAGAAACACTTAAAAAGGTCTTTGCTTTATGAAGTGATTTTTCAAGAAATAATTCTTGGGTTAAATCATATTTTAGTTTATTGCGATTTAAGTAAGCTTCAATTTTTGCTTTTGGTTCGTTAAAAGTGATATGCGCTTCTTCAATGAATTTAGCTAAGCTATCTTTTACTTGAAATTGAGTGCCATCTTCCCAAAAATAATTACATAAATTTTTCTTTTTAATGTAATCAAAATAGGATTTTGGGTTTTCATCAAAAAGTTCAAATAATTCATCTACCAGGTGTGGCATGGTGAATAATGAGGGACCCAAATCAAAACGGTAGCCATTCTGCTCAACGGCGTGAAGTTTTCCTCCTGTATGTGGATTTGCTTCAAAAACATGAACTTTGTAGCCCAATTTTGTGAGACGTATTGAACTTGCAATTCCAGCAATACCTGCTCCAATTATATGAGCTGTAGGTTGGTTCATAAGCGGTTATTTGTTTTTAAAAAAGCGAAGTGGTGGAACTAACATTCCAAAACATTCACTGTCTTCTTTTCCTAAATGCTTATGATGAATTTTATGCGCTCTTCTTATTGCCTTAGCATACCAATGATCTGCTTTTCTAAAAAGTTTAAAGCGTTGATGAATAAAAATATCATGAACCATAAAGTATGTAAATCCATATGCTGCTATTCCTCCGCCAATTGCACTCCCATAGGGAACTAATCCAGACATAAAAAAGAACATACTAATAGCTGCATAAAAGATAAAAAAAACATCATTTCTTTCCCACCAAGATTTGTGGTCTTTTAGATGATGATCTTTATGTAAAACCCATAAAAATCCATGCATAACATATTTATGAGTAAACCATGCCATGAATTCCATAACGATAAAACTCGCTAAGAAAATACCTATCCAAATTAAAAACTCCATAAGTTTAACTATAATAAATTTAATCTGCAAGATATAAAAGACCTAGCTAATAAGCCTGCTTTTTCGTAATTAGGAACGCTAATTCTGGTATTTTTTATTTCTAAAGAAGGTGTAGATTTTAATTTCTTCAGCAAACGCAAATAGTAGATATAAGCAGTATAAACACCAAGCCTAGCTTCAACTGGTAACTGCACAATACCTCGATAACCTTTTGCAAAATCGGCTTCAATTTCTTCAATAATTTCAATTTTTGTTGCTTCATCTAGTTGTTCAAGATTCGCATTCGGGAAATATGATCGGCTTAAAATTTCATAATCAGCTTTTAAATCACGAAGGAAATTTACCTTTTGAAATGCTGAACCTAAGCTTTTGGCATCATCTTTCAGGTGATTATACATTTGATCATCACCATTTACAAAGACTTTCAAACACATTAAACCAACCACATCTGCACTGCCGTAAATGTAATTTTCATAATCTTCTTTGGTAGTATATTCTGATTTGTACAAGTCCTTCCTCATAGAATCCATAAAGGCCTCGTATAAATTTGAAGGAATTTGATATTTATGTACAGTTTCTTGAAAAGAATTCAATATGGGATTAAGACTAATCTTATGTTCAAGCGCATGATTAAGGTCGTCTTCAAAACGTTGAAATAAAATTTCTTTGTCATAATCATGAAAGGTATCAACAATTTCATCAGCAAATCTTACAAAACCATAAATGTTATAAATGTCTTGTCGAATACTTGGTGAAAGTAGTTTAGTTGCAATAGAAAAAGAGGTACTGTAGGCATTAGTCACTTTTTCACTGCACGATCTCGAAACTTCATCAAAAATTGATTTCATAGCTGTAGTTTTTTATTTTAATTTTTTTGAATCAGTTGGGAAACAAGCTTTCCTGAAATTAATGAAGGGGGAACTCCAGGACCAGGAACACTTAATTGCCCAGTGAAATACATATTTTTTAGTTTTTTGCTTTTTAATTTTGGTCTTAAAAAGGCAGTTTGCAATAATGTATTCGCCATTCCGTATGCATTGCCTTTGTATGAATTATAATCATTAACAAAATCGTTTACACAAAAACTTCGCTTAAAAATAACTTTATCTTTGATATTAATACCTGTAATTTCGTTAAATCTTTCCATAATTTTCTCGTAGTATTCTTCTCTCAACTCATCAGTATCTTCCAGACCTGGTGCTAAGGGAACTAAGAAAAATGCATTTTCCATACCTTCTGGGGCTGTATTAGAGTCAGTTTTAGAGGTGAAATTAGCATAGAATAAAGGTGCTGTAGGCCACTTAGGATCTGTATAAATTTCTTTGGCGTGTTGTTCAAAATCAGTGTCAAAAAATAAATTATGATGATTTAAACCTTCAATTTTTCCATTTATCCCTAGATAGAACAATAAAGAGGATGGTGCAAAAACTTTTTTTTTCCAATATTCCTCTGAATATTGCCTGTAGGTTTGGGGTAGCAAGGTTTCTGTGTGGTGATAATCTGCACCAGAAAGAACTACATCAAATTTATGTTGTTCTCCGTTAACAGAAATTCCAACCGCCTTAGCATTTTCAACCAATATCTCCTCTATATTAGCATTGGTCTGAAGAGTAACTCCTAATGATTTAGCTAAACTTTCCATGGCTGAAATGACTTGAAAAAACCCACCTTTTGGGTGCCAAGTACCAAGGCCAAAATCAGCAAAATTCATGAAATTATAGAATGATGGTGTTGCTGAGGGCTTTGCTCCTAAAAATAAAACCGGGAATTTAAGAATTTGACGTAATTGCTCATTTTCAAATTCTTTATCAACATCGTTGGATATATTTCCAAAAAACTGACCTAATTTCTTAATCGTTTTAGGAGTCACTAATTCTAGTGGTGATAAGCCTGGTTTATATACTAAATCTTTAATGGCTATATCATAATTATCCCTAGCCTCATCAATAAATTTTTTAAGTTTTTGGGCACCATCTTTCTCTTTTTCGTCAAAGACTTTATAAATTTTTTCAAGGCTATCTCCAATAGTAATGTAGTCGTCTTTTCCGAAATATACAGAATAAGCTGGGTCTAACTTATCTAACTGATAATAATCAGAAGCCGATTTTCCAAAATCATTAAAAAAGCGCTCAAAAACGTCAGGCATCCAATACCATGAAGGCCCCATATCAAAAGTGAAGCCTTCAGCTTTAAATTGTCTAGCCCTACCCCCAATGCTATCATTTTTTTCAAAAACATGGACCTCTGCCCCATCTTTAGCTAAGTAAGAAGCAGCTGCTAAAGAAGAGAAACCCGATCCTATTACTGCAATTTTTTTATTCATTATAAACTTCGTGTTAGTTGGTTGATATCTTTAAATGCTGAAACACCCGAAGGCAAATCAACACCTTTCTCCAACAGCTCTTTTGCTTTGTGTCCTAACAAAAAATATTCACTAGTTGGATTTTGAATTGTTTTTTCGTGCAGTTTAATAATTAATTCTTCAATATTATCTGGTTTAACCGTTAAATAAGTCGCAAAAGAAACTTTTTCAAATAATTTGGATAGAAAATCCAAATCACTTAAAGGCAAACTTTGGCCTAGAAAAATGACTTTATAACCGTAAGAAAGCAATTCATAATTTAAGTAATATAATCCAATATCATGTATTTCTTCTTCTGGTAGAAATAGAACAAACACTCGGTTTTTCCTTGTGGGCTGACTAGTTTGTAATTTCTCAATATTGATAAAAAGTTTTTGCTTTACCAAATTGGATATGAATTGCTCATGAGCAGGAGTAATTGTACCCGCTTGCCATAAAATTCCAATTTCATACATTAATGGAACAAATACATCATTAAAAATTTCTTGAAAAGTTTTTGATTCTGTCAAGCCTTCATAAGTTTTTAAAAATAGTGGCTGGTCAAAATTCATCATGGCAACTTTCATCGACTTTATAGCCCTGTCATAATTACTTTTACTTGTTGTAATCCGTTGAACTAAGTCTGTAACTTCATCATTGTTCATTTCTGAAATTCTAGAAATTTTATAGCCATTTTCATTTAGGAATGCTACATTAAGTATTTTTTGTAGACCTGACACATCGTAAGTACGTATATTTGACTCTGTACGGTCAGGGTTAAGGATACTGTATCTTTTTTCCCACATTCTAATGGTATGCGCTTTAATACCACTAAGTAGTTCTAAATCCTTAATACTGAAATTTTGTTTAATATTTCCCATAACTCTGTTTAACAATTCAAAAATAAAATAGATTTTGAGTTTTTGTTCAAAAAACAAAGTTAAAAGTTAAACAAAATAGATTTTAACTTTAAAATACGCTAATTAATTATGTAAAAATAGAAGATGATTAGGATTTAAAATCTAAATCTTCTAAGTTTCTTAAATGAAATAGACTTATTCCTAGTGATTGTGCAACATTTAAACTTGAATTTGATCCAAACATAGGAATATGATATAAATGATCTAAAAGTTGAAGCACATTATCTGGTATACCGGTATTTTCATTTCCTATAACCAATTGAACAGATTGATTTAAGTTATAGTTTTGAATGGCACGAGAGCCTGAGGTAATCTCTATGCCTATTCTTAAAAGTTGATGATTGGATGCTGCCATTAAACTTTCATCAATATTATTGTAGAAGTCTGTTTTTACTTTTGTTTCTGTATTTCTAGCAACCCGCTTAAATCGTTTACTTAAAAGAATTTTTCTCTGTTCCTCTAATAATAAGATTTTGGCAACACTAAAGGCTTCAGCCACTCTAAAAATACTTCCTAAATTAGCTGGTGAACTAATTAGACAGGCATTAACTTCAAGCTTATGCTTGGGGTGACAAAATCTGACTTCATGATGTTGCAGTTGTTTATGCATTAATTAGTGGTAAAAACGTAGTGTAGAATGTTAGCACCCATTTTTAAGGCTTTTAGTCTTACTTCTTCTGGGTCGTTGTGAACATCCAGGTCTTCCCATCCATTTCCTAAGTCAGACTCATAAGTAAACAAAACCATTAGGCGTTCTTTATCAAAAATGCCAAATGCTTGTGGTGGTTTTCCGTCGTGCTCATGGATTTTAGGAAGCCCATTTGGAAATTCATAAATCTGATTAAAAATTGGATGTGATCTAGGTAATTCAACTAGTTCTTTGTCTGGAAATACTTTTTTAATAGCCTCTCTAAAATAAGGCTCCATTCCATAATTATCATCGGCATGTAGAAATCCACCACTTTCAAGGTAATTTCTAAGATTTTTTCTATCTTCTTCTGAAAAATATACGTTTCCATGACCAGTCATGTGAACAAAAGCATACTCAAACAGAGCTGGACTAGCCGTTTCTACGGTAGCGGGAGTAGATTTAATTTTGGTTCCAATATTTTCATTCGCAAATTCAATCAAATTAGGCAAGGAAGTTGGGTTACTGTACCAATCTCCTCCACCTTGATATTTCAATAAGGCTATTTCTTGTGCAGAAACAATCATGCACAAAAAACAACTTATAATCAAGACTATGTTTTTAATCATTGTTCGAATTTTGTAGCGACTTGTTGAACGGCAAATATACCTGCAGTTTCTGTTCTAAGTCTTGTTTTTCCCAAAGATACCGATTTAAAATTATTTTGTTTTGCTAAAGCTATCTCTGTTGTAGAAAAATCACCTTCAGGACCAATTAAAATATGAATCACACTTTCTCTTTTGTTATCTAAACTTGCAAATAAATAACTTTTTTGATCATCTTCACAATGGGCAAGGTATCTACATCCTCCATTTAATTTTTCAATTGCTTCAGTAAAGGGCTGAAGTTCATTCAATTTTGGTATATGGTATTGAAGCGATTGCTTCATTGCACTGAGCAAGATTTTCTGATAGCGTTCAGTTTTAATTTTTTTTCGTTCAGAATGTTCGCATAAAATTGGGGTTATTTCGTCAATACCAATTTCTGTAGCTTTTTCCAAAAAAAACTCAAATCGATCATTCGTCTTTGTTGGTGCAATAAGCAAATGTAAGTAATAAGCTCTTTCTTTAGGAAATAAGTTTACTTCTAGTACTTCAAGCTGACAAGATTTTGGATGGTCATTAATAATTTTGCAGGTATATAGTTCTCCGCTTCCATTGGTGAGCTTTAACTCATCTCCGCTTTTTTTTCGTAATACTTTTATAAGATGACGTGCCTCAGTTGGGTGCATTAAAATTTGATCCCCTTTTTTAGCTTTTATATTTTGAAAAAAAAGTTGCATTATTTCAGCGGTTGTTTTTCTACTAAAATCAAAATTTCATTTAAAGCCGTTGGAGTATAGTTTTTCTTTACTATGTAATACCAGTTTTTTTCAGGTAAATCAATTTCAAAAACTTCATTGGCTAAATACTTTGAATTGCTAATAGCTTGGTAAAAATCTTCCATAGTAGTTTCCTTTTTAAACCAACCAGAATCTCCTCCCCTAGCTGAGTTTTGATCCATGGAATACTGTCTTGCAACAGATTCAAATTTTACACCATCATCAAGCAGTTTTTTTACTTTTTTTCTAATTTTTTGAATCTGTTCATAATCATATTGATTACCGTCTAAAAAAATATAGTCCACTCGGTAATGCTTATTTTTAGATTCAGCCACTACCGTATACACTGTATTTTCAGTTCTTCCCTTTTGGGTGTGAGATTTACCTACTTTCTTTTTAAAAAGTTGTTTGGCAAGCTTTGTATTATGTTTTTCTTCGTTGAATACCTCTAAATAACCTCTACTATTGTAATCTTCAATTTCATCTTCAGAAAGCCCAAAATCTAATGCATCATTATGCTGCTGATTGAATAATAAGGGTTGTGCAACCGCTGAAAGACTTAATGTAAGTAAGGCCAATAAAAATAATAATTTGTTCATTCTTCGAGATTTTATTTATAGGTTATTATGTTAAAGGTAATCTGGCTTGTGCACTGGAATTGACTCCAGCTGTTCTATTTTGTAATAAACTGTAATATCCTACTACAGCAATCATGCCAGCATTGTCTGTACAGTATTCAAATTTTGGAATAAATGCTTTTAGTTGTCCGTTTGCCTCTGCTTTTAAAAGCGCATTTCTTATGGCTGAATTTGCTGAAACTCCACCACCAATAGCAACATTCTTTATCCCTGTAGAAGCAACAGCTTTTTTTATTTTATCCATTAAAATACCTACTACAGTAAATTGAAATGAAGCACAAATATCATTTAAGTTTTCCTTGATGAAGTTATTGTTTTTTTGATGCTCACGTTGAAGGAAATACAAAACAGCTGTTTTTAGTCCGCTGAATGAAAAATTCAACCCCTCTACTTTAGGTTTAGAAAAACTAAACTTTTTAGGATCTCCTAATTGGGCTAATTGGTCTATTTTGGGACCAGCAGGATAATCTAAACCAAGCATTTTACCACACTTATCATAAGCCTCTCCGATAGCGTCATCAAGCGTTTCGCCAATAACTTTCATAGTAAAATAATCCTTTACTTCTACGAGTTGAGTGTGACCACCGCTTATGGTTACTCCTAAAAAAGGAAATTGGGGAGCAGTTTGTTCATCATCTTCTATGAAATGAGCCAAAATATGAGCTTGCATATGATTGACTTCAATTAGTGGAATTTCTAATGCGTAGGCCAAAGACTTAGCAAAAGATGAACCAACCAAAAGAGAACCTAGAAGCCCTGGCCCTTTTGTATAAGCAATAGCATCTAAATCAGATATTTTCACTCCTGCTTTTTCTATTGCCTGATGAACTACGGGAACTATATTTTGCTGATGTGCTCTTGAAGCTAATTCTGGAACTACTCCACCAAACTCTTCATGGACTTTTTGAGAAGCAATTACGTTTGAAAGCTTTATATTGTTTTCAAAAACTGCAGCGGAAGTGTCGTCACAGGAAGATTCTATGCCTAAAATTATTTTTTTCTCCAATTTTTATAGTTGCATTTTGCGAAGCAAATTTACTGAATTTAAAAGCAGAAGCCTAAGTTATTGCATTAAAAAATTAAAGACGCTTTAATTCGGTTTTAGTTCCTAACTGAATATTGTGTTGATCTACAAAGCCGCTTACAACCTCTAAAACATACTGAGAAGGTACTTTTGAAGAAAGTAAATTTTCATCCATAGGTTGCGCATTTAAATTGAAATCTACCACTTTAAAGTCGCTATCTAAATAAATTAAATCTAAGGCGATTTTTGTATTTTTCATATAGAAACTTGGTCTGGGTCTTTCTTCATTATAGACAAACAACATCCCTTGATGCGCTTCCATATTTTCGCGATACATCAATCCAGTTTCTTGTTCGTAAGCCGTCTCTGCCAATTCAATATCTAATTTTATGATCAAATTATCGGCTTCATCCAAGATATCTAGTTCAGCTTCTTTTTTGAATTCAATGGGTGCTCTTTTAACTTGATTTTGTTGAGATGTATTCGATTCTTTACAAGCAAATGCAAATAAAATAAACAGGATAAAATATATAGGTTTCATGGGATAAGGTAATATTAAAGTTGTCTTGTGAACAAAAGTAAACTAATATGCGATTAAACCAAATCTTAAGGTGCTAAGATGAGTCATGAATAGAAGTTGAAGTTAAATGTTCTAAAGATTAATGTGCTTATTGATTTAAAATGACAAGGGCAAGTTTAAAATCACTCTAACAGGTTTTTCACCTGAATGTGCAGGTATAAATTGAGGTAATTTTTTCAGCGTTTTTAAGCCGCTTTTAACTTGCTTTTTAGAAGCGCCTGTATTACCGACTACGGACACTTGGTCAACTTTGCCTTTCTCATCTATGCTTATTGAATAGATAACTTTACCATGAACTTCTGGCGTTGGATTTTCAAGATTGCTTAAAAGAAATTCTACGATTTTTGAATTCGTACATTTTTTTTGATCAACTTCATCTTTTATGTTTTCGCAACCTATAGCCGTATATTCTTTTTGCTTGACTTTTTCATCTGGAGCTATAAAAGAATAAGGATGTTGATCAACGTTTTTGCCTACAAGACCGATACCTTTTTTATAAAAATACTGTGACTTAATTTTATTATTTAGGTCAACAACTTCAATTTCTAAAAGTTGATCAAAGTCGCAATAAGGAGTTTCTAAATTAGCTTTTAAACCCTTTATTTTATATTTAAAATGTCCCTCTAACGTTTCCCAAGTTTCGCCTTTTTTTAAATTTGAAGGCATGACTATGGTTTCTTTTTTAGCGGTTTGATTGTATTGATACACAACCCCTCTTGATTTTCTGAAGTAATCATGTTCTATTTTACCGTTTTTGTGTTGTTTTGTTCGCTGAAAATAAAATTTGCCATTTAGTGCCAGACTATCTTTACTATATGAAATAACGAATTCACTCCCTGAAACATGAAATTTTCTTTCTTGTTCATGAAAAGGCCAATAATCACCTTCTGCATTTTGGAAGCAATCAGATTGTGCGTAATTAGGTAAATAAAATAATAGTAAAAGAAATAGAAGTATTTTCTTGATCATTAGTGCTTGTGTTTAGGGTTTATACCATTTATCATTTTAAATTATAAGAATAAATATAGTTTAGATTCGGATATTTGAGTTGAGTACCTTAATAATGTAATTTGAATCCCTGATTAATAAAAAATAGAGGTTCAAGCATTAGGATATGTTTAAAATTACGATTCACGAAGACATAAATCTTAACAATAAAATTTTTATTCTTTAGCAAATAAAGAGTTGCTAATAGAAGTGTTATTCTAATGATTAAAATGGTTCCTCATATTTAAAAATGACCTCACCTTCATTTATAGTTACTTCCTGATGATCATTATTTAATTTTCCAGAAAATGTTGCGTAAAAGCATTCATTAGTATTAGTAATAACATTGCTTTGAAAATCATGATCTGTAAAATCCCCTTCAATCCGAGAGCCTTCAATATTTTGACGGTAAACAAAATAGTTTATACTATTTTCACCAGTCTTATTGAAGGGAAGTTTGATCGTAATAAATTGTTCTTGATGTGGTTCACTAACATGCCTTGATAGACTAAGTGTTAATTCATGGCCATTTTCACGTAAATTTAGTGCACGACCTGTTGCTTGAAAACTTTGAACATCTCCGTTTATATTGATAATTATAGAAGTCTCAAGACAACTCTGTTGGCTATCATCATCACTAGAACAAGAACTAAAATTAATTAAAAGTAAAAGTAAAATTCCTATTGTAATTATTTTTTTCATGCTAGGTTTGGCTTTTTAGCGTTTCAACAAAGTTAATTAATTTAGCTATATTTTAAGCTTTTCTTGTCCTAAATTAAAAAATTATGAGATTAGAGTTTAACCTCCTACCCCACGGATGTTTATACAAATACAACACTTGTATCTGGAAACGGATTTCTATCTAACGTAAACATGACCTGGAAGAATATCCTAACTAAAACTCTTACTGAAAACTTTACCTTATGAAAACCAAATTCGATTAGAACAAACAAGGGGTGTGAACCTCTTGCTCTTGCTGTTTTGAAATTGAGAATTAACGCGGATTAAGGTTAATTAGTACCTGAATGTAACACAGGCTATTCCTTACTTTGAATATGATTTTTTAAATAGTTTTTTTGATAAAAAAA
>PXFS01000144.1 GCA_003564185.1 Flavobacteriaceae bacterium
CCTATATTAAATTTAGCCGAAAGATAATTATCTATAATATTACGCTGTGTTTGATTAACGGCTGTATTATAAAAAATAATTTCTGGAATTTGACCAGCAAAATGTCTATTATCAGAAACATTGAGTTTACCGATAGTTAAGTCTGCAATACTAGAATTAACCTGTGATTGTGTGTTATTTTCAGCCGTAGTTGCTAAACTTCCATTTCGGTAAATTTTTTGACGATTGTTGCTAGGTTGAGTAGCATCAAAAGAAGTTCCTATTAAAAAATTATTATTATTAGAAACTTGACTTGCATTACCCCCATTTAATCGACCATTTCCAGTACCGTTAATATCAGCATAAGTTCTATTACCACTCCAAAAAAATAAGGTAAACGAGTAATCACTAGAACTTTGATTCTCTCTTTTTGCAATAATAGCCTGCGCATTAGGACTACCTAGATTTGCAGGGCGAACAGCTGAAAATATACTCATTTGGTTGATTCCGCCGAAATTTGTAGCAGAACCAGGTATTCTTAAAAAATCTCCTGTTGCCGTTGAGTTTCCTCCAGCAAATTGCAATGCAGGCAAACCATTAAGGTTTGAGGTTGATGTAAAACTAGGACGATTAGCAGAAACCGCCTGAAAAGCATCATTTGAGTTTTCTGATGAGTCTTCCCAGATATCGACTAAATCACCGTTGTTGAAATCAAGGTTATCTGTTTTCAACCAAAGGTTTAGTGTACTAGAGTCTCCTACTCCGCCTGGACCATTTTGGGCAAATCCTGAGCTTAGGATGCACATAAAGAAAAAAAAAACTAAATTTGTTTTCATAATTATTAATTTAATTGGCAATATTAAATAACACACTAGCAATCAGCCAATTTAAAAACGTAGAAAGATTACTACATGTGAGTAGAATTTTTATTACAAACAATTGAAAACAAAAAAACTTCTACCACAAAATACAGTAGAAGTTTAGAGTCAATATAATAAAATATTTTCTGTTAATATATGCTTTTCAAATTTTTAAATCCTAGATACCCTCCAACAGCCATAGCTAAGTAAATTAATCCATTAATAGGTACATCAATCCCAGTGCCTGTGTCACCATCACCTCCAGGCAATGGAAAGTCACTTGCAAAAACATCACCTGCACTAGTAAATAAAATTATTACCAGCGCTATACATGAACTATTTTTGAAATTTTTCATAATTATTTTATTTGTAATTTAAATGACTCTTGTGTGTTTTCAGTTTTAACTCTAACTATATAAACACCCGTGCTTAAACCTGAAGTTTGCACATTAATTTCACCGTTGGCATCAAACGCTTGTCCAAAAACTTGTTGACCTAACTGATTATACACCTCTACTTGGGTTGCTCCTGTTAAATTTCTACCTGATAAAGAAAAATCTCCTCTTGATGGATTTGGATATAAAGCAAAAGCAGTATCCTCAAATTCATCCGTGCTAAAAGTTTCGTCACCAAATACAATCTGAAAACGGAATGGGTCAACAGAATCATCTATACTATCATCAACAGAAAACTCATATGTAAAATGCTCCCCTTCAATTAAAAACATCTCCTCTGTGTATTGGTCATGAATAAAAATATCTTGTTCAAATTCATTAACTATTGATACTTCAAATACATAATTAGTGTGTCTAAATCTATCTAATTGAAGTTGCAAAACTTCAAAAAGCTCAGGATTCTGTCTGTATTCAATAGAATATCTGTTATCACCAATAAATCTTGATAAAGTTTCATCTAAATTTCTTGGATGCAGAAAATCATCTTCTGAAGTATTTAAATTACCATCACCAAAGTTAATTCTCATTCCATCTAAAGCTAATCCAAACGGTGTGTAGTCTTCTGAAGAAAATAGTTTAAGGTTGATGTATTTTTCTATAGCAAATGTAGCTGTTGGGTCTTCCACATCTGCTTTTTTATGTGACTCTCTAAACACAAGGGAAGGATTAACTGAACCATCACTTTCCACAAATGCTGCTTGCATTGGTTGAAGGTATTGATTTGCATCACTCCCTGAAGGATTAGTCCCAGAGTTGAAATCTATAGTTACATAACCACCATTATCACTAATATTAGGATCCCAAATATAATAGTGCGTATTTCTTATGCCAGTAGTTGAAGCATCTAAAAGAACAGCCTCCATATCAACCTGAGAGTGGTAAGGATTGCCAATAAGATTAAACTGTCCATCTGTACTACTAAGAGAGGTAAGTGCAGGCATATCACCAACATTCAAATCTCCTCTACTTCTAAGCACAGTTTCTGGAGAATTCCCGAAATCATTTATCATTGTATTTACAGATCGATCACCTCTTACAAGAATACGATAGGCAGTAGGAGAAATTAAATTGTCTGTATCTACATTAGGAGCTAATCCCCAAGCTTGAGTTGGATTATCAAATGTGAATAGAGATGGATTACCAGAAGTGTTTTCATCAAACCCATTGGAGGTATTACCAGTTATATGCGTACCAAAACCAGAAACTGGATCTTGATTTGTGTTTGTAGCTCCCTCCATCCAATTATCTTGGATAGATTCTAAAGAAGTTACAGATGGTGAAATAAAACGCCATGCTCTGTTATCACTAAAGTAACGCTCCGTTTCAAGTCTCGCATCACCACCGCTAGATTCTACAACTTGAGCTACTTGAGAAGCGCTTCTGTTTAGTAAGGTGATTATGCCTTCAGCAGGATTTGCTGCGTTTAATGTACCAGAAACAGATTCAAAAGAATCAAAAATTCCTAGATGACCTTCTACAACAGTAACTTCTCCTGAA
>PXFS01000093.1 GCA_003564185.1 Flavobacteriaceae bacterium
AATAAAATTATTAATCGGTTCAACAAATTACTATTTATCATTTTTCTTTTGGTAAGCCCTTACTTTTCTCATGCCCAACTAAATCCAACTCTAATTGGAGATGCACAAGATAGTGGGGACAATTGTTTTGTGATTACTCCTGATCTTTTGAGTCAAGTAGGTGGCGTTTGGTATGATAATCCTATTGATTTTGATGAGGACTTTACCATATTCTACCAGAACAATTTTGGTAGTAATCCTAATGGTGCAGATGGTATGGCACTTGTTTTTAAAGATAATCCTGAAGCAGAAATAGGGGGTGAAGGCGGTGGACTAGGTTTTGAAGGTATTACTCCATCATTAATTGTAGAATTTGATACGTTTCAAAATGGTGAAAATGGAGATCCATTTTTTGATCATATTGCTATTCAACGTGATGGCGACCCCAACCATAATAATCCAGCCATTAACCTTGCAGGACCTATTGTTGCCGATCCTGGAAACTTTAATATTGCTAATGGTACCTCTTATGAAAAAAGGTTGATTGGGTTGCCGATACGCAAACGATGGAGGTTTTTTTTGATTGTCAACTGAGGTTGAGTTTAAATTTTGATGTGAAAGAAGAAATATTTTCAGGTGATGATTCTGTATTCTTTGGTTTTGTTGGTTCAACAGGTGGACTAAGCAATCTTCATCAAGTTTGTTTTAAAAATATTACATTTGTTGACAATCTTCAATTAGAAGACCAAACTGTTTGCGAAGGAGATGCTGTTATCGTAGATTTAAGTGTTCCAGGTGGAGTTACCTACTCGTGGGAGCCAACTGAAGGGGTAGACGATCCGAGTAGCCCTGAAACAGAATTATCTCCAGATGAAAGTACAGTCTATACTGTAACCATCACAGATGAATGTGGGGATACTTTTAGTCAGGATGTAAATATTACTGTAGTTGATGATATTACGCCTACTTTTGAAGATTTTGATACTTTTTGCGAAAATGATGCATTTCCTGATTTACCAAGCATATCATCAAACGATGTTGAAGGGGAATGGTTTCCAGAAGAAATTGATGCTGATGTTGAAGAATATACTTTTACACCCTTTTTAGACTGTGCTAATGAAGTAACTATTACATTAGAATTTGAAGATTCTGTAGAACCAGAGTTTAATCTGCCAGCTGATATTTGTGAGGGCGATTTAGTTGAATTTCCACTTACTTCTGAGAATGGTATTCCAGGCACTTGGTCTCCAGAATTTAATCCTAATACGTCTACTACATATACTTTTAGTCCAGAGGAAGAATTTTGTGCCAGTGAAGTCTCTTTTTTAATTGAAGTAGTTGATGGTATTGCTCAAATAGAAAACCTTATACCAGAGGATTTAACCCAAGAATGTGATTTAGAGGTGCCTGAGCCACCTATAATTGATCCAGATGAGCTTTGTGACAGTATTGAAGTAGTTTTTGATGAAACAGTAACTGAAGGCGAATGTCCTGTTTTACAAGAGATTGTTAGAACTTGAACAGTATTGGATGAAAATGGAGATGAAATTGAAATTTTTGCACAAGTCATTCAACTTGAAGATACTACTCCTCCAGAATTTACTATTATCCCTGAAAATTTAGTCTTGGATTGTGATGCAGATTGGCCAGATGATAGTGACGTCCAAGCTGAAGATAATTGCAGTCAAGTGAATATTGATATTGAAGAAGATATTATTGAAAATCCAGAGTGCCCGCAAGAATTTACTCTAATTAGAACATTTATAGCTACAGACGAATGCGGAAATGAAACTACAGCCGAACAAATTATTGAATTTATTGACATTCAAGGTCCTGTTTTTGATGAAGAATTACCTACCTCTATTAATGTAGCTTGTGGAGAAGTGCCTGAACCTGAAACTCCAGAGGTATTTGATGCCTGTGGAGAAGTTGTTGATCTCAATTTTACAGAAGAAGTTCAAGAAGACTGTATAGAGGGAAAAATTACTGAAAGAATTTGGGAAGCTATAGATAATTGTGGTAATATAACCAATTACACGCTTCAAATAATTGAAGATTGCGGACCAATTATCTATGAAGGGATTAGTCCTAATGATGATGGAATAAATGATTTCTTGGCTATTGATAACATTGAATGTTTCCCTGAAAATGAAATTCAAATCTTTAATCGTTATGGTAAACAAGTATTTAAAACTAGGAATTACGATAATGTTTCAACTGTTTTTGAAGGCCAAGATCAATCTGGAAATAGATTAGTTACTGGAACTTATTTTTATGTATTCTCATACACGAATTCAGCAACAAATGAACAAAAAACCAAAAAAGGTTGGATATATGTGAACTTTGAAACCAACTAATTCTTGATTGATGTTTCTTTGAAATGCAGGTTAACTATGTTGTTTCTAAGGAAGCAAAAATCAAATGCGGTATTTATACCATTTATCAATTGAAATAAAACGCTCTTTTTTCTTTTGCAGTAATTTCTAATAATAACGGGTATTATTTTCTCTCAAATTATAATTTGTCTTGTAGGATTTATTAGAAATACGGTAGGCTTTACACCTTATGAAGATAATTTTTACCTAATTTATTCATTAGAATAACTTCAAAAGAATAAACGACTAAGTAAATCAAGCCATTAGGTTGATTTTTCAAAATACCCTTATGGTAATTTACTAAATTGGGGTTAACCCTAATAAATACTGGTAGTTTGGTGTATTCTTTACCTTCTATTGCATAAGTCAGGTATATTACTTTTATGGTTGATACTGTATTGTTCAAATGCCCTAGCCCTGATTGTAGCTAAAAG
>PXFS01000113.1 GCA_003564185.1 Flavobacteriaceae bacterium
AATTACCTATATCAAATGACCAATGAGATCCTTGATATGGCTAAAATTAAGGCAGGAATAATTGAAATAAAAAATGAAGCTTTCATCTTAAATGAGGTTTTTGAGATGATTGAAAGCAACTTTAAACCCTTGATTGAAAATCAGAACCTTGAAGCTGTTTTTAACCATCCCCAAGCTCCCGTATATGTTATAGCCGATCAATATCGAATACAACAGATTGTTTATAACCTTGTCCACAATGCACTTAAATATACAGAAAATGGATATATTAAGGTGGACTATACCGCTACACCAAAAGATAATGAAGAGGTTTTAATAAGCATAATAATTGAGGATTCTGGAATTGGAATGACTCACGAAGAACAAAAAACCATTTTTAAAGATTATCAACAAGCAGGAACTCACAAAAACAAAATGAAGGGTACAGGCTTGGGCATGGGAATAGTTAAAAACTTAGTTAGCAAGCTTGGTGGAAAATTGAGCTTAAAAAGCGAAGTTAATCAAGGAACAAAATTCACCATTAATTTTAGGTTTAAGCAGGCTTCAAAAGAAGAAATTAAAAAAGAAGAAGTTAATGAAATAGAGCTTTCCAAAGATGCACTGAAGCATCATAAGATTTTTGTTGTGGATGATGATTTGTTAATTACTAAACTTTATCAGGGAATTTTCAAACAGTTTGGAGCAATTATAGAAGTGAGTAATTTTCCAAAACAAGCTTTTACACACTTAAAAGAAAATCAAGATTATGATATGGTGATTTTTGATATGAAAATGCCTGAAATGACTGGGAGTGAATTGCTTGAAAAGTTAGAACAACACAATGCAAGACCCAAAAATACAGTAATTTGTACTGCTAATGTTTTATTGTCTGATAAAGATAAAGACGATTTCAAGAAGTTTGACTATCGTTTATTTAAACCATTAAAAAAGAAAGATATTATCAAGCTAATCACTCAAGTCTTTAAGATCGAATCAAATTCAAGCTTAGTAAATCAAGAAGAAAGAGCTTCCGCTGCAGTGAATCAATCCGATTTTTCATACAGTTTAGAAGACCTAAAAGCATACACAGGGGATGATGAGGAAGCGCTCTTAGAAATGCTTAATTTCCTTTTAGACGAAAACGCAAAAGAATTGAAGTTGCTTAAAAATGCTATTGAAGATAAAAACTTGGAAGAAACAGCCAACCGAATACATAAACTTTCTTCGCGATTTGCACAGCTTCAAATTGAAGCACCTTACGACCCCAAACAAACCGAATTAGATCTTAGAGATTCAAAGGCTGAAACTTTAAACCAAGCCACTAAAATATACACGTTTTGGGAGTATTGTAATTCAAGTTTGTTGAGTAAGTACGGAGAAGATTAGGGATATTGACTTAGGCATTTAATTCCTTGTAAATACTAAGCAAGCGCCTAGGTCAATAGGGGTATTTGAAATGCATCTCAGAATCTAAATCCAAAATTCACAATTAAATTAGGAATCACTCGGTTGTTGAAATCACTTCTATAAAAATTGTAAGCTATACCTGCTCCTAAATCAAGTAAAATACCATCTTTAGAAATAAGCTTTGTTCCTAAAGCAAACCCAATACCAAGATTATTACTTCTTTCTACAAGGCTCAATTCTTCACCATTAATCGTGTTTTCTTGTTGACTTTGAATTCTGTTATAAGTTAAATAGGCTTCATTATAAAAGCCTCCAGCAGGTTTTTTTCCATAATACCTTCTGTAGAATAAAGCAATGTCCGATTTTAAATCAATAAACTCATCTATAAAAGCATAAGTAAAACGAATACCGGCACCAGATTTTTCATTAATTAAGCGCTCGTAGGTTAAGTCTATTGCTCCAATATAGGTGTAAACAGGATTGTATAAGAAATCGTTTTTCTTTTGTGTTTCTTTTTTTGTTTTCTCAACAAATATAGAAGTATTATCTTGTGCAAAACTAGAATTAGAAATCATAGTAAAACCTAAAACTAACAAACCAATTTTATTTTGAAGAAAACGTGAAAGCATGATATTTATGTGATTTTTTATTTCTTGGCTCATTAACTTAATGACCTTATAATTCTAATCTTAGTAACTGTAATTGTATTTTCGTTTATTCCTACTTAATATATCCATGAACAAGTAGAACATTGGCCCATGAGAAAGTTCAAAATCGTGACTTCCAGTCGTATTCAACTGAAAAATATAACCCAATTCAAGTCTTGTCCAATCCCAGAAACGATAGCCAACACCTACAAAATTCCTGTTTTGAGAGAAATAATTATCTCCATAGTTAGGCCCAAATTCTACGTGCATTTCAGAATAGGTTGAGGTGTATAAAGTGTTGTTGGTATAAAAATAATCGGTATTCAAAGGAATTCTAACCCTCATCCTGTAACGAACACGCCAATTGTGATTTGGACCTTCAGGTCGGTCTATTCCCCTCCATCTTGACTCAAATCGTAAACGATGTGTAAAATTGAATCTTCCCGCAAAAGCGTAATTATTTATTTGTAATGTGGACCTTACTTCTCGTTCATAATCATTATCTAAAGCATCTTCAAAAGAAAAACGTGGAGTAGAATTAAAATGCCCAAGGGGGTTGAAACTAATTCTAGTCATTTTACTATATTGATAAGCAATCCACGGTCTAATACTTAAACGAAGTGGTCTGTCCCAAAAATCACCTCCTTGTAATTCGCTCTGTCTTCTGTAAACCACATCCAATTCCCAAGCCCA
>PXFS01000015.1 GCA_003564185.1 Flavobacteriaceae bacterium
CCTTCAAATTTATCAAAGTTCCAACGTGGAATTTTCACAATCACGTAATCTAAAGTCGGTTCAAAAAAGGCAGAAGTGGTTTTGGTGATTTGGTTGTCTAATTCGTCTAAGTGATAGCCCATTGCCAATTTAGTTGCAATCTTAGCAATTGGGTAACCTGTAGCTTTTGAAGCCAAGGCCGAAGAGCGCGAAACCCTTGGGTTAATTTCAATAGCTATAATATCTTCTTTTTCGTCTGGGCTAACGGCAAATTGTACGTTACAACCACCCGCAAAATCGCCTATGCTGCGCATCATTTTGATGGCCAAGTCACGCATTTTTTGGTAGGTGCGATCGCTTAAAGTCATGGCTGGAGCTACGGTGATGGAATCTCCAGTATGAATTCCCATGGGATCCATATTTTCTATACTACAAATAATGGCCACGTTATCGTTGGCATCTCTAAGTAGTTCTAATTCGTATTCTTTCCAACCCAAGAGCGCTTTATCAATAAGGACTTCATGAATGGGAGAAGCCTCTAATCCACGCGTTAGCAGCTCGTCAAATTCGTCTTCAGAATGAACAAAAGAAGCTCCTGTACCACCAAGAGTAAACGAAGCGCGAATCACTAAAGGAAATCCAAATTCCTGAGCTACTTCTTTTCCTTGTAAAAATGAAGTTACCGTTTTGGAGGGCGCTACTGGCACTCCTATTTTTTCCATGAGTAATCTGAACTTCTCACGGTCTTCAGTTATGTTGATGGCATCAATATCAACACCGATAATTTTCACACCAAAGTCTTCCCAAATGCCTTTATCGTCTGCTTCAATACAAAGGTTTAAAGCCGTTTGTCCTCCCATAGTAGGTAAGACAGCATCAATATTGGGGTGTTTTTTTAAGATTTCTATAATGGATTTGGTAGTAAGCGGTTTTAAGTAAACATGATTGGCCATACTTGGGTCTGTCATGATGGTGGCTGGGTTAGAGTTGATCAACACAGTTTCTACGCCATCTTCTCTAAGTGAGCGAAGCGACTGCGAACCCGAATAGTCAAATTCACAAGCTTGACCTATGACAATAGGTCCAGAACCAATTAAAAGTATGGATTTAAGGTTGTTATTTTTTGGCATGATGCGGTGTTTTATTTGGGTATAAAAAAAGGTGTTACTGTTAGAGTAACACCTTTTTAGAAATTATATTTTTAAGCAATTGTCATGTTTATTTTCTACGTAAACTTGCTTCAGTAGAAACGCTAAGCTTCTTTCTTCCTTTTGCTCTTCTTCTCGACAAAACTTTTCTGCCGTTTGCACTAGCCATACGCTCTCTAAAACCGTGCTTGTTTCTTCTCTTTTTCTTTGATGGTTGAAAGGTTCTTTTCATTTCAAATATCTTTAGTGTGTTCTCTTCTGTTTAAATCGGGTGCAAATATACAATAAGTTTTTGTTGAAGCAACAAAAATAAGCAAAGTTTTTATTCATTTTTTTGTAAGTTTGCATACTTAAAATTTAATCAAGTATGTACAACAAAATATTTAAACTTATTATAGCTGGACTTATTATAGCTTATGCCATTTATCAATTTACATTAACCAACATTGGTAATGGAATATCCTTGATTCTTTTTTCTGGTATTTTTATTTTGTTGTATTTTAAAAACGAATTTATCCTCCTTTCTTTTTGGAAATTACGAAAGCAAGATTTTGAAGGGGCTAAAAAATGGCTAGATAAAATAAAGAATCCAGAGACTGCACTTACACAGAAACAACAGGGGTATTATAACTACTTACACGGATTAATGCTTTCGCAAGAAAACATGACACAAGCGGAGAAATACTTTAAAAAAGCGATTAAATTAGGTTTGTCAATGGACCAAGATTTAGCCATGGCGAAATTGAATTTAGCTGGAATTGCCATGACTAAAAGGCGAAAAAGAGAGGCACAAATGCTGTTAAAAGAGGCTAACAAGTTAGACAAGCACGGAATGTTGAAGGATCAAATTAGAATGATCAAACAACAGATGAAGAAGATATAGGATTTCAATACCATTTATTACAAAAAGCTGATTTTTAACTTAAAAGCCAGCTTTTTGCATTAATTTTTTATAATTTTATATAAAATTAATGCATTGAGAAAAACATTACTCCTTTTATTGGTATTGACTACTATGTCCCTTTTGGCTCAAGATGAAGCAGAACAAGAGGTGAGAGTATTTTTTTCTGAACAAATCCGAAGTCATTACAAATCCCATATTAAAAAAATAGAAGCTTTAGAGTTAGCTCAAAAATATAAAGAAGCCGAAAATTTGGCGAATGACTTTATTCAAGAACATATTGTTGGTAGTTATATGGATAATTTCAGCTTGAAATGCCTAAAATCTGGACAGTGTTTTATTGATGATTATAAAAAGCCCATGATTATTCTAACCTATGCTTCTTGGAGTGTACCCACCAATGGGGAAGTGAAAGCAGTAAATGCGTTAGCCAAGGAATATCATAAGGAAATAGATTTGGTGATTTTATATTGGGATAATCGAAAAAACGCGAGAAGAAATGCTAGAAAATTTAACTCTAAAGTCGAAATCTTATACGTTGATGAATTAACCAATCGCTACGCTTCCACCATTAAAATGCTCAAGCACACATTTGGCATCCCTACAACTTATGTTATTGCTAGTGATAAACGGGTGTTGAATGTGCAAACCAATATCCAAAACCCTATCCATTTGGAAGAAGAAGAAGCTATTGAAAACTGTATTAAATCTATAGAACAACACATCAAAAAGCTTAGGGAGTATGCATCAACTTCAACTTATTAATCTGAGTTTGATGATTCTCAACTATATTTTCTGATCAAATCAAAATTAAAGGTTTCCGCTTCAAGATTTAAATCCACTCCTTATACCTTTTATCAATTGAAAATACCGTCATAAAAGAATTTCAAAGGTTAAACACGCTTACGCGTTAGAAAATCTATTACATGACATCCCAAAAAAATACAAGATAAAATCAAACACTTTGTTGACTTTTGAGAAATAACCATACGAGTTAATTTTCCTCAACATTTGTATGAATAGGATATTGTGAAGGTTCAGGAATTTGAATGGTATATATTTTTCCTGAATTATTAATTAAAGAGTTATCTCGTAACCAAGGATTATAGCGTTTTAAAGTTTTGTAACTAATAGCATTTTCTTTAGCAAAATCTGCTAAGTTTTCTATTGCCGAATCTACTATAACTGGGGTTGTTTTAATGGGTTTATAAAAGTGGTTAGAATCAATGGCAAACCCATAATTTTCGTAATTCGTATACAACTCTTTTAAAGCAAGGATTCGAAATACATACCTAGAAGTCTCTTCAACTAAGAGTAAATCGTAATAATTTTCTACCTCCTGTCTTTTTTGTTGCCTAGAGATCCCTGTATTTCCAGCATTATATGCGGCAGCTGCTAAGGTCCAAGAACCAAATTTATCCTTCGACTTTTGTAAGTACTTACAAGCTGCGTGAGTAGATAACTCAATATGATAACGTTCATCTACATTCGCATTAACTTCAAGCCCATAATCTTTAGCCGTGCCTTTCATCAACTGCCAAAATCCAGTTGCCCCCGCAGGTGAAACTACTTGCAAAAAACCACTTTCAGCAAGAGCTAAATATTTAAAATCATCTGGAATACCATATTCTTCTAAAATAGGTTCAATGATGGGAAAATATTTTTGACTTCGTTTTATCAGCATGATAGCATTAGATTGCCAATACGTATTGACTAAAAGCTCCCTATCTAAACGCTCAAATACATCAGGATCCTCTAGAGGCACATCTTCACCTGCAAAATTAATTTGCTCAGGAAGGTCTAAAGAAGTTACCTTGGTTATAGCTTTTTGATTCACTTTTTCATCTTCTACAGATGCTTCTGTGAAACCAAAAGCTGAAATAAGAATACTAGCACCAATAAGGGCAGAAACTCCTAGAAAAACAATATTTTTTTTTGAATTATTTTTTCCCATGTAAAATATAATTTGGCAGATGTTTATTCAACCATTTGTACTTGTTAATTATCATAATATGTGTTCCTCCTGGAACAAGCTCAAAATCAGAAATAAATTCTATTGGAAAGACATTATCCTTATCCCCATGAATATGAATTACATTTGGATCAGGACATTTTTGCTGCCAACAGATTATATTTTCAATAGACCAATCTAAATAATACTTATCAGTTACAAACATATATTTTTTATACAATTGCAATCTTTTCTTTACGGTTTTTCCCAAAGGGAAATTCATCATTTGCTCAAAATAATTTACCATCCCTGTAGGTAAAATTTTATAGGCTTTTGTTTTTTTTGCCAATTTCATCCGCGTTGGCAATTCAAAATAACTCTTTACACTAGAAATAATAATGACTCGTTGAACTGAAATTAGTCGAGCTATTTCCTGAACTAAAATACCACCAAAAGAAACACCGATCAAAACAGGATTTTTATGCCTAATTAATTGACTCATGCGTTTTGCATATGCTTGCAAACTTTCCCCTTTATGTGGTACTTGCCACGATAAGTAAACTACTTCAAAAATATTATCATCTAACTTAATATGCTCAAAAATACTTGGATTTGCTGCCATTCCTGGCATCATGTAAACTGGTATTTTATTGGATATTGGTTCAGAATTCATTTATAATTAAGCAATTAAACTTTTTTCTATCTTTATAGTCTTATCAAAGTGCAAATATAGTATTCCATTTTGCTCTACAATAAAATTGAATTGAAAAGGTTGTAAATATAAATAATAGGTGGTATGCAGGAGCTTGATGTAAAAAAAAATGAGTTTTTAAGACAGTTTGAAACTACAGTTGATAATGAATTAATCACTATTGAATTTGCTGAGCAAGAACGAAAGATTTTCTTAACGAAAATGGTAATTAGTGAACACCTTACAGAAGATGGCTACAAGGACAAATTCATTCAGTTGGTATTAGATTATATAAGAGCTCAGGAAATTAAAGTAGTTCCAACCTGCAAGGAAGTAAAAAGCTTTATGCGAATAAACCGCATGCAATACAAGGATTTACTACCCGTTGGAATAGCTCTATAGTTTGAATTATTGACTACTGAAATATCAAAATTTTAAAAATTTATCAATTCAATATTTTAATTGCTCATATTATTTGATAATATGACATTTATTTAACTTTTCTACAGCTTGAAAAAGTTGGCTATTTTTAGTATCTTCGCAAACATTCAAAACCTGTTACAATGCAAGAACTTATTGATAAAAAACAAGATATTTCATTTGACGACTTCAAATCCGAAGTGATTAACGACTATAAAATAGCAGTAACCAGTAGAGAATGTAGTCTATTAGGGCGTCGTGAAGTTCTCACTGGAAAAGCTAAGTTTGGTATTTTTGGAGACGGAAAAGAAGTTCCTCAGCTAGCTTGGGCTAAATCCTTTAAAAATGGTGATTTTAGATCTGGCTATTACCGTGATCAAACCTTTATGATGGCTATTGGTCAACTGAATATTCAAGAATTTTTTGCAGGTTTATACGCCAACACCGATATTGAGCAAGAACCTATGTCTGCTGGTCGCCAAATGGGCGGTCACTTTATGACGCATAGTTTAAACGAAGACGGTACGTGGAAAAACCTAACTCAACAGAAAAACTCTAGTGCAGACATCTCTCCTACTGCTGGCCAAATGCCCAGACTTTTGGGGCTTGCTCAAGCTTCTAAAGTATACAGGCATGAAAAAAACATAGATAGTACTAATTTTTCAAACAATGGTGATGAAATTGCTTGGGGAACCATTGGTAATGCTAGTACTTCAGAGGGTTTATTTTGGGAAACTTTTAATGCCGCAGGAGTTTTAAAGGTACCTATGGTAATTAATGTATGGGATGATGATTATGGAATTTCGGTTCATGCAAGACATCAAACTACCAAAGAAAATATTTCTGAAATTCTGAAAGGATTTCAGCGTGAAGATGGCACCAATGGATACGAAATCATTAAAGTGAAAGGCTGGGATTATGTGGCGCTTATTGAAGCTTACCAAAAAGCTGAAGAATTTGCGCGTAAAGAACACGTTCCTGTTCTTATTCATGTAGATGAATTAACGCAACCACAAGGACATTCTACCTCTGGGTCTCATGAACGTTACAAATCTAAAGAGCGATTAGAATGGGAAAAGGAATACGACTGTAATGCTCAGTTAAGAAAGTGGATGATTGAAAATAATATCGCTACCGATGAAGAGCTTAGTCAGTTAGAAAAAGAAATTAAAAAAGAAGTTAGAACCAGTAAGCAAAAAGCTTGGAAAGCTTTTGGTGAAACCGCTAAAAAAGAGAGCAAAGTCCTTGCAAAATTATTGCAAGATTTAGCTAACTCAAGCGAAAACAAGGCGTTTATTCAACCTTATGTAGACGAAGTTAAAAATGTTGGCGAACCCCTTAAATCAGCTCTTTTAGCCACGGCTAGAAAAGCTATTCGCCAAGTACGATTTGAAAATTCTGATGCTAAACAAGCTTTGCTTCAATGGATAAAAGATTTTTCGGGAAGAACACAGCCGCAGTACAGCAGTCACTTGTTTAATGAAACAGCTCAACAAGCCATCAATATTGATGAAGTGCTACCTGAATACAATGAGGATAGCAACGAAGTTGATGCACGATTAATCTTACGAGATAATTTTGATAAAATTTTTGAAACTCTACCTGAAACCCTAATTTTTGGAGAAGATGCTGGAGAAATTGGAGATGTGAACCAAGGACTTGAAGGACTTCAGAAAAAATATGGTAAAATTAGAGTTGCTGATGCTGGAATTAGAGAGGCTACCATTCTTGGTCAGGGGATTGGAATGGCATTAAGAGGCCTACGCCCTATTGCTGAAATTCAATACTTGGACTATTTATTGTATGCGCTTCAAATTATGAGTGACGATTTAGCAACAACTGCTTATCGTTCTGCTGGAAAACAAAAAGCACCACTAATTGTAAGAACTAGAGGTCATCGCCTAGAAGGGATTTGGCATTCCGGTTCACCAATGGGTGGAATTTTAAATTTAATTAGAGGTATTCATGTATTGGTACCAAGAAATATGACCAAAGCTGCTGGCTTTTACAACACCTTGTTAGCAAGTGATGAACCTGCATTAATTGTAGAATGTTTGAATGGCTACCGATTAAAAGAAAAAATGCCAGCCAACTTAGGTGAATTTAAAACTCCTGTTGGTCAGGTTGAAACTATTAGAGAAGGAACTGACTTAACAGTTGTTTCTTACGGTTCAACACTTCGCATTATAGAACAAGCAGCAAAAGAACTTACAGAAGTTGGAATTTCCATAGAAATTATTGATATACAGTCCCTTTTACCTTTCGATTTAAATCATAAAATTGTTGAAAGCATTAAGAAAACAAATCGTTTGTTAGTAGTTGACGAAGATGTACCAGGTGGAGCTTCGGCCTTCATTCTTCAGAAAATTGTTGAAGAGCAAAATGCCTATCAATATTTAGATAGTCAGCCTCAGACGTTAACGGCAAAAGCTCACCGCCCTGCCTATGGTACAGATGGAGATTATTTCTCAAAGCCATCAGCTGAAGATGTTTTTGAGAAGGCCTATGCGATTATGCATGAGTTTAAACCTGATGAATTCCCAAAATTAATGTAGTTTAGTTAAGCACATAAATCAAAAACCGTTTCATATAATTTTGAAACGGTTTTATTTTTTAAGATAATTGATTTCACCATTAAATAAACTCTTATATTTACCCACAATAAATAGTCAAAATGAAGCTTTTTGAAAAAAAAATACTGTTTTCATTATTCCTTTTTACCGTGGTAAATTTAATCACACAAGCACAGTATACACAAACCATCAACTCTAATCGCCCAGGATTAACGCAAGGAGCTTATGCGGTAGGTGAAAACGTCTTTCAATTAGAAACGGGCTTAAGTTACGGAAACGATAAACATCGTTTACGAAGAGCTGACGCAGATATTTTTGGAGTAAATTACCAATTGCGCTATGGGTTTAAAAGTTCACGATTTGAATTTGTTTTTGATGGAACTTTTATAGCTCAAAACGAAAAAATATTGGTTGGACCAAGCTTTCGAAATTTTCAAACAGCAGCATTTCAACAAAATACAATTGGAGGTAAGTATTTGGTATATGACCCATGGATCAATCGGGAAATGGAAGGCCCTAACCTAAGAAGCTGGAAGCAAAACAACACCTTTCAATGGTGGCATTTGATTCCTGCTGTATCTGGTTATCTGGGAGTCAATACAAATTTTGAATCAAGTGTTCTTATGCCTCCAGGAGACCCATTTGCAAGTTCTCGTATGGCTTTAATTACGCAGCACAACTACAAAAGATGGGTTTTAGTTTCAAATTTTATTATGGATAGAGTGGAAACTGATTTTAGAAGCTTTATAGGAATATTTACGTTAACTCATACCCTTAATTATGACTGGTCTATCTTTGGGGAATTTCAGAGTATTATTGGAGACTTTTACAGTGATGAGTTGCTTCGTGGAGGGGCCGCTTATTTAATCAATAGAAATTTACAAGTAGATGTTAGCGGACTTGTCAATTTTAAAGATACTCCACAGCGCTGGCAAGTAGCAGCTGGAATATCCTACAGATTTGATAAATACCTGAAAGAAGATTATATTTTTGAATCAAAAGAAAAGAAAGAAGAGTACGAAAGACAAAAAGAAATAGAAAAAATTAAATCTGAAAGAGAAAAGAAATTCAATATACCTTAGTCTAATTTAATTTTTTATCACTTTAAATTGTGTAAAACTTGCTTTCGATTTCAAATGAATCATATACATCCCAGATTTAAAACTGCTAAAGTCAATAGCCTTCTTTGTAGTTGAATGAGGTACTTGAGCGCTATATACTTTTTTTCCAAGTACATCATACACCTCAACTACATCTACTGCATGGCTAAAATTTAAATAAAGCTGGTCATTAACGGGATTGGGGTAAAATGTAAATTCGGGTTCTTTAAAATTAGCTTCAGTTAAGGTTCCATCTACATCTTGATACAATTGAGAAATGGCTTGATAATATTGATTGGCTAAGGCTTGATCCTTTATGATTAGGGTATTTTCATCATTTCTATTTTCAGCAGAAAAACTCCAATTGTGAGATCCAGTAAGCACCGTAGCATTTGGAGTTCCATGGTCTACAACCATCATTTTATGATGCATGATGCCTTCAGCTGTATATTCATAATAATTATTATCTCCTAAATTAGCTTCTAACAACTCTTTTTGTTGTCCTGTGTAATCTTCTGTATCAATTAAAAATGCTAATTCATTAATCCCTCCTGTAAATTGATCTATGATAGCTTGTGCTAAATTTTGCCTGGTAATTAACATTGTAGCTATTACTAAACTTTCTTGAGCCTGTTCTATTAAATTTTGAATTTGCTGCTGAGTTCCATCTGTTGGACTAAAATAACACTCCACTTCTATTCCTCCAATACTAAATTCTTTTGGGGTATTGTCTTCTTTTGTATTACCGAATTTTATGTTTTGGAAATTGGGCTGTGGCCCTGTACTCCCCCACATCTCATCAAATTCCATTTTAAAAGTTTGGGCTAAAGTCTGGTCTTGTAAAATAATTACGTTGTTTTTGTCGGGACCATTAATTTGACCTGTAGTCCAATTGGTTGCACCAGTCCAAACAACAGACTTGGTGGCGTCTGCATGTTCTGCATCAACAATCATAAATTTATGATGCATGATCCCTGGAAAATTTGGATCATCTTGACGTTGTATTACAGGAATACTAGAATTCAATACGCTAATCATCGAACTACTTGTACTACCGTCATGTATAACTCTAACTTGCACACCATCTACAAATGCTTGATTGATTGCTCCTGCAATTCCAGAAGCTGGATTATTCCCAAATGAATTGTAAATAGCAATATCAATACTTTCCTCTGCTCTACCAATGTAATTGATTAAAGTGTCTCTAGTAGCGTCTTCAATAAAATGGGCTATATTATTATCTGATGAAGCTACTTCTTCATTGATGCTATGATTAAAATAGGCAATTATTTCACCTTCTTGAATAGAGCTTGTGGCATAAGTTTTTGTCAAATATAAGGTATCCTTGGTTGCATCAAATAATTTAAATTCAGCTCTATAAAAAGAAGAAGGAGATAAGTTTCTAAGATTGACTTCATGTGAACGTCTTTTTGATGAATTACTTTCAAAATACAATGTATCTATTGCATTTTTAATAGGTATGAATGAAATTTGATAATCGCTTTTACGCTCTGTTTCGAAAAAAATATCAAAGCCTGTGGAACGTATATTTTTGGCCTTTATATTTTTATCTTTTAATTGAGGTTGCGCAAAGCTAACAAAGCCGAAGAACAAAGCTAGCAAAAATAAAAAATTAAATTTCATCTTCTTTATTATTCTATGAGGTAAGTGTATACTCATTGTTTTTATGACATCATCAGATGAAAAATATAGGGGTATTTCATCTATTATTAATTTGAATTGCAAATATAACCTTATTTTATCTAACAAAATTTAAACTAAAGTTATATAACTTCAGCTTATCACTTAATCTTTTCAATTTAATAACCTTATATAAACCTAGGAATACATTGACTTTGGTAATTTTACAATAAACATATCAATATGAATTTACTATCTTTAAAAAGAAATAAGAAAAACATCAATACATTGAACATTAATCGTTTTTTTAAATTTAAAAAACTAAACCAGACTAATTTTTTGGTAATAGGTCATAGGGGTGCACGAGGTTTAGCACCAGAAAACACTATTGCTTCCTTTGAAAAAGCTATTGAGTTAGAGGTTGATGCTATTGAGTTGGATGTAGTAATTTCTAAAGATAAAAAAGTAGTTGTTTCTCATGAAGCTTGGATGAATCATGAAATTTGCTTAAAAGAAAATGGAAAGAGAATTAGTCATGAGGAAGAAAAACTGCACAACTTATTCCAGATGGATTATTCAAAGATTAAGAAATATAATTGCGGCTCTTTAAAACATCCTTCTTTTGATGATCAGGAAACAGAAGAAACCTATAAACCACTGCTTAAAGATGCTTTACAGATGATTGAATTTGTTTCTAAAATTCATGAGCAAGATGTAGCCTGTACTATTGAAATTAAATCTGATAGTAGTACAGATCATATCTTTCATCCACCTCCACAGGAGTTTGTTGAATTGGTAATCAATAGTATTTCTGGGTTTCCAAAAGAGAAAATAAATCTAAGAAGTTTTGATTACAGAGTTTTAAAAGAGATTAAATCAAGATATCCTGAATATTCAACTTGCTTAATTTCAGACACTGGTAAGCTACAAGAAGAATTAAATTTACTTGGCTACACTCCAGAGATTTACAGTCCAAATTTTAAAGTTCTTACGAAATCCTTGATAAAAAAATGTAAAAAAAAGAAAATGCAGGTACTTCCTTGGACAGTAAATGAATTTGAAGAACTCAGAGAAATTTTACTACTGGGTGTAGATGGTGTAATAACAGACTACCCAAATAAAGCAATTCGGTTGAGAAATAGATATCAAAAGCTCAAAAGCTAATTACAATCTTCTTTTAATTGCTCAATTTGTGCCTTTAATTGATTAATTTCCTTGGCTTGAGCTTCGTAACTTTTTTTAGAATTAAAATAGGTTAATAATGCAATTAGACTTGCAAAAACAAACCCATACATATAGAATTTTGATTTCATTAAATACTTATTTGTAAGTTATCATAGGCTAAGAAAACTCCTTCGGGTAATTCCTTTTCAACTTCATCATGAAAACCTAAATGATGACTAATATGTGTAAAATAGGCACGTTCAGGCTGAATTTCCTCAACTATAGCTAAAGCTTGTTTAAGATTAAGGTGAGATCTGTGCTCTTCTTTACGCAAAGCGTTTAGAACTAAAACTTTAACTCCTTTTAATTTTTCTTTTTCTTCCTCTGGAAAAACTTTAGCATCGGTTACATAGGCAAAATCTCCAAACCGAAAACCATAAACTTGGAGTTCTGGGTGATAAACATTGATAGGAATAACCTCTAAATCACCTAGCTTAAAAGGCTCATCATTGATAATATGTTGATTTAATGTTGGTGCACCTGGATATTTATTTTCAACTTGAAAAACATATTCAAATCTTTTTTTAAGTTCTCCTAGCACTCGTGAATGACAGTAGATAGAAATATTTCCTTGCCTAAAATAAAACGGCCTAATATCATCTAAACCAATCACATGATCATTATGTTCATGAGTAAACAAAATACCATCTATTCGTTGTACATTGTTTGTGATCATTTGCTGCCTAAAGTCTGGACCGCAGTCAATTACAAATTTATAATCATCCCATTCTAATAATACTGAAACACGAAGTCTTTTATCTTTTGGATTTGTGCTTAAACAAACTGGATGGTTACTTCCTATGATAGGAATTCCCTGCGAAGTGCCTGTTCCTAAAAATGTAACTTTCAAACTGTTTTTTTAACACAAATGTAGGTATAAATATTTCATTTCGCTAAGCTTTTCCGTATATTTGTAAATCAACATTAGTAAAAGAAAAGCTAACAAAAATCAGGTTGTATGTCGATTAAGATAATGGGTGATAAGGATTTTCAAAGCGCCAAATCCATTAAAGATAAAGCATTGAGAATCAATCTAAATGAAAACATTTACGGAACTTTTGCAGAAATTGGTGCAGGCCAAGAAACCGTAAGGAACTTTTTTAGAGCTGGAGGGTCTTCTGGAACTATAGCTAAAACTATGAGTGCCTATGACAAAGACTTTTCTGATGCTGTTTATGGAATAGAAGAAGATCGTAGGTATGTAACTGAAAATCGTCTTCAAAAAATGCTTGATCATGAAACTCGACTTATAGAAGAGCGAATTATTCGTTCTAAACACCCCAACAAGCTATTTTTTACTTACGCCAATACTGTTGCTACGATTGATTTTGCTAAACGGTACAAAGGTCATGGCTGGGTAGGAATCAAATACCAACTAGAACCTAAAGGAGAATACAATAAAATTGTATTACACATCAGATTTAAAGAAAATGATGCACGTTTACAACAAAATACATTGGGTATATTAGGTACTAACTTAATTTACGCTGCGTTTTATGCCCATAATAATGCTAAGCAAATCCTAAAAGATTTGTACGATCATATTGATAAAGATCAAATTGAAATTGATACCATCAACTTTTCAGGACCAGTTTTTAAAGATGTTGACAACCGATTAATTAGTCTTCAATTAGTAAAAAATGGAATGACTGATGCAGTAATGTTTGATACCAATGCAAAAAATGTTCTTCCAGCTAAAGTTCTTTATAAAAAAAATATTCTAACCTTACGCGGAAGTTTTAGACCAGTAACAAAGGTTAATGAGGATATTTATGAAAAAACCCTAGAACTTTTTTCACATGAAAATAAAGTTAAAAAAGAAAATATTGAAGTAATTTTTGAAATCACCCTTTCTAATTTGAGGTCTGAGGGTGAAATAGATGAAGAAGACTTCATGGATAGAGCTAAACTATTGTGTGATTTAGGACATACTGTAATGATATCAAATTTCCAAGAATATTACAAATTGGTAGAATATTATTCAAATTACACCAAAGAAAGAATGGCCTTATCTATGGGTGTGAATAACCTTATAGATGTGTTTGATGAAAAATATTATAGACACCTAAGTGGTGGTATACTTGAAGCCTTTGGGAAATTGTTCTATAAAGATTTAAAAGTTTATTTATATCCATATAAAAACCCTGATACTGGTGAGATAACTACAAGTGATAACCTTAAAGTCCACCCACGGATGAAAGAATTATATAAATTCTTTAAAATTAATGGACGAGTAGTTGATGTTGAAAATTACGATCCAGATGTGATGAATATCTTTTCAAGAGAAGTTTTACACATGATTGCCAATGATGTAGATGGATGGGAAGAAATGCTACCTAAAAAAACAGCAGAGCGTATTAAAAAGGAAGGGCTATTCAAAAGAGAATATACTAAACCTGAAAAAGTTGGGTTTTATGTCCAAAAATAAGATTTTAAACGCCTCAAAATTGAGGCGTTTTTGATATATTTGCAATTCTTATTTTAAGAGTCGTGAGAAAATTTTTAAGCCTAATTATTCTAGTTTCCTTTACAGCTAAGCCAGCTGTAAACTTTAGTATTATTGCTTATTACCAGACCAATATCTCACAAATAATTGAAGACTTTTGTGTTAATAAAGACAAGCCAGAGCTTAATTGTGATGGTAAATGTTATTTGGCTCAAAAATTAGATCAATCTGCAACAAATTCAGATGAAGTTGATACCAGTTTTGAAATCGCAGAAAGCTTTACACTTGTTTTCTTTTCTCTATTAAATTACGAATCAACAAACTCAAATTCATTTATCCATAAAGAAATCAATCAAAATTATAAGAACAATTATTCTTACTTATTTTCTTCAAATTTCTTTGTCCCACCCAATGTTTAAGTAATACCAATTAGCCATTAGATGCTAATTTTTAGGTAGTAGATTTTTCTTTTATTCTTAATTCTGTTGAGAATCTGGGTATAAAAAGTTTCATGGCAATAGCCACAATCAAAATCAAAACTACCTTATTAAAAGCATTTAATCGTCAAATTGGTGTAACTCTATTGACTATTCAGTTGTGTACTAATCACTAATTGAAATCACGGGTATTACCTCCAATTTTTAGCTTTGAAGTTGTGTTTTTGAATCTAATCAAGAGCTTTAACTTAAAAGTTATAATGTGATATAGTCAAATTTATTTTTAGAAAATTACAAATCAAACAATTACTATTAAAGTGCATTGTTACGCAATTATACTAGACGTAACCATAGCACAGAACATTTAAATTACTTAAACATGAAAAATTATTTTAAATTATTAAGCTTATTTTTTGTAGCCATACTATTTACTAACTGTTCATCAGATGATGATAACACAACTTCAGCTGAAATTGAAGGTGAAGGGAATATTGAATTTTTCTTTGACAACTCATTTAATAACGATGATTTATTATTAGGCGCTAGTACTTATGTCAATTCATTGGGAGAAACCTTTAAGGTAAATAGAATGAGTTATATTGTGAGTAATTTTAGTCTAACTGACGAGGAAGGTAATGTATTCACCTATCCAGAAGAGGACAGCTATTTTATTATAAGTGAAGAAGATCAAGAGTTAAAAGTAGTGCTTGAAAACGTTCCAGCAGGAAATTATACCAGCATGAAATTTGGTGTTGGTGTTCCCATGGAAAGATACTTACAAGGTGAAACTTCACAGCAAGAATTTTGGGATTTTGCAGCAACAAGAAACATGACTTGGGCGTGGATTGTAGGCTACAAATTTGTGAATTTTGAAGGAGAATTTACCTCAGATGAATTAGATGA
This sequence comes from Flavobacteriaceae bacterium, assembly GCA_003564185.1. Taxonomy (GTDB): domain Bacteria; phylum Bacteroidota; class Bacteroidia; order Flavobacteriales; family Flavobacteriaceae; genus Psychroflexus. Next base: position 15,415 of record PXFS01000015.1, read on the forward strand.
TATGCACGATTTTAAAATTCATATTGGAAGTCATGGTGAAGCATTAGACAATTATAGAGAAGTTGAATTGAGTTTTCCAAGAACTGCTCAAGTAAGAACAGACAGAACCCCTGATGTTCACTTAGTTGTGGATGCCAATAAAATATTGGATGGAACAAACCAATTTGAATTAACTCCACTCTTAAACGACGGTGGATCAAGTCAGATTATGGTTGATGCAGAAAGAGCTCCTTTGGTAGCTGACAATTTTATGGAAATGTTCGTAGTTGATCATATCCACTCTAATACATCTCATTAAACCCAATTTCCGCCTTGACAAAATAATTGTTAAGGCGGATTTTTAATCTTTAAGCAATGCAAAAGATTTTTTCTTTATTCATTTTACTGGTACTAATCTCCTGTAAAAATGATGATTTTGAAAGTGTCTATGAAGATGTCAACGAACCTTATTCGTTTGAAATCCCAAGCAACTTTCCAGAAATGCACTATAACCTAGAACACAATCCGCTTACTACTAAAGGAGTTGAATTAGGTAGAAAATTATTCTATGATGGTAGATTGTCTTCAACCAATATTGTGTCTTGTGCATTTTGTCACGAACAACCTCATGCATTTACACATCACAACCATAACCTAAGTCATGGCGTACATGATCGTGTAGGAAGAAGAAACACCTCGGCGACACAAAATTTAGCTTTTCAGCCCTGGTTTTTCTTTGATGGTGCTACTTCAAATTTAGATACAGTTTCTATTCTACCTATTCATGATGAAAATGAAATGGACGAAACCATTCCTAATATCATTGAAAAGCTAAGCGAAGATTCAGCCTATCAAAAATTATTTCATCAAGCCTTTGAAGATGGTGAAGTCAATTCTACCAACATGATGCTGGCACTTTCTCAATTTATGGTAATCATGACTTCTTCAGATTCAAAATACGACAAATATGTAAGAGGCGAACCTGGTGGTGAGCTCACTCCAAAAGAAGCTTATGGTCTAGAACTTTTTAACGATAAATGTAGAAGTTGCCATGCCACCGATTTATTTACAGATCATCAGTTTAGGAATAACGGCTTGCCTGTTAATCCTAATTTGAATGATAAAGGTAGAGCTGAAGTCTCTGGCAATCCAAATGACGATTATAAATTTAAAGTTCCCAGCTTAAGAAATATTGAACTTACTTGGCCCTACATGCATGATGGCCGATTTGGAAGTTTAGAATCGGTGCTTCTTCATTATAGAAACAACGTACAAGATTATCCAAATTTAGATCCTATTTTAAGAACTGAAAATGGACTTGGTATTGAAATGACTGATGAAGAAATGGAAGCCATTATTGAATTTTTAAAAACACTCACAGATTATGAATTTATCACTAATGATGAATTATATTTTAGAACGTAGATTAATTCTAACAGTTAGTCTTTTCATGGTACTAAATCCTTCAATTGATGCCTTATACGCAAATGCGTATGATGATTTATTATGGGAAGACTGTGATTTATGTGGCTGTGCTACATCAAGTGGTGGTGTTGGATTCACCAATCTAAATAATACTGATTTTATCGGAATTAGAGGTATTTATCAATCTTTTGAATCAAGAGATGGTATTTTTAATAATTCGCCTAAAATAAAAGAGCAGTTTTACACCTATCAAATTTGGGGTAAAAAGCAGGTTACAGACTTTTTTAGTGTTTCTGGTGTGATTCCATTTTTAGATTTAAACCGAAGATTTGAAGACGGTCAAACTCAAGGAGTAAATGGTTTAGGAGATATTAGCTTAATTGGTTGGTATCATTTTAATTTCAAAAAAAAGAAATCCAATGACCAAACTGTATTTGAAGAACCCATGCCTTCCAATCACAGTTTACAATTAGGACTCGGACTTAAATTACCCACTGGCGATTTCAAACAAGAGTTAGCTGAAAATCAAGTTAACCCTGGCTTTCAAGTAGGAACAGGAAGTTTAGATTATATAGCAAGTGCATTTCACAGTTACACCAGAGAAAAGTGGGGATTAAGCACCAATCTCACCTATTTTTTTAAAACTGAAAACAGTGAGAATTATAGGTTTGGAAATCAGGTTAGTCTTTCTACCCGAGCATTTACTTTTTTTGAATTCAAAAAGACCGTTTGGATGCCATTTATAGGAATCACTTTTGATCACTTTAATGAAATTGAAGAATTTGGGCAAGTCATTCCAAATACTGATGGCTATATAGCCAACGCAATGCTGGGAACCGAGGTGAGTTTAAGCGAAATGTTTACGCTTGGAAGTAATTTTTCATTACCCATCCAACAAGAATTGGTGGGCGGTGATGTAAAAGCTGAATACCGATTTTCACTTTACTTAAATTACAGATTTTAACATATACCTATTTCACAACCTGCATACTAAATGCACTTTGCGTGTTTGCAATATAGGGGATTTTTGTCAGTTTTTTGACAATAAATTCCCGGTATGCATTCATGTCTTTTACACGCACTTTTAATAAATAATCGTAATTACCACTAACGTGGTTACACTCCACAACCGCATCTAATTGATTGACTTCTTTCTCAAATATAGATAAATATTCTTGGGTATGTTTTTCTAATTGAACCATACAAAAAGCTAAGAATGAAAGTTCAACTTTAGTGGGGTTAATTTTAGCCTGATACCCTGAAACTACTTGATTTCTTTCTAACTTTTTAATTCGTTCAAAAACTGCGGTTGGTGATAAATTTACTTGCAATGCTAGAAATTTAGTCGTTAACTTGGCGTCTTCTTCTAAATACTTCAAAAGTTTTAAATCGGTAGCATCTAACTTCATTTGAATTATTTTATGGATATTTATTTTTTACTACTGAAAAATATTCGTTTTAGAATAATTAGGAAGTAAAAATAATGAATATTCATCTAAATAAAATCAATTGTTAGAAATTTCATCTAAATACAATTAATACTATTGAATCATATTCGCAATCAACTTATTTTTATAGAAATAAAATTCAAATATCATGAAAAAATCTAGCGCAGCAAAAAGCATACAAGATCTACAATTTTTTGGCGAATTTGGAGGAGTGAATCCTTCTATTTCAGATTCTTCTACTTATACTTTTTTATCGGCTCAATCTATGGCTGATACTTTTGAAGGTAAAGGTGAAGGCTGTTATTTGTATTCGCGTCACACTTCCCCTAGCGGTTTATATTTAAGCGAAGCCTTAGCCAAAATGGAAGCTACGGAGTCCGCTCACGTTTTTGCTTCTGGCATGGGTGCAATTACTTCTGTTATTCTTCAATTGTGTAAAGCTGGAGATCATATAGTTTCAAGCCGAACAGTGTATGGAGGAACCTATGCCTTCATGAAAAACTTTACCCCAAAATTTCAGATAGAATCTAATTTTGTTGACATCACAGATTTAAATTCGGTAGAGAACGCAATTCAGAAAAACACCAAAGTATTGTATTGTGAAACCGTGAGTAACCCATTAATGGAAGTAGCAAATATTCAAGCCTTATCTAAAATTGCTCAAAAACACAAGGTAACCTTAGTGGTGGACAATACATTTACGCCATTAATTCTTAGGCCAAAAGAATTAGGAGCTGATGTTGTTATTCACAGCTTAACAAAGTTTATTAATGGAAGTTCAGATACCGTTGGCGGAGCAGTTTGTGCTTCAGAAGAGTTTATCAACGCCTTAAAAGATGTGAATGACGGAGCGGCCATGCTACTTGGACAAACCTTAGATAGTTTACGTGCTTCTTCTGTTTTGAAAAATTTACGCACGCTTCCTATCCGAATGAAACAACATTCAGCCAATGCATTATACTTGGCAAATGCTTTTCAGGAATTAGGATTCCGCGTAATTTATCCAGGTCTAGAAAAAGCCAAATCGCATGAAATCATGAAAAATCAGATGGATAAAAACATTGGTTTTGGTGGGCTTTTCTGTTTGGATTTAGGAAGCTTAGAAAAAGCAAACCTATTTATGGAAATGCTTCAACATAAAAATTTAGGTTATTTAGCTGTTAGTTTAGGTTTTTATAAAACATTATTTAGTGCGCCAGGAAGTTCAACATCTTCCGAAATCGCCGAAGAAGAACAAGCAACAATGGGACTTTCTGAAGGCTTGGTTCGATTTTCAATTGGGTTAGATTATGCCATTGAAGACACCTTCAACGAAATGAAAAAATGCTTAGAAATTCTTGACATTAAGCCTTCTAATGTATTGATTTAAAAAAGTTTAGTTCATGACAAAAAAAAGATTATCAAAATTCCTTGATTTTTGCCCCGGCCTTCAACCCTATTAAATACGCTTTGCGTAATGCGTTGCATTATTTATCAGGGCAAAGGGAGAAATCAAGGAAAATAAGGCTTGCCTCTTGTCCCATGAAATACAAAGTAAATTTATAAGGGATAGAGCAGAACTGATTTGACAAATATTCATTTTTGTCATGTACTTTAATAAAAGTTAAAAGGAAAAAAAGTTTACTTACACCAGTTATTATTTGAAATTACTTGAAAAGAAAACTATGATTTTTTTCTTTATGTGAATTGGAAAAATAAAGCATAGACTAAGCTACGGTTTCTTTTTATAATAAAACAGAAAGGAAAAAAGGGAGTTTTATTACGGTAATTTCAATTGATAAATGGTATTACTTCACTGAAACCAATTGTTTCAGTGAAGAAGTTATTTTTGGTCTTGCCATTTGAAAGGGTTAACTTAGCCCGTTGATAGGAATAAGCTTATTTTAAAATAGTTCAAGTAGGTAGCAGATATTCAATGCAAAAAAGACTAAAAAAAATTTTAAGTAACTCTCCCCTACTCAAAGTCACTTCTTTGAATTCGGTTTCTATTGTTATTAAAATGATTACGGGTTTTATTGTAACTAAGCTTTCTGCTAAGTTTTTAGGTCCTCAGGGAATTGCGCTTATTGGTAACTTAAGAGATTTTCAAACGCTTATCACCAACCTTGCCTCTGGTGGTCTTGAAAAAGCTATTATAAAATATAGCGCTGAATACCGAAAAAATGAAAAAGACCTTAGTACATTTTACAGTACCATTACCTATAGCACACTGCTTCTTTTAGTTATTTTTTCTGGTCTATCTTTATTTTTTGCAGAAGAAATAAACAATTACATTTTTCAAAAAAGAGATTTTACATACCTCATTCAAATTTTAGCTATTGTTCTTCCATTACATGTTTTTAATGCTTTTCTCACTAATCTATTAAAGGGTTTTGCTGAATTTAAAAAGGTAATTCGGATTGAAGTAGCTAGTCATTTTCTCAATTTAGGGCTGTTTTTATTGCTGTTTTATTTATTTGATTTAGAAGGAGCCTTACTCAATTTGATTTTGCTTCCCGTTACTGTTCTTCTTTACGCTTTATATCAAGCACGAGATTTTCTGGGTCAATTTTTTAATTTTAAAAAACTAGATTTTAGCACTATTTTGCTTGGTAATTTGGGGCAATATGCATTAATGGCTTTAATTTCAAGCATTTGCTTTCCCTTTGCTTATTTAGGAATTAGAAACTTAATTATAGAACAATTAAGTGAAAGTGATGCTGGATATTGGGATGCCATGAATCGACTTGCAAATTATTATATGCTATTTATTTTATCCCTTCTCAATCTTTATATCTTACCAAAATTAGCTTCAGCTGAAGGAGCAAATGAGTTTAGAGCAATAGTATTTGACTTTTATAAAAAAATTATTCCACTTTTTACCTTAGGACTTGTATTTGTTTATTTGCTGCGAGAAATAGTAATAAAAATAGTTTTTTCTGAGGAGTTTATACCTGCTACACAGCTCTTCTTCTGGCAGTTATCGGGCGACTTTTTTAGGGTCTTAGCCTTGGTTTTAGCTTATCAATTTCACGCTAAAAAAATGGTAATTCATTTTATTGTAACTGATGTTATTTTGGCCTTGGCACTTTATCTATTTAGTCTTTTATTTTTACCCATAATGAGTCTTGAAGGAATAGTGTTTGCACATTTTTTAGCCTACTTTATTTACTTTTTGCTAGTTTTATTTATTTTCAGGAAAATTATATTTACTAAAACAACTCATTTTGATGGAGTTTAGCATCTTAATTTCAACCATAAATCGAACTGATTTGAAATTTCTTAATCAGATGTTTCCTGGTCAGGACTTATCCAAATTGAAGTTGGTTATTGTTAATCAGACTTCAAAAGATAAGCAAATAGAGAGCTCTTCTTCAACTATAAAGGTGATCAATTCTTTTGAAATGGGACTAAGTAAAAGCAGAAACTTAGCTCTTAGCAACTGTACAACAAAATATGGATTGATTGCAGATGATGATTTGATTTATGAATCCAATTTCTATTCAGTAATAAAACAAGCAATAAACAACTATCAAAATTATGCTTTGCTTTGCTTTGAACTAACTTATAATGGCAAGCCTTTTTCTAACTATGCCCCAAATGCACAAAAAATAAAATCCAAGAAACAAATCAATGCTATAGCTTCTGCAGAAATGTTAGTGAATGTGGATTTGCTCAAAAAAAATAAGTTGAAATTTAATCCAAAATTTGGGTTGAATGCAATTTTCCCTATGGGTGAAGAACAGGTGTTAGCCTTAGAGCTTCAAAGGAAAGGGCTGCATATGCAACGAGTAAATCAAGTCATTGCACAACACAATAGTAAAAGTAGTGGTCATGATCCTATAGGAGAAGATTTTATCAAAACAGCTATAGCAATCAGATATTTATATTTCAAGGATTTCATTTACCTTTGGATAGTAAAATATTTGTTTTTTTTATGGCGAAAAAAATACATTACCACAAAACAAGTTGGTAGTAGATTTATTCAAATGAAAAAACACTTAAATTTTGTAAAAAAACATCTTTGAATATGAAGATTCAAGTGAAATCATCCATTTTTTGGTGGCTAATCCCTATCTACTTCAATTTTGGTTTTGAAGTACTTAAATGTGATTTCAGAGCTGAACGCTGGATTAACTTCTTAGAAAATCATATTTTTCTTTTTATTTTAATGGTGTTTTTCAATCTCCATTCTTTTTTGGAAAAAAAAATCATTCTCCGTTTATTTCACTTTGGGTTTGTCCTATCCTGCACTATTGAAAGCCTTTATTTTTATTGGTTTGGTACAAATTTTTCAGCATCAGCCATCTTTGTTTTGTTAGAAACAAATTTTGCTGAAGCCAAAGAATTCCTTAGCTTTTATTTTAATTCGCCAAGCTTGGTTTTAATGTTATTAAACCTTTTGTGGTTGATTAGCTTTCAAATGCGGAGAAAAGTAACTTTACCTCTAGATATAATTTGGATTAAAAAGTGGATTCCCCTACCCTTTTTTATTCTATTATTAGTGTTTTTTAAATTCTCTCAATTAATCGATCAAAATTTTCCTTACGCCTTTACAAGAGGAATAATCGTTTATAATTATGAGCAATTTCAGCTGAAGGATTTACCTTTAGACCAAAAAGAAAGCTTTTTAACCAAGGTAAAGCATCATGGAAAGGATCAAGCAACATATGTTTTGGTAATAGGAGAATCAGCCAGCAGAAACCATTTAGGTGTATATGGATATGAGCGAGAAACAACTCCTTTTCTTTCTAGTAAAAAAAATGAATTTGCTGTATTTACAAATGTAATTAGTAATAGCGCATACACTATAGGTTCATTACGCAATGCACTAAGCTTTAATCACTTCAAAGAAAAAAAGGAAGCCAGCTTAGTACAATTAATGAATCAAGCGGGATTTACTACATTTTGGATTTCTAATCAACGCCCTGTGGGGCCTTATGAAAGTTTAGTGACTAAAATGTCTAAGGCAAGTGATTACATTCATTATACAAATACAGCTATTGCGGGTGGTGTAACGCCTTATGATGAAATCCTTTTACCCTATTTTCAAAAAGCACTTGAGCACGAAGATCATAAAAAGTTTATTGTTCTTCATTTATTGGGCAGTCATCATGAATATAAAAATCGGTATCCCAAAGAATTCGATCTTTTTGAAGGAAAACCTGAACCTTTTCTTGGGACTACCAAAGCTGACGTTCAGCGTAGAAATGAATACGATAATTCTATTGCATATACGGATTATATACTAAAAAATATATTTGATTTTTTAAAGCAAGAAAAAGGCGAAAAACACCTTCTTTATTTTTCGGATCATGGAGAGGAGGTTTATCAAACACGGGATTTCTCTGGTCATTACGAAGAGAATCCTAGTAAACCTATGTTTCAAGTTCCTTTTCTATTTTGGACATCCACAGATTACTTCACCAATTATCCTGTAAGAATAGATGAAACTCGACCCTTTATGCTCAATCACTTTTTTGACACTTATGCCGATTTCTCAAAAATACAATTTGATCAATTTAAATCAGAAAGAAGTTTATTTTCTGAAGATTATCCGCAGGGCAAAAGAAAATTGAATTCAGGTAGCCTTTTTGAAGATTTAGATGATTAATCAGCATCATACATTTCTACCTTTTTGGTTTTGAACGGTCTAACAATAATTCGCGCAGCGCGGTCATAATTAATGTAATTGTACACCCAATTCATAAAAGTCACTAATCGGTTTCTAAAGCCAACCAAAAACCAGAGATGTACAAACATCCAGATAAACCAGGCAAAAGCTCCTCCAAACTTAAGTTGATGTAAATCTACAACAGCTTTATTTCTACCTACGGTAGCCATGGTACCTTTGTCAAAATAAGAAAATGGAATAAATTCCTTATTATTCAATTTTCGTTTTAGGTTTTTGGCTAAATGTCTTCCTTGCTGAATAGCAGGTTGAGCAACCATAGGATGTCCATCTGGCCAATCTTCAGTTTCCATCAAAGCGATATCACCAAGAGCAAAAATATGTTCGTAACCCTTTACTTGATTAAACTCATTGACTTTGTAACGCTTAAAATTCTCTACTAAACTTTCGCCTTTTAATCCATCAACTGGAGCTCCACTCACACCTGCTGACCAAATAAAAGTCTCGGTTTCAAAAGTTTTTCCAGATTTTGTTTCGACTATAAAATCATTATAATCCTCTACAAAAGTATTGGTATGAATATGTACCCCTAATTTTCTTAAAAATTTCTCTGCATTTTTAGATGCTTTTTTGCTCATAGGTGGCAACACACGATCTTCTCCCTCAATTAAATGCACCTGTATTTCATCTAAATTTAAATCGGGAAAGTCCCTTACAACTACATGGTTTTTCAACTCAGCTAAAGCACCGCTTAATTCTACCCCTGTAGGTCCCGCACCCGCTACAACAAAATTAAGCAGGCGTCTCCTTTTCTGCTCATCGTAAGTAATACTGGCCTCCTCAAGATTTTCTAAAATTAAACTTCTTAAATTAAGCGCTTGGGGAACTGATTTCATGCTCATTGCATTTTGCTCTATGTTTTTATTCCCAAAAAAATTGGTTTTAGAACCTGTAGCAATTGCTAAATAATCAAAATCAATTTTCCCTATTGAGGTTTCTATATAATTCTCCTGATCGTTTATTGAAAGCACTTCACCTAACCTAAAATAAATATTTTCGCTTTTATTAAAAATTTTTCGAATAGGATAAGCTATGGAGTCAGGCTCTAAACCAGAAGTAGATACTTGATAAAGTAAAGGTTGAAAAGTATGGTAATTACGCTTGTCTACCATAACCACTTGAATAGGCAGATCAATAAGATTTCTTGCCAAACTTATTCCAGCAAAACCACCACCAATAATGACTAGTCTTGGGTGTTCAGATTTCGGTAAATTCATTATATTCGTTTGATGTTAAAATTAGAAAATACATCAACAATTTTTGTAACATTAAGAAAAATTTACTACTAACTATTTAGAACAATTTGATGTGAACAAGGAAGTAGAAAAAGAGTTTATTAACTTACTTGAAAAAAATCAAAATATAATGCATAAAATCTGTAGAATTTATGCCTTTGATGAAGCTTCTCACAAAGACTTGTTTCAAGAAATTAGCATTCAATTATGGAAAGCCTATCCCAAATTTAGAGGCGATGCTAAATTTAGCACATGGATGTACCGCGTAGCTTTAAATACTGCAATTAGTTTATACCGTAAGAAAAAAAGAAGTATTAGCACTTCCAGTATTTCAGAATTTGAATTCAAAATATCTAGCGAAACATACGATGATCAAACCGAAGCTAATTTGAAATTGATGTATCAAGCTATTAAGGAGTTAAACGATATTGACAAGGCATTGGTATTCCTCTATTTAGAAGAAAGAAACTATAAGGAAATAGCTGATACTTTAGGTATTTCTGAAGTAAATGCTAGGGTAAAAATGAATAGGGTAAAAAAGAAATTAAAAGAGCTTATCAATATTTAGGATATGGAGGATGGATTGGATTTATTGAAGAAAGAATGGAAGAAACAGGATAGCAATCTTCCTACCTATAATCAGAAAGAGTTATATAAGATGATTCAAAAGAAGTCTACTTCTATTGTAAAGTGGATTTTCATTATAAGTGTTTTAGAGTTTATATTCTGGATTGGACTTGAGATTGTATCCTTTATCTACGATTTTAACGACATCATTGATGAAGCTAATCTCACCATTTTTTATAGAACAACGCTAATTATAAATCATATCGTTATCATAGGTTTTATACTATTGTTCTTTATTCGATATAAAAAAATTAATGTTACAGACGACTCAAAAAAATTGATGAAATCTATAATTAAAACTAGAAATACGGTAAAAGCCTATGTTTGGTTTAATGTGATATTTTTTGCTTTAACTTTTATTATCACAAATTATTATACCGTATTGTATCTAGAAGTGGATACCAAAGACTTTATATGGGCTTATTTAATAGGTGTATTTTTGGTGATGTTAGTCTTTATTGGTTTATTATTACTATTTTACAGGTTGATTTACGGTACTTTAATAAGAAGATTATACAAAAATTATGAACAACTTAAAAAATTAGAATTATGAATTTGAACATTAAATTTACAGTTATTCTTCTTGCAATCAGCAATTTACTATTGGCTCAGGAAATTGAAAATGCGTTACTCTGGAAAGTTGAAAATGATAACCAAAAAGTTTCATACATATACGGTACTATGCATGCAGGTTGTGATATTGAACTTGATAGTGAACTTCAACGGGCAGCTGAAATGGCTGAATTTATCATTCTTGAAATTGATTTGAATGATCCTAATTTAGCCATAGAAATGATGAAGCACATGTATATGAAAGATGAGCAAAAATTGATGGATTTTATTACTGAAGAAGAATTTAAAACACTATCTGAATATATAAATCCCAGGATAGCAAATCGTGGTATGAGTCTAGATATGCTTCAAAATATGAAGCCAATTCTTCTAAGTTCAATGTTAATTCCAAGTATGCTTGAATGTGAAGTGATGGATGCTTATGATGAAAAACTAGCTTCTATAGCACAAAAAAAAGGAATTAATGTCATTGGACTTGAAAGTGTAGAAGAGCAAATGCAAGTTTTTGATAGAATTCCAATTGAAAAACAAGTGAGCACATTGTTAGAATCTGCTAAGGACCAAGGTGAAAAAGACCTGAAGCAATTGCAAGATATGATCAATGCCTACCAGAACAATGATTTAAAAACATTAGAAAATATTGCCAATGAAGACCATGGCATTTTTATTGAATATGAGAATGATTTATTAATAAAAAGAAATTTAAATTGGATGCCAGCTTTAAAAAAGTACTTGAGTCAACATCAAGTATTAATTGGTGTTGGCGCACTTCACCTTGTAGGCGAAAAAGGTTTAATTAATTTACTTAGAGAAGAGGGATTTACAGTTACACCTATAAAATAAAATGATAAAACTAAACTAAAAAAATTTGTTTTAGTTTTCTAATAATATTCCTTTGTTTTTAGTGAAAATAATCTCATTAGGGGGAGATATTATATCTTTACTCCAAAAAATATTCATTTGAAAAAAGTATTTAAATTTGTTTGTTTTTTAGGTGTGCTTTTGGCTTTACTCATTGGTACATTTTATTTTGCTGTTCTTTTTGGAGCATTTGGAAGTTTACCTAAAACTGAGGATTTTAAGCGTTTAAAGCAAGCTGAGGCAACTCAAATTTTAGATTACAAGGGTAAATTAGTTGGCAAAATTTATCAATATGACCGTCAAAAAATCAACTATACAAAATTACCTAGTCATTTAATTGATGCCTTATTGGCTACAGAAGATATTCGGTTTTTTGAACATAATGGAGTTGATAATGAAAGCTTATTGCGTGTGCTTTTTAAAACTTTAATTCTTGGTAATTCATCCGCTGGAGGAGGAAGTACCATCACTCAACAACTTATCAAAAACACCTATGGAAGGAAAGATTACGGGTTTTTAACAACAGCTACAGTAAAAACCAAAGAAATCATTTTAGCCAAACGAATTGAAAAAACACTTTCCAAAGAAGAAATACTGGAGCTATACCTAAATACCGTCCCATTTAGTGGAAATACATACGGTATTGAAAGTGCTAGTCAAAAGTTTTTTAATAAATCGGCATCTCTATTGCAATTACATGAGTCAGCTACCCTGATTGGCACTTTAAAAGCTAATCATTCATACAACCCAAAGCTTTTTCCTGAGCGAAGCAAGTTAAGAAGAGACGTAGTTTTAACACAATTACAGAAATACGAATTCATTGATCAAAAAACACTTGAAGAAAATCTTCAAAAGGAATTAGATTTAGATTTAAGACAATATAATGACCGAAGCTTTGCCAAGTATTTTCTAAAGGAAGTTGAAAAACAAACTACTGAACTATTGGCTCAAAAAGAGCTGTCTAATTATGACTTGAAAACAGATGGATTGATTATTCACACAACTTTAGATGCTAAGCTTCAAGCGTATGTTGAAGATGCTATGACATCACATCTAAAACAACTGCAAAATACTTTTGAAAATCAATATGCTAACTCTCAGCCTTGGAAAAATAAAAAATTTCTCAATCAGCAAATAGTAAAGACTCATCAATACAAAAAAATAAAATCCTTAGGGCTTGATGAGAAAAATATTGAAGACTCACTTAATGCTATTTCTAATCGAGTTATTTTTGACTGGGAGGGCGCAAGGTCTGAACAAATTTCAGTTGTTGATAGCTTAGCCCATCAGCTAAAGTTCCTAACTACAGCTCAGTTAGCAATCCATCCTCAAACAGGTGAAGTTAGGGCCTACGTAGGTGGAATTAACCAGCAATTTTTCCCTCAGGACAATGTCAAGAAAGCAAAACGACAAATTGGATCAACATTTAAGCCAATACTTTACGCTGCAGCCTTAGAAAATGGCTTTTCTCCTTGTGATTATATTTCAAATAAACCCATTACGTATACAGATTTAGACGATTGGTCTCCCAAAAATGCATCTAATGAAGATACAGATGCCAGTACAAATTTTGCTCTCAAAGAGGCTTTAGCTAAATCAATGAACACCATATCTGTAAGATTGATTGAAGAAATTGGAATTTCAAAAACTATTGAAATAGCTAAATCTATGGGACTTGATGAAGACATGCCTTCATCTCCATCATTAGCACTTGGTGTATTAGAAACTACAGTATTTGAATTAGCAAAAGTTTATACTAGTATAGCTGACGAAAACCGTGTTAAAGATGTTGTTTTAATAACGAAAATTGAAAATCAAAATGGAGAAACTATCTACAAAAAACCCGAAACTTCATTTAAAAAAAGTAAATTATCTGAAAAAAGTAGAATTCAACTTATCGAATTAATGAAAGGAGTAACCCAACATGGAACTGCATCTCGACTAAAATCTACTTATGGATTAAATTATGATATCGCATCAAAAACAGGTACTACACAAAAAAATAGAGATGGTTGGTTTGTTGGAGTAATGCCCGAATTGGTATATATAAGCTGGGTAGGTCATCCTTATGAATTTGGATTTACTTCTACAGCTGTAGGCCAAGGGGCTAATTCTGCACTACCTGTTTTTGCTAAAACACTTCAAAAAATGAGTAATGATCAGGAATATACTCAACTATTAAATCAAAGCTTCCCTCCTATTTCAAAAGAAATTCAAGACGAATTTGACTGCCCTCCAGAAAAGAAAGGTAGCTGGCTAAAGCGAGTATTCAGTAAGGATGAAGAAGAGCGAGAGTTTAATAATGAGGAAAAAAAGAAAAAGAAAAAAGGACTTTTCTCTATCTTTAAAAAGAAAGATTAAATAATTTTTTTAATCACACGTAATTGATGTGAATAATTCTTTGTGTCTACGTTAAAAATTCCAGTGTGGTCAATTCTATCAACTCTTACATGCCCATGAGCATGAATGATGTAATTATCTTTTAGCATTATGCCTACATGGATAATATGTCCTTCTTCATTATCAAAAAAAGCTAAATCACCTGGCTCGCTTTCTTCAATAAAACTTAAGGCTTCGCCCATTTTTGCCTGCTGATAAGCATCTCTTGGAAGTACGTAGCCATGAAGCTTGTAGACCATTTGCGATAAACCACTACAGTCAATTCCAAAAGGGGTTTTACCTCCCCACAAATAAGGAGCATTAAGGTACAAAAATGCAGTTTCTGGAATTTTAGCCTTTTGGTCTAATAGAGGCTTATTTTTAGTTCCTTCAAAGTGATGTTTAAAGATGGATAAACCTACCAAAGAACTCCCTAAAGGAACTGCCATCAAGCTTTGGTCTGGGTGTTGTACGTACTCAATTAATTCATTAGAACAATTGAAAAAATCATTTGAGCAGATTTCGAAATTTTCAAAACTGATTTCTAAAATTTGTTTTTCATCTATCCAACCCTCATATTGATCAAATGCAATACGAATTTGCAACCAATTTTTTTGTTTAGTTAAAACCTCAAAATGATCCCCATATATAAGTTGAGTGACCATTTCTGATGAATCGCTTGGCGATTTTCTAACTGGTACAATTCCAAGCCTGCAAATTCCGTATTGCATGATTAACCTAATAAGTTTATATTAACGTTGCATCACCAAAGCTGAAGCACCGCCACCACCATTACAGATAGCAGCTGCACCAATTTTAGCGTCATTTTGTTGTAAAACATTTAGCAAAGTAATTAAAATTCTAACTCCTGAGCAACCCAAAGGATGACCTAATGAAACTGCTCCACCGTTTACATTTACTTGTTTAGGGTCTAGACCCAATAATTTAATGTTAGCTAAGCCTACAACAGAAAAAGCTTCATTAAATTCAAAGAAGTCAACTTCTTCTTGCTTTATCCCCGCTTTATGCAAAGCTTTAGGTAAAGCCAAGGCGGGAGCTGTAGTAAACCATTTTGGCTCTTGAGCAGCATCAGCGAAACCGGTAATAGTTGCCAAAACTTCAATTCCTAGCTCGTTAGCTTTTTCCTTACTCATTAAAACAATAGCACCTGCACCATCGTTAATGGTAGAAGAATTGGCTGCAGTTGCGCTTCCTTCTTTTGAAAAAGCTGGTCTTAACTGAGGAATTTTATCTAATTTAATGTTTTTGTATTCTTCGTCTTCAGAAACTACTACAGGCTCTCCCCTTCTTTGTGGAACTTCAACAGGAACAACTTCATTGGCAAATTTTCCTTCTTTCCAAGCGGCAGCTGATCTTTTGTAAGACTCAACAGCAAACTCATCTTGTTCCTCTCTAGAGATTTTATGCTCAGTAGCGCACAAGTCTGCACAAGTTCCCATAGCTTCATGCGAATACGCATCAACCAAACCATCCTTCTGCATCCCATCTACTAGCTGAGCTGGGCCAAATTTTTGTCCTTTTCTAAGTGGAAGGTAATGAGGAATCATACTCATGTTTTCCATACCACCAGCCACAACGATTTGTGCATCACCCAAGGCAATAGCTTGAGCGCCTTGCATTACTGCTTTCATACCGCTTGCACAAACTTTATTCACCGTAGTACAGGGTACATTCTCTCCAATACCAGCACCAAGTGCTGCTTGACGTGCAGGGGCTTGTCCATTGTTAGCTTGCACTACATTTCCCATGAGCACCTCATTAACTAAATTGGGATCTAAGTTTATTTTATCTAAAGCACCTTTTATAGCAATACTTCCTAATTGAGTGGCTGGTATGGTAGATAAACTACCTAAAAAGCTCCCTATTGGGGTTCTTGCCGCACTTACTATAACTACTTCTTTCATATACCTATTTTTAAATTCATTGCTAAATTAATAATTTTGAATGATTGTGAAAAAAAATTGTATCATTTTAAGAATAATAAAAAAACTACCTTATTTACATAAGGTAGTTTCATAATTATTTAATGTTTAATTTATCTTACTATTAATTTTTGAGTCGATTTTTTCCCTCCAGATGTAATTTCTACCAAGTAGATTCCAGTTGAAAAATCACTAACTTCAACTTGTACCGAACGATCAAAAGAACTCGCTTTCACTTGCTTTACTAATCGGCCGTTCATATCAAAGAATTTTACCATTGAATCAGAACTTGCCTGATTAAAATCGATGGTTACGTTGTTTTGAGCTGGATTAGGGTATATAGAAAAACTTGTTTCTTCAAACTCTTGATTTGCCAGTGTTCCTGAACCATCACAAATTTCAATAGAGAATGAGTTTATTACCCCACCATCATCTTCAAAGGTATCATCAACAATCAAAGTCCATTCTCCTTCCCAATCGTCATTAATAAAATTATTAAGTGGATTTTGTGGTTGAATTGTACCTGCTAAAACAGGTGTTTCTGGGTTACAGCTGAACGCTTCCCCAGCATCATCAAAAATTACGTTTATATCCTGACCTTCTGCACAAACCTGATCCATTAAAACAACTGATGTTCCTGATGGACTAACCAATGTTAAAATCAAATCTCCAACAAAAGTATGTTCTATATCTATAGCTACTCTTAACTTAGAAATTTGCTCTACATGATCACCCACTACCTCAATAGTACTTTCATAAACGCCTGGTTCATCATCATCTATTGTAATCGGTAAATCAGATGCAAATAATTCATCTTGACAATCTAAAATTTCTGTTGTAAATGTTTGAATTTCTGGTTCACCCTCTAAACAATCATTGATTGGAGTTACACTCCAAAAATATGTTGTAGCAGGTTGTAGCTCAGGCGATTGTAAAGTGAGTTCTGAAGTTGTTTGAGAAAACAACAACGCATCAAATGAATCGTCTTCAGATAATTGAACTAGGTATTCTTGTGCAGTTGGAACACGTTGCCATCCAAATATAGGGTTCAATAAAATATCTTCTTGCTCATCCTCTGGAAAATTATAACGAACATCGTCAAACTCAACATCCTCAAGTACAATTAAAGTAAATTGTTCAGAAACACTTGAGTCTTCCGTACTAGCAACTACATTGAAATCATACGAACCAGTATCTAAACTTTGTAGATTACTAAGCGTAAGTTCTACTTCACCGCTTTCAGATAATTCGGTTGGAGAAAATGAATCAACTACATTTTCTGGTAAACCGCTTATTGAAAATTCCACTATTTCATCAAAAGAAGGGATAGCCTGATAGTTAAACAAATACTCTGCGTTATCATCTGGACAAACTTCTTGAAGTGTTTCTGTAGCTAAAATATTAAAATCTCCATCGCCAAAACCTGTAACTACAATCGCAAAATCTTGACTTCCATTCTGAAGACTACCTTTATGATTAACCTGGATAGTATATTCACCTTCAGGAGCTTCTACAGTAATTTTCTCAATATTATCCACATTGTTATCCCCTACTCCCGTGTTATGTTGGAAGGTAAAGGTTCTGATGAATGAAGGTAAAAATTCATTTCCGTTCTCATCAAAAATTCTCAAGTCTAAATCATTAACTAGCCTAGGCTCATCAAAATCCACAACACCATTAGGCTGTGTATCAGCTGCTGGATCATTCCAAGCAATAGTTACTTCTAATGGAATATCACCTCCTAGAGCAGAAAATTCTTCTGTATACGTAGAACCATCCGTTAAGGTAATATCATCAAAAAAAGAGGTAAAACCATTGTTTAATATTGCTGATGCGGCTGCTTCTGCATTCATCAAACCAAAACCAAACCGTACATCAGGACGTGGTCCAGAAGGTCCAGCTCCTAGTGTTGTACCACATAATAGTGCTTTTACTTGATGAGACTTCATGTAATCACCTTCAAAGTCAAAATATAATTCTTGCAATAAGGCTACTGTCCCAGCCACTACTGGAGAAGCCATTGAAGTTCCACTCGTTGAGCCATAGGCACTATCCGATCCAGGGAAAGTAGAAAGCACATTGGTACCTTTTGCGGCTATATCAGGCTTAATCCGTAAATCGTCAGTTGGTCCATAACTACTACTGCTGTTGATTTGAACACTCGCATTATTTTCATATTCATCTACCTGAAGAACATTAGCCACGACTAAGCCGTTTTTGGAAACTTGTCTTCCTGTGATTAAATCAAATCCATTTTTATTAGGATTGTTGGCTGGTGTATTATTTCTAGAATTTCCAGCCGCCATTACTGGTAAATAATAGGGAGCTGAATTCATTATCAAATCCATACTTCTAGATAAATTAATATAGGCTCCAAACTGCCACTCACTTAATTGACTAGGCTGTAAACCATAAGAGTGATTTGAAACAATCATACCCTGGCCTGCCTCACTTTGAATCTCAGAAATATCATTAAAAAAATCATATCCGCTAACCGTAGCTTCAAAGGCCATTCCTTGTGCTAATGAATTAAATTCTCCAGATGCAATAACGGTTCCAGTAACGTGTGTGGTATGTTGTAGCGGTGTTGCAGGGGCATTATCCTTATGTATAATTCTTCCTGCTAAAGCTTCATGTGTTAAACGTGCTCTACCATCGTCCCATACTCCAACGTCTATACCCTCTCCAGTAAGATCTAGGTTAAGTGAACCTCCAGCATATAATTCGTTTACATTAGAGGTAGTGGCAGCACCAGCATTATATACGGTAATGTAATAAAGACTACCATCCTCTTCAATACCATCAAGATAGGACTTAGTTCCGTCTTCATTTTCAATCTCTAAAGGAATATTGTTTTCAGCAGCAAATTTTAAAGCTGCTTCCTTCTTAGCAATGTAGTCCTTATGAAAAGTTTTTGCCTGCTGCTTAATTAAAGATTGATCATAATTTCTTGTTACATCAACAGTTGGCTTATTTTGTCCAAATAAAAAACCTGTCATAAATAGGCTTAAAGACAATATAAAGTAAGTTTTAAAATGCATATATTTAATTTTTTGGCAATTTAGTAAAAAAATGGGTTTAAATATGTATTTTTGCGTTTTTAAAACTAATTTTAAGAATTCAAAAATAAATAGCCTTAAAATATGAAGTTTATTGCATCAAGCTCAGAAATGTTGAAAAAACTCAAATTACTTGGAGGTGTTATCAACAACAATAACACAATGCCAATTTTGGATCACTTCCTATTTGAATTAAATGAAAATGAGCTTCAAGTTTCTGCTTCTGATTTAGAAACTAACATGTCTGTAAAAATTAATGTAGAATCCGACAATACTGGTGAAATTGCAGTTCAAGCAAAACTGTTACTCAATATTTTAAAAGAATTTCCTGAACAACCTTTAACCTTCTTGGTGATGGATAATCAAACTATTGAAATCAGTTCTGATTTTGGTAAGTATGCACTAGCTTATGCCAGCGCAGAAGACTTCCCTAAAGCAGTTGATGTGGAAGAACCAAGCAGTACGCTAATTGAAGCTGATGTACTTGCTACTGCAATCAACAAAACCATATTTGCTACTGGAAATGATGATTTAAGACCAGTTATGAATGGTATATTTTTTGAATTTTCTTCCGAGGAGATCAAATTTGTTGGAACGGATGCTCATAAATTAGTAAAGTATAGTAGGTCTGATATTTCAGCTTCAGAAGAAGCTAATTTTATCATGCCTAAAAAACCACTTAACCTTTTAAAAAATATTTTAGCGGGTGAAGAAAGTGAAGTATTAATAGAGTATAACGACTCAAACGCAAGATTCAGCTTTGAAAATTTTGATTTGATTTGTCGATTAATCGATGGAAAGTATCCAAATTATGAAGCTGTTATTCCAAAGGAAAATCCAAATGTTTTGGTAATTGACCGAATGCAGTTTTTGAATTCAGTTAGAAGGGTTTCCATCTTTTCGAATAAAACGACACACCAGATTAGAATGAAAATTGCTGGAACAGAACTCAAAATTTCAGCTGAAGATATTGATTACTCAAACAAGGCTGAAGAAAGATTGGTGTGTGATTATCAAGGCGATGATATGGAAATTGGATTCAATTCTAAATTTCTCTTAGAAATGCTCAATAACCTTAACTCCGACGAAGTACAACTGGCTATGAGTTTACCAAATAGAGCAGGAATACTAACTCCTATAGATGGATTAGAAGAAGGAGAAAAAGTCACCATGTTAGTGATGCCAGTAATGCTAGGTAGGTAAAAGTTTTTAAAATTTTCAAATGCCGTTTCAAAAACAATGAAACGGCATTTTTTATTTTTCTCTTTTATAAGTCTTTTCAACATCTGATTTCTATTGTTTAGAAACATAATGAAGGTTTTCAATTTTAAAAACAAATTAGAATTATTTTTTAGTACTATGACTTATAAAATCTCGTTTTTAATTATAGTTTTAACTTTAATTTCATGTACTGAAACTAGGGTTAATTTTGAGGAAAACAAAAAGAAATCTACTCCAAGCAATGAAATAAGTACAATTCAAAAAGATTCACATGCTGAAGAAACTTCTGGAAATCATGAATTGTGGAAATCATTATCTAAACATTGTGGTCATACTTATAAAGGCGAAATAACAAGTAAAAGTCCAGGAGCAGATTTTGAAGGCAAAGAGCTTATCATGCATGTGTTAGAATGTTCTGATAACCAAATTTTAATTCCATTTAATGTTGGTGATAATAGATCTAGAACTTGGATTTTTAGTCTTAAAAATGATTTAATAACATTGAAACATGACCACCGTAAAGAAAATGGTAAAGCGGATACTATCACCATGTATGGTGGAACTACGCCAAACAAAGGGCTTCAAAACATAGCACTATTTCCAGCTGACCAAGAAACTCAAAACCTTATTAAATATGCTTCAACCAACCTTTGGTGGATTACACTAAACGATAATGAATTTACTTATAATCTTAAAAGAATTGGTCATCAAGGAACTTTTACTATTACTTTTGATCTCACCCAAAAAATAAAAAAACCAGAGCCTTCTTGGGGTTGGGAAGAATATTAAATTTCTACACTTCCTTTTCCCTCTCTAATTAAAGTGGGCTCATCAGTAGTTAAATCTATGATGGTTGAGCCAATATTTCCACCAAAGCCACCATCAATAACAATATCTACCAACTTATCCCATTTTTCTTTAATCAATTCTGGGTCGGTAGTATATTCAATGACTTCATCTTCATCTTTGATAGAGGTTGAAATTATAGGGTTTCCCAATTGAGCAACTATGGCTTGTGCTATTGTGTTATCAGGGACACGAATACCAACAGTTTTTTTCTTTTTAAAAACAGCAGGTAGATTATTATTTCCTGGTAAAATAAAGGTGTAAGGCCCCGGCAAATTTCGCTTCAAAACCTTAAAGGTACTGGAGTTTATTTGTGCCACATATTCAGACAAGTTACTTAAATCTTCACAAATGAATGAAAAATTAGCTTTATCTAACTTTACACCCTTCAGTCGTGCAACTTTTTCTAAAGCGGATGTATTATTTATATCACATCCTAAACCATATACAGTATCTGTTGGATAAATTACCAATCCACCACTTTTTAAAACCTTTACTACTTTTCTGATTTCTTTTTCGGAAGGATTTTCCTCGTAAATTTTTATTAGTTCTGCCATAGATTTTTAATATTAGGCTAATTTAATTATTAAAACTTGGTTATTAAATTAAAAAACATAAAATATTAAAATACAATAACATATTTTTACCTTAAAAAATCATTTTAAAAACTTAAATCAATATTCACAAGTTGTAAATTATTCAATCAATTTTATATCTTTACTACATAATATTAAATTGTCTTTAAAAAATTATTCAAACTCTACTTATGAAAAAGGTTTGCTTTTTTAAAATTTGTAAATTTATATGTATATTTTTTGCTATATCCCAGTATAGTTTTTCTCAAACACAACTTTTCCTTTCCTTACATGAGGGTATGACAAAAGCTGATTTTGAAAAAGAATTAAATGAAAACAAAGACAAATACAGTAAGATTTCTTTTGGAAAAGACGTAATTTGGGAAATTGATAGTGATTTTTGTGTTTTTAAAGAAGACCAACTTCTGGTAGTTGTAATGAAACCAGCTGGAAATAAAAACGGGATTAATTATATCAAAACCGTGAATCACCTTAAAACAAGTAGAGAGTATTTAACGAATAGAAATTACAAAGTTATCAATGAACATCAACTTTGGTATAGTCCACAACGATTTGTGACTGAAGATTATCCTTACGCTATCTTGTTTGAAGGACCTAAGAATGAAGTTTTAGTTAAATTGAACACAGAGCGTTTTAAAGGAAATTATATGCCTAGTATTAGTATTACAAATATTAAAAATAGGGATTTATTTGAACTGAAAGAAGAGTTGTATTCTGAAAGTGGATTTTAATTTTATCTCCCTAAATGTTCATATAAAAGCTAAACCTTTACTATTTATACCAACTAGAATAAGTAATATATGCCTCAGAAATTCGTTTCACCTCATCTTGCATGAGTTCAGGACTAACAGTTTTGACTTTTTTAGCAGGGACACCTGCATAAATACTCCCTTTTTCTACCACTGTATTTTCTAAAACCACAGCTCCGGCTGCTACTACACTTCCTTCTTCAACCACAACACCATCCATAACAATAGCTCCCATACCTATTAACACATGGTCTTGAATTTCACAACCGTGGATAATAGCTCTATGTCCTATAGAAACATGGTTGCCAATTTTAGTAAATGCCTTTTGGTAAGTACAATGTATCATTACTTGATCTTGAATATTGACTGCATCACCTATTTCTACACTATTAACATCTCCTCTAACCACAGCATTATACCAAACACTACATTGATTACCCATAATTACCTCACCTATTACAGTAGCATTCTCAGCTAAAAAACAATCTTTACCAAACTTGGGTTGATTTCCTTTAAGCGATTTTATTAAAGCCATATTCTTGAGTTTATTCCCAAATATAACTTTTTTTATGATGTCATGAAATCTCTGAAATAGCAATTTCTAGATTTTCTTAAAAGCATAATCCACTTTACAAACATAGGATGACAGGTCAACGAGGGTGAAGGGAAATTTCATTTAAAAGTGTGTGACGTTATAATCTTGTTTTAGCATCGAGCCCTTCGACTAACGCTCAGGATAAACTTAGTCGAGATGTGAATGGTTCTCGACAGAGTTTATCCTGAAGAAGTGAAGGGCTCGAACCTGAAACAAAATACTGATAATCATTAATTTACAGAAAAACGTCATTGGTAGGAACGAGGTGTCCCACCCAGCTAATCACGTCCTGTTTATAAAAGTCTCCCCTTCGGGGGTTAGGGGGCTTAGTCCCCTCCCCA
>PXFS01000016.1 GCA_003564185.1 Flavobacteriaceae bacterium
GGGACCATTGTTTGATCAAATCATATCGTTAGATGAAAAAAGACGGGCAACTCAAGCTCAACTGGATGAATTATTGGCGCAATCCAATCAGCTTTCTAAAGAAATTGGCATGCTTTTTAAATCAGGGAAAGCCCAGGAAGCTAATAAATTAAAAGAACAAACAGCCGATTTAAAAAATACCACCAAAACACTTAATGAGCAAATGACACAGGCTCAAAGCGAATTGGAAAACTTGTTGTATGAAGTCCCAAACATACCACACCCAAGTGTTCCCGCTGGAAAAAATGAAGAGGATAATGAAGAAGTAAAACGGGCTGGTCATATTCCTGAATTACATAAAAAAGCCCTTCCCCATTGGGAGTTAGCAAAGAAATATGACATTATTGATTTTGAACTCGGTAACAAAATTACAGGTGCTGGTTTTCCTGTTTATAAAGGAAAAGGAGCTATACTTCAACGGGCTTTAATTACTTATTTCTTAGCGAAAAATGCTCAAGCAGGGTATACCGAATACCAAGTTCCTTTAGTAGTAAACGAAGATTCTGGCTACGGAACAGGACAATTGCCCGACAAAGAAGGACAGATGTATCACGTTACGGAAGATGATTTGTACTTGATACCTACAGCAGAAGTGCCATTAACCAATATGTATAGAGGTGATTTACTTAATGAGGAGCAACTGCCTATTAAATGTACAGGTTTTACGCCTTGCTTTAGAAGAGAAGCGGGTTCTTATGGCGCTCATGTAAGAGGTTTGAATAGATTGCATCAGTTTGATAAAGTTGAAATCGTAAACTTTGTTGAGCCTTCAACTTCTTATCAAGTGCTGGATGAAATGGTGAATCATGTAGAAGGAATTTTAACGGAGCTCAAACTTCCCTATAGAATCTTACGCTTGTGTGGAGGCGATTTAGGATTCACTTCCGCTCTAACTTTCGATTTTGAAGTTTTTTCTACCGCACAAGATAAATGGCTGGAAGTTTCTTCGGTTTCAAACTTCGAGACTTTTCAAGCTAATCGATTAAAAATCAGGTATAAAAACAAGGATAAAAAGAAAAATTTAATCCATACCCTTAACGGAAGTGCCCTAGCATTACCTCGAATCTTAGCTGGTATTTTAGAAAATTATCAAACGCCAGAAGGCATCAAAGTTCCAGATGTGCTACTTCCCTTTACAGGTTTTGATTTAATTGACTAAATGACTCAGTTAAGGCACATATTAGTTTTGATTTTTATAAGCTTGGTGGCTTATACACTTTGGAGTTGCGCGCAGCGTGGAAGACCTGAAGGCGGTCCTATTGATGAAGACCCGCCAAAAGTAATGAGTGAAAGTCCTGCCAATTACTCAACTTTGTTTAGAAGAAAAGAAGTAAAAATCACATTCGACGAATACATCAAGCTAAACGATCCTAGAAACCAAATTATATTTTCCCCACCCATAAGTCCAAGGCCTGATGTTCACCCTATGGGGCCGGCCTCTAAGTTTGTAAGACTTGAATTTGATTTAGATTCATTAGAGAAAAATACTACTTATACCATCAACTTTGGGAAGAGTATTGAAGATAATAATGAAGGTAATCAGTTCCCGTTTTATAAATATGTTTTTTCTACAGGAGATTATCTTGATTCACTTTCTATTGGAGGGTATATCAATACCCCTGAAAAACGTATTACAGATGAATTTGTATCCGTCATGCTTTATGCAGCAGATACCACTTTCTCAGATTCTATAGTTTTTAAAAAGACACCAAGGTACATTAGTTATACTATAGATTCTACCAATTATTTTCAAATTGAAAACTTAAAAGAAGGAGCTTATATGCTTAGAGCGCTTTCAGATAAAATGAACAATTATAAGTTTGAGCCAAGACAGGATATGATTGGCTTTTGGGAAGATACTATTTATTTACCCGCACAAAATGAAGAGCTTTTTAACTTGTCCATTTTTAAAGAAATTCCCGATTTTAAGGCAGAACGTCCAAAACAAGAAGGTTTAAATCATATTGTTTTTGGCTATCGAGGAAAAATTACCGAAGAGAATTATGAAATTAAACTGCTTTCTGAAGCCCCAGAAAACTTTAGGCAACAAGTGGTGAAAGAAGAAGATGCAGATACCTTAAATTATTGGTTCACTCCTTTTATTGAAAAGGATTCTCTATTATTTAGTTTTAGTGACGGTAAAAAAATTGATACCCTTACTGTTTACCCTAAACAAATTGAACCTGATTCGTTAACGCTAGAAGCTAAGCCTAAAGGAAGTATAGGTTACTATGAAGATTTTAAAATTTTAAGTCCCAAGGTGCCTATCTCTAGATTTGTAAAAGACTCCATTCAATTTTTTAATAAAACCGATTCTATACATGTAGAATTTGATGTTCAATTAGATAAATTCAAGAATCAGTTAGTTTTTGATTTTGAAAAAGTTGAAGAAACTAATTACGAAATAAAAGTCCTTCCAGGAGCCATTTTTAGTCTATTTGAAGAGTCAAATCCAGATACCTTAGACTTTAAATTGAAGCCTAAAAAACATTCGGAATTAAGTAATTTAACAATCACTTTACAAGACATGAAATCACATCCTGCTATTGTTCAACTTATTACCGATAAGGATGAGGTGAAATACGAGCAGTATGCAGAACAACGCCAAGTTTTTGAATTTGAATTGATTCAACCAGGGAAGTATTTTATTCGCGTTATTTATGACGAAAATGAAAA
>PXFS01000168.1 GCA_003564185.1 Flavobacteriaceae bacterium
AAAATCACGAAAAAATCATGATTTATGGCGATTATGATGTGGACGGAACCACAAGTGTTGCTTTAATGGATAGTTTTTTTACCCAATTTTACCAAAATCTTGTACTTTATATTCCCGATCGTTATGCGGAAGGTTACGGGGTTTCTTACCAAGGAATAGATTATGCTTCAGAAAATGAAGTAAGCCTCATCATTGCATTAGATTGTGGTATTAAAGCCATTGATAAAATAGCTTATTCCAAAGAAAAAAACATCGATTTCATTATTTGTGATCACCACCGTCCAGGCAACGAAATTCCAGATGCCGTGGCCGTTTTAGACCCTAAACAACAAGACTGTAACTATCCTTATAAAGAACTTTGTGGTTGTGGTGTAGGCTTTAAATTAGCACAAGCCATTCAAGAAAAACGAGGAGAAAATTTTGAAGATTTAATGCCATTGTTAGATTTAGTGGTTACGGCTATTGGTTCAGATATTGTTCCTATTACTGGAGAAAATAGAATTTTAGCTAGCTACGGACTTCAGCTTTTAAATACACGACCCAGAGCAGGTTTCAAAGCCATTATTGCCCAATCTAAAAAGAAAGAATTTAGCATTACTGATGTAGTGTTTATTATTGGCCCAAGAATTAACGCCGCTGGGCGAATGAAACATGCTTTACACGCCGTTGAATTGCTCATTGAAAAAGACGAAGAAAAAGCCTTAAAAATGGCTAAAGATATTGAGCTTTTTAACAATGAACGAAGAACAGCCGATAAAAACATCACGCAAGAAGCATTGCTTCAAATTGAAGAAAACAACGAACAAAAACGCTTTACAAGTGTAGTTTATCAAGAAGATTGGCACAAAGGCGTAATTGGTATTGTAGCTAGTAGATTGACAGAAACTTACTATCGTCCAACTTTGGTTTTTACGAAGTCGGGTGAGAAGTTAGCCGCTTCGGCACGTTCGGTTAAAGGCTTTGATGTCTATAATGCCTTAGAAGAAAGTGCTGAATTTATTGAACAATTTGGAGGACATAAATACGCTGCAGGATTAACCCTGAAAGAAGAAAATTACGTTGCTTTTAAAAATAAATTTGAAGAAGTTGTTAAAGACCAAATTGACCCGAAGCTTTTAGAACCTGAACTGAATTACGATTTATGTATTAATTTAGAAGACATTACGCCTAAATTCTTCCGAATCTTGAAGCAATTTGGCCCCTTTGGCCCAGGAAATTTAAGTCCTAATTTTTTGATTAAGGGACTAAAAGACACTGGTTACGCTAAAGCTGTAGGAAAGGAAATGGAACATTTGAAATGCAACTTATTTCAAAGCCAAACAGGCCCCAGAATGGGTGGAATAGGATTTGGTTTAGGTGACCAGCTCAAGTATCTGAGTAATTACCAACCGGTTGATATCATCTGCTGTTTAGATGAAAATGAATGGAATGGGAATACTAGTATTCAGTTACGAATTAAAGATTTGAGGCCCAATTTAGATTAGTGTATGGGAAATTTTTTACTTATTGTACTATGTTTGGTAGGCGGAATTTTATTGAGCAAAACCAAAAACTTTCCTGCCAATGCACACGTAGGAATAAACGCATTTATTTTTTATGTTTCACTACCTGCATTATCCTTACGCTACATTCCTAATATTGACTACAACTTTGAAATTCTTTACCCTGCTTTAATGCCGTGGATGGTTTTCTTATTAGCCGCTGTTTTGTTTATTAGTCTTGGTAAACTATTGGGTTGGCATAAACACTTGGTAGGTTGTTTGATTTTATGTTGTGGATTGGGAAACACTTCCTTTTTAGGCTTCCCACTCCTTACCTTTTTTTATGGCGAAGAATCGCTTAAATACGGGATTTTAGCCGATCAAGCTGGCTCGTTTATGGTGATGTCCACCTTAGGAATTTTTACGGCCTTATATTTTCAATATGGAAAAGGAAATTCAAAAGAAATTGGTGCTAAAATACTCCGGTTTCCGCCATTTATTGCATTTATAATTGCACTGGGATTGACCTTTATAGATGTACCCGATGGCTTAAATATTGCTTTTGAAAAACTTGGCTCTACCTTGAGTCCACTGGCATTGTTTTCCATTGGCACACAACTGACTTGGAAAACCAAAAACTTTGAATTTTTACCTTTTAGTATAGGTTTGACGTATAAACTATTAATCGCACCATTACTGATTTACTTACTGTATATACAATTAATTGGTGAAATCAATTTGGTGTTACAAGTTTCTGTTGTAGAAGCTGCTATGGCACCCATGATTACAGGAGTTTTATTGGCTACAGAATACAAATTACGACCCAATTTAGCCAGTATGTTTGCCGCTATTGGCATACCGCTTTCTCTGCTTACCACCTACTTATGGTTTTTTTATTTGGGAGGGTAATTCATTGTATTTGAGATATAAAAGTTTGCTCAATTACTTTTTTTAGAGTAATTTTAGGAAAAAATTTAAATTATGACATATTTCTCCCCCCCCCCGCAGAAAAACTGATATTATTTCAGGACATTTAAAAAATGACGCGTACTCTGCTTCTAATACACATTTAATGTTAGTCAATTCAGTAACAGGTCAAATTACTAACTTCCAAATTGATCCAAGCCAAGATACAACATCAATTAATTTATCTAATTTTCCTGTTGGCTACTACGTAATAGTTTTAGTTTGTGATGGAGAGCAAGTAGATAATAAAATCATA
>PXFS01000047.1 GCA_003564185.1 Flavobacteriaceae bacterium
GCTTCTAAGCTGTGAAAGTTTTTGGCTTCGGCTTCTTTACCTCCGCTCATAAGGTAGCGATCTATGGCTAAATCAATAAAATCTGGTGATAAAAATCGGTTCATGTAATACACCACTGCTGGTGAAAGAGCTGCGATTAACAAAGCTAAAACTCCACCAGAAACAAAAAGTTGTTGCCAGTTGGCTTCGCCTTTAAAATAGTCATCGCGTTTTGCTTTGATGCATAAATAAAAAAACACTACCTGCGGAATTATGATGAGCAAGGAATAAAAAGCATGTTGTTGAATAAGCTCATCATGCCAACCCAAAACCTTCTCTAAAGAAAGCCAAAGGGCATTGAATGCTGTAAAATACAATGCCCACTTAAACTCAATTTCAAACTTACTCATAAGTGTATTATGCTTTTTTTGCTAAAACCCACTCGCCTTTTTCAATTAAGGGTTGAGCTTGCTTGAACTTTAAGGTTTTTTCTTCACCATTAGTTACATTTTTAACAACTACCTTGTCATTTCTGCCAATTTTTGGTTGCTCCCTAACAATGGTTTCAGTTACTTGAGGTTGTTGTCTTCCTGCTTGTTGACCAGCGGCTCTATTTTGTGCTGCTTGCTCGTCAAGGTTTCTCACCTCTTCTTTTTTGGTTTGTACACGTTCTTTTGGCCTTGTTTGGGAAGCTTCTTTAATACTTGAGGTATCGCGTTGAGGAATTTCACCTTTAAACAAGAAAGAAATCACATCTCTATTCACCTCATCTAACATCACTTTAAATAGCTCTAAAGCCTCAAACTTATAAATCAATAAAGGATCTTTCTGCTCGTGTACCGCCAACTGAACACTTTGCTTCAACTCATCCATTTTTCTAAGGTGGTTTTTCCAAGCTTCGTCAATAATGGCTAAGGTAATATTCTTTTCAAAATCGGTCACTAATTGTTTTCCTTGAGATTCGTAAGCCGATTTTAAATTAGTAGCTACTTGTAGGGTTTTTGTCCCATCGGTAAAAGGAACAGCAATACGCTCAAAACGTTCTCCGTGTTGTTCGTAAACTTGCTGAATTACAGGAAGAGCAACTTCTGCATTTCTGCTCATTTTATCTTCGTAGCTTTGGTAAGCCAGTTGATATAGTTTTCCAACAATTTGTTGCTCATTCATCTTCTTGAATTCTGCATCATTAACAGGAGGTTCTACAGAGAAAAAGCGAATGCATTCAAACTCAAAGTTGTCAAAATCGTTCGTTAATTTATTGCTAGCAGTAATTGATTCAGAAATATCGTAAATCATATTAGCAATATCAATTCTTAATCGTTCACCAAAAAGTGCATTGTATCTACGTTTGTAAATAACCTCACGCTGGGCGTTCATTACATCATCATATTCTAAGAGACGTTTTCTTACCCCAAAGTTATTTTCTTCCACTTTTTTCTGTGCGCGTTCAATGGATTTTGAAATCATGGAATGCTGGATTACTTCGCCTTCTTCAAGTCCCATTCTGTCCATTAATTTGGCAATTCGTTCAGAGCCAAATAAACGCATTAAATTATCTTCTAAAGAAACATAAAACTGAGAACTTCCTGGATCTCCTTGACGTCCGGCACGACCTCTTAACTGTCTATCTACCCTTCTTGAATCGTGTCTTTCTGTGCCAATAATGGCCAAACCACCAGCTTCTTTTACTTGTTTAGAAAGTTTAATATCCGTTCCACGTCCCGCCATATTGGTAGCAATGGTAACAATTCCTGCGTTTCCTGCTTCGGCTACAACATCAGCTTCTTTTTTATGCAATTTAGCATTCAAGACATTGTGCTTGATGTTCTTTATTTTTAACATTCTGCTTAAAAGTTCAGAAATATCTACGGATGTGGTACCAATTAAAACAGGTCTTCCTGCTTCAGAAAGTTGCACTACCTCATCAATGATGGCATTGTATTTTTCGCGTTTGGTTTTGTACACCATATCTTGGCGATCGTCTCTAGCTATTGGGCGGTTGGTAGGGATTTCAACCACATCCAATTTATAGATTTCCCAAAATTCGCCCGCTTCTGTTACGGCTGTACCCGTCATTCCTGAAAGCTTGCGGTACATTCTAAAGTAATTCTGTAAAGTAACCGTAGCAAATGTCTGGGTAGCATCTTCTATCTTTACACTTTCTTTGGCTTCAATAGCTTGGTGAAGACCATCACTATATCTACGTCCGTCCATGATACGTCCAGTTTGTTCGTCAACAATTTTTACCTTGTTGTCCATCACTACGTATTCCGTATCTTTTTCAAATAAAGTATAAGCCTTTAAAAGCTGGCGTAAGGTGTGAATTCGTTCACTTTTCACGCTGAAATCTCGGTACAATTCTTCTTTTTTTGCTACTTCATCTTCTTTGGGAAGTTTTTGCTTTTCAATTTTTGCGATTTCCATTCCAATTTCAGGCATCACAAAGAAATCTGGGTCTTTCTCTCCAGATAAAAATTCAACTCCTTTATCGGTTAAATCAATTTGATTCGATTTTTCTTCAATTACAAAGAACAAGTCGGCATCTACCTTAGGCATTTCCCGATTATTATCTTGCATGTAAAAGTTTTCTGTTTTTTGAAGAATTTGTTTTACTCCATCTTCCGATAAAAACTTAATTAAAGCTTTATTTTTAGGAAGTCCTCTATAGACTCTTAAGAGTTGAAATCCACCTTCTTTAGTATCTCCTTCTTTAATTAATTTTTTTGCTTCAGCTAGCACGCCTGTTAAATATTTACGTTGTGCTTCCACAATTTGAGCTACTTGAGGTTTAAGCTGATCAAATTCGTGTACATCACCTTTTGGCACAGGACCAGAGATAATTAAAGGAGTACGAGCATCATCAATTAACACGGAATCTACCTCATCAACAATGGCGTAATTAGGTTTTCTTTGAACTAAATCATCAGGCGCGTGACTCATGTTATCACGCAAGTAATCAAAACCAAATTCATTGTTAGTTCCGTAAGTAATATCGGCATTGTAAGCGTTTCTACGTTCAGGCGAATTCGGTTTATAATAATCTACACAATCTACACGAAGTCCGTGAAATTCAAAGATGGGAGCCATCCAAAGGCTATCACGTTTAGCCAAATAATCATTTACGGTTACTAAATGCACTCCTTTTCCGGTAAGTGCGTTTAAGTAAACCGGTAAGGTAGCTACCAAAGTTTTACCTTCCCCCGTTTGCATTTCAGCAATTTTTCCTTGGTGCATGGCCACCCCGCCAATCAGCTGAACATCATAATGAATCATATCCCAAGTTACTTCTTTACCAGCGGCATCCCAAGAATTTTTCCAAAGGGCAAAATCACCATCTAGGCTAACGTAATCTTTTTGAGCTGAAAGTGTTCTGTCAAATTCAGTAGCTTTCACCTTCATTTCGCTAGTGTGAAAAAAGCGTTTGGCAGTTTCTTTTACAACGGCAAAAGCTTCAGGCAAAATAGTGTTTAAAACCGCTTCAGAAGCTTCATAAATTTTATCTTCTAAAGCGTCCATTTCTGCGTAAATGTCTTCCTTTAGGTTAATATCTTCTTCTTGTTCGGCTTTCTGGTTTAAACTTTCTTTTTCCTCTTCAAAAGCTTTGGTAGCTTCAAAAATCTTTACTTTAAACGAATTCGTTTTTTCACGTAATTCATCTATAGTTAAGGCTTCAAATTCATTTTCAAACGACTTGATTTTATTAACTATAGGGGTAATTAATTTAATATCTTTTTTGGCTTTATCGCCAACAAATGCTTTAAGTACTGAATCTAATAATCCCATAATGGATACTTTATTATTTAAATGGCTAATTACTTAGCGTTAAATTTGTTTTTTTATTGTTTTTCAAGTCCAAAGGTAAGGAAAAAAAAAAGTCTCTAACCGAGACTTTTAAAAGCTTTTATAAGTGGAAGATGTTAATATTCATCTTCATTCCATAAATAATCCTCATCGGTTGGATAATCCGGCCAAATTTCTTCAATAGAATCATACGTATCTCCTTCGTCTTCAATAGACTGAAGATTCTCTACAACTTCTAAAGGCGCACCTGTTCTAATGGCATAATCAATTAATTCATCCTTTGTTGCAGGCCAAGGTGCATCGCTCAAATAAGAGGCTAATTCTAACGTCCAATACATATATATTCGTATTACAATTTTTGCAAAAGTATGTTTTTTGCCGAAATTTGCAACTTATTTTTAATGAATTTAAAATTAATTTTTTAGGGCTTCTGGATTGATGGTTAACTAGTTGGTATTATAAGAGCTGGATACGTATTGATACAAAAACATACTGATATTTTTTTTAAATTAGTAGGTTGAACAATAATTTGGTTGATATGTACAGCTAAGTGGTCTATATGAACCTCATTAGTTAAATATTTACAACGAATTTTGAATAATAATCTTAAATTTACTTATGATGAAAAGATTTTTACTTAAAAAATTAAAGTTGATTTTTTTGACGTTCTCCTTACTAACGTCATTTTCCATAATAGAAATCCAAGCTCAAAATTTAGTCACCAATGGAGATTTTGAGGATGGTGTTATTAATAGTGATAATAATGTAGAAGGATGGGGAGGCTTTAACAACCGTATTTTAATTGATAATGTTACCGATGAAAGAACAGGTCATATCAATGTAAATGAGGGTTCACTATTTCAGGTGTTTTCAGTTCTACCTGGAGAAACTTATAATTTTTCATTTGAGTATCGATGGTTAAATAATAATCAGCCTAACATGAATATGACCGTTCGGGTTCGAGATGAGGATACTAATGACATTATTAAATCTATTGACTTATCTCAAAATGAAGGAACTTGGGCCTCTGTAGATGACGAAGAAGTAACAATACCCGTTGGAGTTGATCAGGTCAGAATTCAATTTTTTAAAGGAGATAATAACAAGCCCTTTCGTATTGATAATGTAGTTTTTGAACCCGAAGATGCTTTGCCATGCGTACCGCCTACGAGTGTTGCCAACGCAAGTTTAGCTTCTGAAGCAGCTTCCTTTACTTGGAATTCTGCTCCAAGTGAAGAAGATGGCTACAATTGGGTAGTAGTTGAAGATGGAGATGACCCCGACGAAGCCGCAGATGTACTTTTTGATGGCTCTGTCTCATCTGGAGAAACTCGAGTTATTATTGATGGATTAACAGAAAACACAAATTACGATCTTTATGTGCGTACAATCTGCGCTGGAACTGAAGAAAGTGATTGGTCAGGCCCAGTCTCTTTCACTCCCAGTTTTCAAGGCAATTTAATCACCAATTCTAGATTTACATTAAATGGAACCACTTCAAGTGTTAATTCATGGGAGGGCTTTAACCAGAATTCAAGAAAAGATAACATCAATGGCGATTTTGTAGGTTTTATAGATGATGATGGTACACTTAGACAAGATGTACCTGTTGTGCCTGGTGTGGAGTATGTGATTTCTTTCAATTACCGCTGGGTGGGCATCCAAAGGCCGCAAGGGAATGATATTACACCTCAGGTAAGAAATCCAAATGTTGGAGGGGGTGCTGGAATTTTAGCACCACTTCCGCTAACTGAAAACGATGACGATACTTGGTACACCGTTCACTTCACCTACACGCTTCCAGAAAGCGAAGGAATAGACGAAATTCGTTTGCAGTTTTTTAAAGGTGTAGATCGAAATCAACTGCATTTAAGTAACGTGACCATATTAGAAAATATTGATGTGGATGATGAAGCAGATTTTGTGTATAAAAATGGAGCGTGGTCTCCTTCTAACCCAGAAGGTACAGCAGAAAGCGGTGATGAAATCTACATTTACAACGGATTTGCTGAAATTGAAAATTCATTAGAAGCCAATAATTTTGAAGTAACAGCATGGGCTGATGTGGATATTAAAGCTTCCGTAGATTTAACAGGTGATTTTACTTCATTAGGTAAAGTGAATTTCAAAAATGATGAAAATGTACTTGGTCAATTAAGATCTGCTAATGCTACAGGAACGGTAACGGTAGAACGCTACAATTCAGCAAAGCGTGCCTTTAGGTTAGTAAGTTCTTCTGTAGATTCAGATCATTCCATTTTTCATAACTGGCAAGAAGGAGGTAGAACAATTGCTAATTTAGGTACACATATTACAGGCTCTACAGAAGGCGAAGATGGTTTTGATGCTACTTTAACAGGAAACCCTTCACTTTTTACTTTTGATAATACGGTTGCAGACCAATCAGGTGGATCTGCCTGGAATGCTGTTAATAATACAAACCTTAATGCATTAGAAGCTGGAAAATTATATAGAATTCTAGTTCGTGGTGATCGAAGTATTGACTTAAGCACAAATGATGCTGTCCCAACTGAAACAAGCTTAAGAGCAACTGGTACATTGAAGAGTGGTAATCAAACAACAGGAATTGATCTTCCTGCTTTATCAACTGAAGATGAAAACTTTAGCGCAATAGGTAATCCATACCAAGCTATAGTTGATGCACAGGAGCTTACATATAATGGTGATGTGAACAGTAACTTTATTTATGTTTGGGCGGCTACAGAAAGCACGTTAGGGCAATACGTCACTATTAGTACGGATAACTCTGAAGCCCCCGACCCTTCAGACTCAGGAGCAAGTAAATTTATTATGCCTGGACAAGCATTCTTTGTTCGAAATAATCTTTCTGTTAGTGATACTCCTAGCATAACCTTTACCGAATCTAGTAAGGCTACCGAAGAACCACAGACTGATATTTTTAATGAGGGTGCACCTCTTGCATATATTAATATGAGGCTTTATAAAACTGAAGATTTAAATAATGGAATAACAGAAGTTGATGCTATAGGATTTCGATTTAGTGATGACTTTACCAATCAAGTTTCTGATGAAGATGCAGCAAAATTAGGAAATCCAAATGAAAATTTAGCCATCATTAATGATGGACTACTAGCCATTGAAAAAAGAGAAATGCCTGTTGATGAGGAAATTATAGAACTTTTTGTGAATTCTTATTCGTCAGTAAATTATACATTTCAAATGTTAACTGAACATTTACCCGAAAACACAAAAGTATTTATAGAAGATACATATACCGATGAAAGTATTGAATTAGAAAATGAAAGCAACTACAGTTTTTCAGTAGACCCAAGTATTGCAGAAAGTGTTGCCTTTAATCGTTTTAAGCTAACATTTGAAGT
The DNA here is from genome assembly GCA_003564185.1 of Flavobacteriaceae bacterium. Classification (GTDB taxonomy): domain Bacteria; phylum Bacteroidota; class Bacteroidia; order Flavobacteriales; family Flavobacteriaceae; genus Psychroflexus. The sequence goes on from PXFS01000047.1 coordinate 7,143, forward strand.
AGAAACCTTTAGTACAGAAGATTTTACTAATGATTTTGGTATATCTATTTACCCTAACCCCGTTCAAAATCTGTTAGCTATTGATTTTAATAGCACAGAAAAGGTGGAGAGAATTCAATTGTTTGATCAATTAGGCAGGTTAATAAAAGCCTATAATGAACCGCAACAATTAAAATTTGATGTAAGTGAATTGCAAACAGGAATGTATTTTATTCAAATTTCTACTGAAAATTCGAAACACAAATCAAAATTCATAAAAAAATAGACTTTGTTGTTTATATTTTCATTTTATCCGCCTCGTTAAGAGGCGGTTTTTATTATTCTCTTTTTTCTTTTAGCATTTCAGGCGTAGCTACAGTTCTAAAGCCTACATGACCTGAACTGGATTTCTCTGTATTTCCCATTCGTGCAGAAATTCTAAAACTTGCGCAATACGAATCATGGCATAAAAAAGAACCTCCTTTTATTATCCGTTCAACTTCATTAGGGTTATTAGGGTTAAAAGGATTGTCAGCTCCTTTTGGGTTCTTATGAATTTTATTAGGATCTAAGCTTTCGTAGTAATTTACATTAAAATAATCTTGCGTTATCTCCCATACATTTCCCATCATATCATACAATCCAAGAGAATTAGGCGGATATGATTTTGTAGGAGCTACAAAATCGTGCCCATCTTTTGTATCTAATTGCGTAGGAAAAACCCCTTGCCAAGTATTGGCGTTTTCGATCAGTTGTTCAATCTCATTCCCCCAAGGGAAAATTGCATTTTCTTGCTCTCCTTGTGCAGCTGCTTCCCATTCCGCTTCAGTAGGTAATCTTCGGTTTGCCCAGTCACAATAAGCTAATGCATCTTCGTAAGCAATATGAACAACTGGGTAATCTTCTTTGCCTTTAATGCTTGAATTTGGTCCTTCTGGATGCTTCCAATTAGCCCCAATTTTCCACTCCCACCATTGGTGGTAGTCATTTTTGTCTTCAACTTCTAAAGCATTTCGATTAAAAGTTAAGCTTCCTGCTTGCAATAAAGAATCATCTGGTTTTGGCGTTCCAGATGGAACTTCCTTTTTCATTTCTTCCCAATCAATAGGTTTTTCTGCTAAAGTAATGTAACCCGTTTCTTCAACAAATCTGGCAAAATCTTTATTGGTCACTTCAGTAGCATCTATAAAAAATCCATCTACTTGAACTTGATGAGCAGGTTTTTCAGCTTTCATGGCCATTTGGTCTCCTTTTTTTGCTCCTTTGGTAAAAGTTTTACTGGGCACCCAAACCATTCCTTGAGGAGCTTCAACAGGAGGAACTTCAATTTCTTTTGAAGGTGTATTTTCGCAACCAAGAATTACAAAAACACTAAAAATAAAAACTAGTCTATTTAATAATATCATCATTATGGTTTATTCATATTCAAAAAATCAACCCTCTCCACGCACATTTTGTTCCCATTTCCATGAAGAGGCAATCATTTCTTTAAGTCCTTTTTTTGCTTTCCATTTTAATTTCTTTTCTGCCAAATTGGTAGCTGCATAAAGTTGAGGAACGTCTCCTGCCCTTCTACTTGTAACTTCGTAATTAAGTTTAGTCTTGGTGACTTCTTCAAAAGTACGAATTACTTCAAAAACCGAATACCCTTTTCCTGTTCCTAAATTAAAATATTCAAAAGCTGCTTCATTTTGTTGGTTAAGTAAACGCTCTACTGCAATAACATGTGCCTTAGCCAAATCAACTACGTGAATGTAATCGCGTATGGGCGTACCGTCCTTGGTGGGATAATCATTCCCAAAAACCATCAACTTTTCTCTAATGCCAACAGCCACTTGTGTAATGTAAGGCATTAAGTTGTTTGGTATTCCGTTTGGTAATTCGCCAATTAAACCCGACTCATGGGCACCGATTGGGTTAAAATAGCGCAGTGAAATAGCGTTTAAATTAGCTGCAGACTTCACAACATCATCCAGTATTTCTTCAGCTACTTTTTTGGTATTTCCATAAGGAGAAAATGGACGCTGAGTTGCTTCATCTTCAGTGATAGGTAAATTTGTAGGTATGCCATAAACAGTAGCAGAAGATGAAAATATAAAATTTGGAATTCTATATTTTTCTAAAGCACTAAGCAGGTTAATAAGTGAAAATAGATTGTTTTGGTAGTACATTAAAGGTTGTTCTACCGATTCACCAACTGCTTTATGCGCCGCAAAGTGAATTACTGCTTTTACATCCGTATGCTTTTTAAAAATTTTCATGGTTTTCTCCTGATTTGCCAAATCTACCTTTTCAAAATGAGGGAGGACTCCTGTAATTTCTTGAATTCGGTCTAATGATTTTTCTGAAGAATTAGATAAATCATCTACAATCACCGTTTCAAAACCGCTTTTAATCAACTCAATTACCGTATGTGAACCTATATAGCCACATCCTCCTGTTACCATTATTTTTGATTTCATAAGAATTTGTATTTAAATTCAATAGTACAATTTTTAAAATAAAAAACCAACTAGTACCTACCAGTTTGTTTTTTAGAATTTTTATTTTATATTTGTTGTATGAGTTTAGTGCAACTTAATAAAAAATCAAGTGTACCCAAGTACAAGCAAATAGTTAATTCTATTGAAGAAGCTATTGTATCAAAAAGCCTTCAGAAGGGAGATCGCTTGCCCTCCTTAAACAGTATTAAAAACAGGCATTCAGTTTCAAGAGATACTGTTTTAGCTGCTTTTAACGAATTAAAAAACAGAGGTATAATTGCTTCTCGAGTAGGTAAAGGGTATTTTGTAAGTAGCGAAGATGTAGCTGTCTCTAAAAAAGTTTTTTTGTTATTTGATGAACTAAATGCATTTAAAGAAGATTTGTACAGTGCCATCATTCAAAGTTTTGGCGAACATGTGCAAGTAGATGTATATTTTCATCATTTCAACGAAAAGTTTTTTTTACAAATTATTCGAGACAATCTTGGAGATTACAGCTATTACATTATTATGCCAGCCAACCTTCCCAACACGCTTGATGCTATTTCGGAAATACAACAAGACAAGGTATTTATTCTAGACCAAGTGCATCCTGAACACGCAAATTATCCAGCTGTTTTTCAAGATTTTGAAAAGGATGTGTTGGAAGGCCTTTTACAGTTAAAAAGTAAGATTAAGCAATACAAAAAATTCAATTTGGTTTTTTCTGAAGCAAAACAACCTAAAGGAATTCTGAGTGGGTTTTTGGAATTTTGTAAAATAGCAAAAGTTCCCTATCAGATTTTAAATACATTTGAAGCAGAAAGCATCCAAAAAGATGAAGCCTATTTTGTTTTGGAAGACAAGCCGCTGATTCAAATTATCAAGCAAATGAAGTTGAAAAACTTTGCTTTTATAAAAGACATAGGAATGATTTCGTATAACGATTCACTGCTTAAAGAAGTAATTGAAGGGGGAATTACCACCATTTCAACCGATTTTAAATTAATGGGAAAACAAGTTGCTGAAATGATACAGAATAAGACCTTTAAACAAATTGCTAACACCAGTCAGTTACGACTCCGAAAATCGATTTAAGGTGAAAACAAAAGAACACATCAAACCCAATTTGGAAGGTGAATTAAGCCTAACCAATCCTAATGGAAAAATGCAGGCAAAATTTTCTTTAAAAGAAGGCGGACGCTTGAAATCGCTTCATTACAAAGATAAAGCTGTTATTGCTGACCCAGAAAATTCTGCTTACAGTTCTCATTTTGCTGCTTCAATTTTATTCCCATTTGCCAACCGAATTAAAGAAGGCAAGTACACTTTTGAAGGAAAAAATTTTCAGTTAGAAAGCAATGAAAAAAACAGTGCCAACGCCATTCACGGCTTGGTATACAATAAGCATTTTCAACTAACTAACAAGTATTCCAATCAAGATGAATGCAGCATAAGCTTAGTTTACGAAGAGCAAAATCCCCCTGCAGGTTTTCCTTTTGCCTATGCAGTAGAATTAAACTATAGATTAACCGATACAGCTTTTGAACTTGTAATAAAAGTTGAAAATAAAAGTCTTCAAAATTTTCCATTTACTTTAGGTTGGCATCCTTATTTTGTAGCACCCAACTTAAACGATTGCATATTAGAATTTGATAGCTTAAAACGAATTTTATTCAATCAAGAACAAATTACCATTGGCATAACTAATGGATTTGCTCCAAGACCATTTCCTTTGAAAAACCCACACTTAGACGATTGTTTTGTGCTTCACGATAAAAAAGTTAGTTTTAAAACTCCTGATTATCAAATAGAATTTAACAACAGTAATCATTCTAAATATTTACAGCTGTATTCGCCACCAAATGAAGAGCGAATTGCTATTGAACCCATGACGGGAATTTCAGATAGTTTCAACAATAAAAAAGGAATGAAAGTTTTGAATCCAAACGAAGTATTTGTCGAAAAGTGGAAACTAAATTTTATAAACTAACCTAAAACCTAATGTATGTCAACCAATTTTGAACTGTTAGATTATGTAATATTTGTAGGTTACGCCATTCTAATCTTAGGGATAGGACTTTGGGTGTCGAGAGATAAAAAAGGACATCAAAAAACGGCGGAAGATTATTTTTTAGCGAGTAAATCGCTTCCTTGGTGGGCAATTGGTGCTTCGTTAATTGCAGCTAATATTTCTGCAGAGCAATTTATCGGAATGTCCGGTTCTGGGTTTGCTTCTGGTTTAGCCATTGCTTCTTACGAGTGGATGGCCGCCATTACATTGATAATTGTGGGTAAATATTTCTTACCTATTTTTATTAAAAAAGGAATTTACACTATCCCCGAATTTGTTGAAAGCAGATACTCCACAAACCTTAAAACTATTTTAGCCGTTTTTTGGATTGCATTATACGTATTCGTCAATCTTGCTTCGGTATTGTATTTAGGTGCTTTGGCTTTAGAAACCATCATCGGTGTTCCGATGTTGTACGGCGTAATTGGTTTGGCGCTTTTTGCTGCGGCCTATTCGTTGTATGGCGGATTGTCTGCCGTGGCATGGACCGATGTTATTCAAGTTGTGTTTTTGGTTTTAGGCGGAGTAGTAACTACCTATCTCGCGCTCAACACCGTTTCTGGTGGCGATGGAGTTGTGGCTGGATTTAAAGTAATTTACGAAGAAGTTCCAGGCCGATTTGAAATGATTCTGGACAAATCTAATCCTGAATACAAAAACCTACCTGGGATAGGTGTTTTAGTAGGTGGAATGTGGGTAGCTAATCTTTACTATTGGGGATTCAATCAATACATTATTCAGCGTACTTTGGCGGCTAAATCGCTTAAGGAATCGCAGAAAGGAATTTTGTTTGCCGCTTTCCTAAAATTGATTATTCCTGTAATTGTAGTTATCCCTGGAATTGCAGCCTACGTAATCGTAAACGACCCAGAATTACTAGCTAGTTTAGGCGAAATTGGACAGAAAAATTTACCTAGTGTTCAAGAAGCAGACAAAGCTTATCCGTGGTTGCTTCAACTTTTACCTGTTGGTTTAAAAGGCTTAGCTTTTGCTGCACTTTCTGCGGCTATTGTGTCTTCTTTAGCTTCTATGCTGAATTCTACTTCAACTATTTTTACCATGGATATTTACAAGCCGTACATCAATACCAATGCAGACGATAAAACTACGGTAAATGTAGGACGACTATCAGCTGGAGTTGCTTTGATAATCGGTTGTATTGTAGCGCCACTTTTAGGCGGAATAGATCAAGCTTTTCAATACATTCAAGAATATACGGGTATAGTAAGCCCCGGTATTTTAGCTGTATTTTTATTGGGATTGTTCTGGAAAAAAACCACCAACAAAGCAGCCATTGTGGGTGTATTAAGTTCCATTCCAATAGCCATGTACTTTAAGATTGGTGCAAAAGAATGGTCAACACATCCTGCTTTTGTAAATGTTCCGTTTTTGGACCAAATGGGCTATACTTTATTATTAACTATGTTGATTATCGCAGCCTATAGTTATATTCAACATAAAGGAAAAGATGATAAAAAAGGTATTCCAATTACAAAAGAATTGTTTAAAACATAACCCCTATTTAATATTGGTGCGTTTGCTATCATGATCATATTGGTTGTGCTCTATGCCATGTTTTGGTCGTAATGCAATCATTTTGAAAACTGAAAAAGCTGAGTATTTAAATCATTAGTTATGAAGAAAAAACTGATTAGTAACGTAAAAAAGAAGTTTAAAGAACTGTATAACAAACCCGAAGTGATGGTTTTTTCGCCAGGAAGAATTAACCTTATTGGTGAACATACAGATTATAACGATGGTTACACTTTTCCTGCAGCGATCAATAAAGGAATTGCTTTAGCTATAGCTCAAACAGATAAAGAAACATCAACCGCATTTGCTTTAGACAAAGATGAAAGCTACTCCTTTTCTTTGGCAGAAGTGAAACCCTTAAACAAAGGCGGTTGGCGAAATTACATTTTAGGGGTAGTTGGTGAGCTTCTAAAAAAAGGAATTGAGCTTGGGAATTTCAATCTTGTTTTTTCAGGAAATATTCCAGGCGGAGCAGGCATGTCTTCTTCGGCTGCATTAGAAAACAGCGTGGTTTTTGCCTTAAACGAATTGTTTCAATTGAATTTGAGCAAAAACGAAATGATATTGATTTCGCAAAAAGCAGAGCATAATTATGCCGGTGTACATTGTGGAATTATGGATCAATATGCCAGCATGTTCGGTGAAAAGAAAAGTGCATTATTGATGGATTGCCGTAGCATTTCTTCGGAAGCGTTTCAAATTGATTTTAAAGAATACAAACTATTGCTTATCAATACCAACGTAAAACACGATTTATCTGAGAGTGCTTACAACAATCGAAGGTTAGTGTGTGAGCGAGTATCTGAAATGTTGAAAGTACCTGCTTTAAGAGATGCAACAGAGCAAGGTTTAATGCGTATAAAAAATCAACTTAAAGAAGAAGATTTTCAGAAAGCATTATACGTTATTCAAGAAAATAAACGGGTGAGAGCATTTACCACCGCAGTAGAAAATAACGACATTAAAACCATAGGCGAATTGCTGTATCAATCGCATGAAGGTTTAAGCGAACAATATCAAGTGAGTTGTACTGAATTGGACTTTTTAGTCGATTTTGCAAAAACTTCATCTGCAGTTATTGGCGCAAGAATGATGGGTGGTGGTTTTGGTGGTTGCACCATTAATTTGGTACATAAAAAACAACTTAAAAATTTCAAAAAAGAAGTGAGCCAAGCTTTCAAGAAAGAATTTGATAAAGATTGCTCCATATACAAAGTCAAGCTTTCTAAAGGAACCTATTTAGTAGACTAAAACACAAAATCATGAATACAGATTTACAAGATTTTTCGCACAGAAGATATAATATTTTAACCGGAGAATGGGTATTGGTTTCTCCACACCGAACCAAAAGGCCTTGGCAAGGCAAACAAGAAGAAGTAGCTAACGAAACGAGACCTGCACACGACCCTGATTGTTATTTATGCGCTGGAAATACACGAATTAATGGCGAAAAAAATCCGGATTATAAAGATGTTTTTATCTTTACAAACGATTTTGCTGCATTGCAATCGGATACCAAAAACTTCAATGTAAATGAAGGTTTGCTAAGAGCCGAAAGCGAAAGCGGAATTTGTAAAGTAATTTGTTTTAGTCCAGACCATTCCAAAAGTCTACCCGATATGGCTGTTGAAGACGTTGCCAAAGTAGTAAAAGCTTGGCAAGATGAATACCAAACTTTAGGCGCTCAAGAACACATTAATCATGTGCAAATTTTCGAAAACAAAGGAGCCGTAATGGGTTGCAGCAATCCGCATCCACATGGGCAAATTTGGAGTCAGTCTACCGTTCCTAATGAAGCAGCAAAAAAAGACAAACATCAAGCTGATTATTTTCAGAAGAACAAAAGCAGTTTGTTAGGCGATTATTTACAACAAGAATTAGTTCTGCAGGAGCGCATAATTTATGAAAATGAAGACTTTGTTGTGCTTATTCCGTTTTGGGCAGTTTGGCCTTTTGAAGTCATGATTGCACCCAAGAAACACTACCGAAGTATTTTAGATTTATCTGCAAAAGAAGCACTGGCTTATGCGGAAGCGATTTCGGTTTTAACCAAAGCCTACGATCAATTATTCAATTGTTCATTTCCTTATTCAGCGGGAATTCATCAAGCGCCAACCAACGGCGAATCAAATGAACACTGGCATTGGCACATGAGTTTTTATCCACCACTATTGCGTAGCGCAACCGTGAAGAAGTTTATGGTAGGCTACGAAATGTTTGGCTCTCCACAAAGGGACATCACAGCTGAACAAGCTGTAAAAAGACTAAAAACATTAATTGAATAAAACCTAAAAGTCATGAAAAAAGAAGCATTACAATTTTCGATTATTTTTTGCTTAGTTGTATTAACTAGTACAGACTTTATTTTAGCTCAATCTACTCTAATAGATCTAGAAGATGCATTGGGTTTTGAAAAAGACGTTAGAGATGTACCCGAATCACCCATTCATTTTTTAGTTGGTATATTTATGGCAGTTGGAGCTTGGCTAGGTATTCAAAAACTCAACTAAGAAATCAAATTTGATTTCTTAGTTGAGTTTTTGTAAAATACTTTTAATTGTAAAACAATTAATACCTATAATCAATAAGCTTAGTTTTTACGCACTGGACTAATGTAGTAGCTAAAACTCATATCCTTTGGTTTAATGCGATATTTAGGCAAAGGCATGCTTTGCCAACTATCAATACCACCAACACCCATTTGTACTTTGTCAATATTAACATTTACCAAGTCTCTCTTTTGAATATCTACCGTATGGCGTTGTTGCTTTTCTTTACCTGGGTCAAAATCGGAATTGTACTGATGATGTGCACTAAATCCAAAGTGATCCGCAGCTGAAACTTTAATTCCTTGTTTGTTTTCATCTAAGAAATAGATCCATCTTGTATCTGTTCGATAACCGTTTTCTTGTGGACGTATGTAAGGAAAATAAAGCTCTTCCACCTTTGCTTTATAATTTCCAACCAATGCTGATGTGTTTCTGTCTTGGTAATTTTCATGTGGACCTCTTCCTAACCAATTGACCTGATTATAGTCTTCTTTCAATATAAAATTAGTACCAAATCGTGGTAATATTGGTAAGTCTTTATTCACTTCTTTCAACAAAGAAGTTACTTTTATGTCGCCCGTTGGATAAATTTGATACACCATTTCATGGGTGGCTTTTACATCGGGTAAAGAAAAAATAGCTTTCACTTCTAAAGTATCATCAACCTCATCTAAAACCAAATCAACAAGTTCTTGGTCTTCACTTGCGGACTTCCATATGCCTAACTTTTTGGGCATTTTAAATCCAAAGTCATTATCTACGGGTGCACGCCAAAAATTTGGTTGTATACCCTCCTGAAGTATATTTCCGTTTCCGTAATCTAAAGACGAAAGCTGACCTGAATAGGAGTCAAAAATAATCTCAAATCCTTCTCCTTTAATTTCTAATACTTCTGTGTTAGAATATTTCAATTTTTCTTTTGAAACCTCAACGTCTGGAACAAAATTTCCTTTTTGCAATTCAAATTGTTCGTAAGCTGTCAAGTGATTAGCTTCTACTAAATCAGTAGCATTTTTACTCTGTGCATAAACATTTAAATGATAATCGCTTTGCGAATTTTCAAGCTTTGGTAAGCGAATATTAATTTCTGTTGAAGCATAAGGAGCTAAATCTATGTCCTTGAGTTTTCCACTTTCAACGGAACTTCCATTTTCTAATAATTCCCAGGAAAAGTGGAATGCATTTAAATTGGTAAAATCGAATTTATTAGTGATTTCAATTTCTCCTTTTGAAGCGTCTTTAAGTTTAAAAGCTATATTTTGATATACTTTTTTCACCTCCTCCAAAGCGGGATGGGCACCTCGATCGGGATCTACAATTCCATTGATGCAGAAATTCCCATCATTTTGAAAATCGGCTCCGCCAAGGTCTCCCCCATACGCCCAAAATTCTTCTCCATCCTCGTTGGTGGTTTTCAAGCCTTGGTCTACCCAATCCCATATAAAACCACCTTGCATTGTTGGATAGACTTCAATCACATCCCAATAATCTTGAAAATTTCCTAAGCTGTTGCCCATGGCATGCGCGTATTCGCATTGTATAAGCGGTTTTTTACCGCCTTCGTCTACATATTTTTTCATACGTTGAATATTCCAATACATCGGCGCTTCAATGTCTGAATTGTCATAACCTACTGCTCCTTCGTATTGTACTGGGCGAGAGCTGTCGTTTTCTTTTAGCCAATTGTAAGTAGTTACAAAATTTTCTCCATTGCCAGCTTCATTACCCAGTGACCAAATCACCACACTAGGATAATTTTTATCACGTTCAAACATGCGAATGGTTCGGTCCAAATGAGCTGATTCCCATTCAGGCAAATAGGCAGGATGCGACTTTGCTTTTTCTGGGTTTTTCTCAATATCGTGGGTAACACCCATGCCGTGGGTTTCAATATTGGCTTCATTAACCACATAAAAACCGTATTTGTCAGCTAGTCTATAAAAATGGGGATTCTTTGGATAATGACTACATCGTATTGCATTGATATTATTTTCCTTCATCAATTGCATGTCCAATTCGGTTAATTCTTCGCTGACTACGTGACCTGTTTTTTCATCGTGGTCGTGGTGATTTACCCCTTTTATGGTGATTGCTTTTCCGTTGACCAACAACTGACTGTTTTGAATTTTAATATTTCTAAAACCTACATTTACAGCAGTAGCTTCACCGTCCATTTCCACAAGAAAACGGTACAGATTAGGTTGTTCTGCACTCCAAGATTTTACATTGGAAATTACTTCTTCAAATTGAATTTCATTTTTACCTACTTCTAATTTTGGTGTTTTGGTTGCTGAATAAATTTCTTTATCACCATCCAACAAACTTATTTTAATGTCTTTTTCAATTGAAGCTTCCGCATTATTTACAACCGTTAAATTCGCTTTAAAATCTCCGTCTTTATATTCATTTTGCAAATCGGAAGTGATTCTAAAATCACGAATATTAGTTTTTTTGGTAGCATACACATACACATCGCGCTCGATGCCGGAAAGTCGCCAAAAGTCTTGGTCTTCCATATAACTCGCGGTAGACCATCGAGTTACTTGAACCGATATCGTATTTTCTCCTTCTTTTAAAAAATCAGTAACTTTAAACTCAGCGGGTGTTTTACTTCCTTCGCTATAGCCAACAAAATCTTCGTTTACCCAAACATACATAGCACCGCTTACTCCTGCAAAATGAAGATAGACTTCTTTTTCGTCCCAATCTTCAGGAATATGAAAGCTTTTTTTATAACTTCCAATATTATTCAATTCATGAGGAATATGTGGCGGATTAGGCGGAAACATATACTTGACATTGGTGTAAAAGGGTATTCCATAGCCATGCAATTCCCAATTGGAAGGAACTTCTAATTCATCCCAAATTGATGTATCAAATTCTTCTTTATGAAAATTTTCAGGCCGTAGATTAGGATTATCGGCATAATGAAACTTCCATATACCGTTTAAGGATTTAAACAAGGGAGAGTCTTTCCAATCTTCATTTTTTATGGCATCTGAAGCCGAAGTATACCTGTAAAAAGATGCGGTTGGTTCTTCTCTGTTAATTTGAAAAATCTCAGGATCTTCCCATTCTGGATTTTCCCAATTAGAAGCTGAATAAATAGGTATACCCTTTTCCTCCGCTTTTTGGCAATTAAACATGAGTGCGATTAATAAAGCAAGTAATGCAATTTTATTGATTTTTTTCGTGTACTTCATAGCTTATATTCTAAAACTGTGTTTTTATTCAATTTACTGGCTTACAATAGTCAGTTTTTCAGACCTTAATCCATCTGATGTAGCTTCAATGATAACCTCACCTACTTCATCTTTTTTGCTTTTTACCACCAATAAACAAAGTCCGTTAAAGGCTTTTCTGTAATTGGCTTGAAAGGGTTCGGTTGAAGCTGCATTCCCATTACCAACGGCTGCAATACTTGCAGGTCCTGTGACTTTAAACTCCACTAAATTATTGGCTAATGGGTGAAAATTACCATTTTCGTCTTCAATTTTTACCGTAATAAATGATAAATCTTGACCATCAGCATCAATTTTAGTTCGGTCAGCATCTAATCTTATTTGAGCTGGTGAAGAGGCGGTTTGGATAGCTTTTCTGGCCACTTCTTTTCCTTCTGTATAGGCTACAACTTCTACTTTTCCTTTTTCATAAGGAACATCCCAACTTAATCGATAAGGAGAATCATAAAATTTTTCTTGTTTTCCCCATCCATAAAAATCAACTGGAATTCTGGTAGTATCTTTTCCTTTAACTTTCTTTCCCATGGATTTTCCATTGACAAATAATTCTGCTTCTTCAGCATTGGTATAGCAAAAAACAGGAATGCTATCTTTTTCTGCATCTTCCCAGTTCCAGTGCGGTAAGATATGCACCATAGGCTCATTAGACCATTGACTTTGGTATAAATAAAATCGATCTTTTGGAAAGCCTGCTAAATCTACAGCTCCAAAATACGAGCTTCTTGAAGGCCAATCTTCCTCCCAGTTACCGTGAGTATGGTTATCTTTTCCTCCATAAGGTGTGGGTTCTCCTAAATAGTCCATACCTGTCCAGATAAATTCCCCAATGTTATTCGGCATTTGGTCTTGCGCCATAAATTCAATATCTGGAGGATATGCCCAAGGCGGACTATTTAAATCGTAAGAACAAACTTGAAGCGATTTGTGTTTGTCGTATTTCTCTAAGGGAAAATGATAGACTCCTCTTGAGGATACAGTTGAAGCTGTTTCTGATCCATAAACAATATGGTCTGGGTAATTATTTAGATACCTATCATAATGAGTAGCTTTATAATTACCTCCAACTAAGTCAATTTCATTGGTCAATCCTACTTTTGCGGCCTTCATCAAATGATTAAAACCTGCAGTGGTTGAGCGTGTTGGGTCTTCTTCTTTACTAATTTCATTAAGTCTTCTTGCAATTTGGTAGGCTTTGTCGTCCTTCTGTTCACGCATTTCGTTTCCTAAACTCCACATGATAATGGAAGGGTGATTTCGATCTCTTCTAATTAGGTCTCTAAGGTCTTTTTCATACCATTCCTCCCAATGTTGGTGATAGTCGTTTTCTGTTTTGGCTTCAGCCCACACATCAAAAGCTTCAGATTGTACTAAGATTCCCATTTGGTCACACAATTCCATTTGTTCTTTTGAAGGGGGATTATGCGAGGTTCGGATGGCATTCACACCCATATCTTTCATGATTTCTAATTGGCGTTGGGTGGCGCGTAAGTTTACCGCAGCGCCCAAAGGACCTAAATCGTGATGCAGGCAAACGCCTTTTATTTTTTCATGGCGACCATTAATAAAGAATCCGTCTTGAGTAAATTTGATATCTCTAACGCCAAAAGTGGTTTCATCACGGTCAATTTCTTTTTCGCCAATGCGAATACTTGTTATTAAGGTATATAAATTAGGCTGATTAATGTCCCAAAGTTTAGGTTTTTTAATGGAAAGCTTTTCCTCAACCAATAACTTATCTTTATCTTCAAAATCTATTTTATTTTCTACTGAAGCCACCTCTTTACCCTTATGGTCAATAATTTGATAATGAACTACAGGGTCTTTCTTAGCATTTTTGTTCTTGTTGTTAATTTCTGTTTTTATGTGAACCTCTGCTTGATCAGCTGAAATTTTTGGGGTAGTGATAAAGGTTCCCCAATGGGCAATATGTATTGAGTTTTTAGTTTCCAGCCATGTATTTCTGTAAATTCCTGCACCAGTATACCAACGCGCAGCTAAAAAATCTTGTTCTACATGCACTGCCACAAGGTTTTCTTCGTCAAATTTTACATAAGGAGTAATATCAATAGAATAACCAATGTATCCATTTGGACGATGATATACCTTTTCTCCGTTGATGTAAATGCTGGCGTTGCTCATGATTCCCTCAAATTCTAAACTAATAATGCTGCCCTTTTTTTCAGCATCAATGTAAAAGTTTTTACGGTAAACTCCTTGCCCATGAACAGGTAACCCACCTGTTCTTGAATTATATTCAGGTTGAAAAGGCCCTTCAATAGCCCAATCATGTGGAAGTTGAATGGTTTCCCAATCCGCATCATTGAAATCTAACTGTGTAGCCGATAGGTCGTGTGTTTTTTTAAAAAGCCAATCTTCATTAAACGAAATGCGTTCTCTCCCTTTTGTAGAAGAAATAGTTTCCTCTTCATGAGAAATACATGAAAATAAAGTAAGTATGAGTAGTATTTTTAGGGTTGATTGTATGGTCTTCATATCATTTTTAAAAATAATTACACTTCTACAATTTTATCTTAGAGCTTTTGGTGCAAAGTAGCAAACCTTGCACAGCCTTAACGCAAAAGTTGTTCTTGATTAATCAATGGTAACTTTACTGCCCCACCAATCTTCATTAGGTTGAAAATCTTCAGACAACATATTTTTACGTCTTTTTTCTAAATTCTTCATGCGTTTTTCACGCAAATTCTTTATATATTTTTCACGTTTTTTTGAATCAAATTCAGGATCAGGCTCTGGGTACTTAGCTCCTACTTCATTTAAATAATCCATTAGTTGTTGATGCATTTGTTGAGTGCGTTCAACTTCGGTTGAAGCTAAATCGTTTTGTTCGTAAGGGTCTTCGGCTAAATTGTATAATTGTTGATTTTCCTCTTCGTAATAATGAATCAACTTCCAATCGCCTAATCGAATTACTGAGGAAGGATCCCCACCTTGGTTGCCATAGTGCGGGTAATGCCAGTACAAAGGCCTTTCGGCTAAATCACCACTACCTTCAATTAGAGGTTTTAAACTTTCAGCATCTTTATGTTGGTTGGGTAATAATGGTAGATTATTCAAATCTAGTAAAGTAGGGAAAAAGTCGGCTCCTGTTACTGGTGTATCTATTTTTTTGTGCTTTTGATTGGGAACATAAACAAAAAACGGTTCAAGGATTCCGCCTTCCCACTGGTAACCTTTTCCTCCTCGATAAGGAGCGTTGGAGGTAGAAAATGCATCGCCAGAAGCAACTCCGCCATTATCTGATGTAAAAACAATAATTGTATTTTCATCTAAGCCTAATTCTTCAAGACCTTCCATCACAACACCTACGGCATCATCCAAATTCTCTACTAATCCAGCGTAGACGGGATTATCTTGATGTTGACGAATAGGTAGGTTGCGTTCCATAGCGAAGCCTTTTTCAGCAATTCCCATTTCTTCGGCTTTATCACGGTATTTTTTCCATTTTTCCTGTTGGGTTTGGATAGGTCCATGCACGGCATAAAAGGATAAAAAAGCGAAGAATGATTCGTCTTTATTCGTTTCCATGAATTGGAGTGTTTCCTTTGCAAGTCGGTGGCTAAGTTGCTCTCCGTCTTCTTTATTTTCCAGTTGTGGGTTATCGTAAGGAGCAAAATAACCCCCTTTAGGACTGCCTTTATGATTTCCTCCTTTATTGATTTCAAAACCATGATTTTCGGGATGATAGCCTTCATCTCCTAAGTGCCATTTTCCAGCAAAAAAAGTTTTATATCCTTGCTGTCTAAAAGCTTCAGCTAGGGTTGTATCTTCAGGGTTTAAATGATGTTCATATTTAGCAGGAAGCATTTTATCATGGCGGTTATGTGATCTCCAATCTTTTCCAGATTTAGCGCCTATCCAATCGGTAATTCCATGTCTAGCTGTGCTTTGTCCGGTCATTATACTTGCTCGAGAAGGGCTACATACCCTTGAATTAGCATAGCCTTGGGTAAAAACAGTGGACTTTTTAGCAAGTTTGTCTAGGTTTGGAGTTTCGTAATATTTGCTTCCTAAAAAGCTTAAATCATTAATTCCTAAATCGTCTGCATATAGAAAAAGTACGTTGTATTTTTCTTCTTTCTCAGTTGCTAAAGCGGCTTGTTTTTCATCTTGGCAAGCTGATAAGAGCAAAAAAATGAAGCTTAAGCATATGAATTTCAAAACTATTTTAAAATTTTTATTGATTAAAATCATTTGTGTTTTTTACTTTAAAATTATAAGGTTGTAGTTTTGATTGATTTTTTTAAAAAGACACTTTTCATTTAAAAAATCAAAAGATTTTACTTCAAAAGTTGATTTAAACCATCAACCGAACAAAAAATAATTGCATTAGCCTTCTCAGCAAACTATAGCTAAAATGTATTTTGAGAACAAATTTGAAAAGGCTAATACAAATTATAATTCTATTGGGTTACTTTTCAATTTTATGCGATTGATATTCTTCGGTTACAATACTTTCATAAGCTTCAATCATCTCTTCTAATTTATCTACATGAGATGTAGCAAGATTATTTTCTTGCATTGGGTCTTCAGCTAAATTGTATAACTGATGTTTTTTAAGAAAGCCTGTTTCAATTCCTTTCCCCCACATTATTTTGGGTCCTTTTTGCGGAGGGATCATTACCCAATCACCTTTTTTGTAGGCTGTTCTTGTCATTGCTTCAATAATTAAATCTTCTCGTCCTTCTTTGCTTTCTCCTAATAAGACCTCTAGCATATTTTGGCTGTCTGGAGCTGTTATTTCATTTTCAGTTAAAGCAGCTAAAGAATTAAATAAATCAATTTGACATACTAAAGCATCACTAACACCTGGCTCAATTTTATCTTTCCAATAGGTTATAAAAGGAACGCGTGTACCTGCTTCAAATAAGCTGTATTTAGTTCCTTTAAATTCACCACTAGGTTGGTGGTTGCCCAGTAATTCTTCGGCTTGATCTTCATAACCATCATCTAATATTGGGCCATTATCACTTGAAAAAATCACTAAAGTATTAGCCAATAAATTTTCTTTTTCAAGCGTTTGCATTAGCTCACCAATTACCCAATCTGCTTCCATGATAGCATCTCCTCGGGGGCCCATAGAGGTAGACCCTTCAAATCTAGGGTGTGGAGTTCTAGGCACATGTGGCTGTTGCATGGTGTACATCAAAAAGAAGGGGGTTTCATTTTCTTTTTTACCTGACAAGTAGTTTTGTACTTTATCTAAAAAGTGATCAGCCATATCAATATCAGACCATCTTGCAGACTCTCCTCCTTTCATGTAACCAATTCTTGGAATACCATTCACTACTGTTTTATTGTGTTGGTCATCAGCCTTAAGACTAACCATTTCTGGATTATTATAACCTGTGGGTTCACTTTCAAAGTTTTCTTCGTAGTTTACTTCAATAGGGTCATTAGGGTCTAAATTATCCACATATCCATTATCAATATATACAGTAGGCACACGATCTTGGGTAGCGGCCATGATATAACTATAATCAAAACCTAGCTCATTAGGGCCTGGTGCAACATGTGCGTTCCAATCTAAATTACCATGACCTAAACCAAGATGCCATTTACCAATAATGGCTGTGTCATAACCTGATTTTTTAAGCATTTTAGGTAAAGTAACTTGAGTGGTATCAATTATTAAAGGAGCTGACCCAGGTAAAATTTGTGCATTCTGATTACGCCAGGGGTAGGTTCCTGTAATAACTCCGTAGCGACTAGGAGTACATGTAGCAGAAGTTGCAAAGCCATTGGTAAATTTTAAACCTTCATCTGCAAGTTTATCCATATTAGGAGTGTTAATTTCGGCTGCTCCGTAAGCGCTGATATCACCATATCCTAAATCATCTAAGTAAACAAATATAATGTTTGGATTTTGTTTATCATCTTTTGGTTCAACTTGCTTTTCTGCTTGTTCATTACAAGCTCCAAAAAATAACAGACAACTAAAATAAAAGATATATTTTTTCATGATTTTAATTTATGTAAAGCTATTCTTGTCTAATAATACAAATACTGCAATAATCTAGCTTTTGTTTCTAAACTCAATTTTTTGTAAAATTAAAGGCTTTATCGAAAACTTTAGAGGAACATTTAGTTCATCTAGGGGGTATAATTAGGTCTTGAGGGGGTTTCTGGGGATAAAAATCATTATTATTACAGGGAATAAGCTTATATTGTGCCATAAAAATGAATTTAGTTCTGGTTTATGAAATGGATTTATAAATTTATTTTCCTGTTTTTTAGTTTGGTTATTTTTGGTCAAAATGAAGATCCTAATTACGTTGTGAATTTTATTACGGTGAAAGAAGGCCTATCACATAACTATACAACAAGTATTGTAAGTGATCAATTATATATGAAATGGATTGGAACCGAAAATGGAATTACAAAATACAATGGATACGATTTTAACTACATAAAACCAAGCGAAGCATATAAGGGGCTAACTAATGAAAACATTGAAGTTCTTTTTACCGATGCTAACGATAATTTATGGATTGGAACCAAGAGTGGTGGTTTATCATTTTTTGATATCAAAAAAAACACCATTCAAAACTTTAATTCTATCATTGAAACTAAAAGAGATGAAGATTTAAGAATAACTGCTATTGCACAAGATAATGAAGGTTTAATTTGGGTTGGAACTTGGAACAAAGGTGTTTTTGTGATTGACCCTATTAAAGCAAAACTTTATCGCCATTTTAATTACAGAACACCTGTATATAGCATTAAAAAAGACTTTGAAGGCAAAATGTGGTTTACTAATGGAAAGATTTTAATGATGTATTCCCCTGAAACTAAAAAAGTGAAGCGGAAAAATTTTGAATATATTATTTCAGATATTTTACCTGATGAAAAAAGAAATAAAACTTGGATATCAACAACTAGTACCAATAATTACCTGTATAGCTACCAAACAGAAAGTGATAAGTTAGATAGTTTGCCTACAAATGTGCACAGTAACTTTTCTAAAAAATTAATGCTTGATCACCAAAATAGAATTTGGATTGGAACTTGGGGAAATGGAGTACACAGAAGTAATAAAGATCTAACAAGCTTCAAAAAATTAGATGTAATTCGCGATTCTCCTGGTAAAATTGAAGGTAACTATTCTACCATTTTAAGTCTACATGAAGATCAAAATAATATTGTTTGGCTTAGTACAGTTAGTGGAGGTATAATTAAGCTTCAAGAAGAAAACGGATTTCAAAACCTTGCACAAAATTTATCAGAAACCAATCTTAAAGAAAAACTGAATTGCTATAGCGTATTCAAAAATAACGATTTTGTTTTTGTAGGTACACTTTTTGCCGGAGTATACTTTGGAAAAGACTTTCATCAACTTTCAAAACTCGAAGCTATTGAAGATATTAAAATCAATACCTTTTATGAATTTGATGAAAAGCTTTTTATAGGTACAGCAGAAGGTTTTCATATTTTTGATTTAACCACTGAAGAATTGATTTTTGAAAATAATCAAATCAAAAAAGTAACCGCTTTTCTGGTTCAAGAAGATAACCTCTACATAGGCACACAACAAAACGGAATTGCACTTGTTGAACTTAAGGATTTAAACAATATTGAAAAGTATAGCATTTATAATGAAAAAAATAATGAGTCTTCAGGTTTAAAAAGTAACCGAGTTACAAGTATAAAATCAGATCAAAATCAAAATATCTGGGTTTCAACCTACAAAGGTCTACACCTTTTTAATCAACAAGAAAATTTGTTTGTACATCACAGTAAAATTATTGATCAAGAGGTTTCAATTAATATCATCAACTCTCTTGAAACTGTTGGAAGTTTACTTTGGCTCTCAACACCAAATGGACTTATGAAACTTAATTATAAAAATAATTTACTTCAATTTCAAGAAGTAATTGATAAAAGAAGTGGCTTAAATAGCGACTTTATATGTGCGAGTACTCTAGATAATAATTTGAATTTATGGATCAGTACACATACTGAAATTGTAAAATATAATAAAGCAGACGAAACCTTAACTAGTTATGGAGAAACAAACGGAGTAAAAACAAGTTTATTTAATAATAATTCAGCTTTCAACTATAATAATCAAAGCATTATTTTTGGAGGTATAGATAACATCACCTATTTCAATCCTAAAGACATAAGAGATTACAATACAACACCAAAGGTAGTTTTTACAGGATTGCGAGTAAAAAATGAAGAAATATCTTACAACAAGGAGCAAAAAAATTTAACCGAAAGCCTTAATTATGCTCAAGAAATAAATTTGGATTATAAAGATGACTTTTTTTCCATACGTTTTGTTGCTAACGATTTTTTAGGAAAACTTAATATTAAATACCGGTATACATTAGATGGTTATCAAGACCAATGGGTTGACTTGAACGGAATTAATGAAGTAAATTTTGCTAGTTTACAACCAGGTGAATACACCCTTAAAGTGCAAGCCTCTCGAGATAATCAAAATTGGAGTGAACCCAGTGAAATAAAGATTAGTTTAGCAGGTTCTCCTTGGAAAAGTAATCTTGCTTATTTTATTTATTTTTCAATTTTAGCCAGTATTTTTGGGTATTTTTGGTGGCTTAACAACTACCGACTAAGACTGAAAAACAAATTAGAGCTTGCCAAACTAGACGAACAGAAAAAAATTGAACTAACCGAAGCTAAGCTTAATTTCTTTACCAATATCTCTCATGAATTTAGAACACCCCTTACATTAATCATTAGTCCAATTAAAGACTTACTAGAAAATCAAAACCTAAGCGCTGAGGTAAACAAAAAACTGAGTTATATAGATAAAAATACAACTAGATTACTCAACCTTATCAATCAATTATTAGATTTTAGAAAAGCGGATTATGGTTTATTAAAGTTGAAAGCATCTTACGGGAATTTTGTTAGATTTTCAAATGAAGTATACTTATATTTTAAAGAAGCTGCAAGAGAAAAAAAAATCAAATATACCTTCATTTATAGCCAAGATGAAATTCGTTTTCCATTTGATAGAAATAAGTTAGAGATTGTATTGTGTAATTTACTATCTAATGCTATTAAATATACGCAAGAAAAGGGTGAAATCAACCTTGACTTAAATGTTAAAGAAAATTACTGCATCATTAAAATTAGCGACTCAGGTATTGGTATAAAAGCCAGAGATGTACAAAAAATATTTGATCGATTCTTCCAAATTGAATCTGCTAATTCTGCCAAAATGGTAGGAAGTGGTATTGGTTTATCTTTTAGTAAAAAAATAATAGAAATTCATCATGGTGAAATTTACGTAAAGAGTAAGCCTAATAAAGGAACTACTTTTATCATCAAATTACCAATGAACCCAGAAACTTATGGAAATCAAGTAGATGAAAGCTTCCTTACTACAGATAATATCAAAGCTTACAACATTGAAAAAAACACAAAACCAGTTAAAAGTCTTGAAATAAAAAATACAGAAAAACAGCAGATAATGGTGGTTGATGATAATAGTGAAATTCTTGACTATTTAAGAAGTGTATTGGAAAAAGAATACGACATAATTATTGCAAAAGATGGAGAAGAAGGAGTTGAAAAGGCACTTGAGGAAGTCCCTGATTTAATCATAAGTGATGTGATGATGCCTAAAAAGGATGGCATTGCACTTTGTAAAGAACTTAAAACTAATATTAATACCTCACATATTCCCATTATATTGCTTACAGCAAGAACCTCAACAGTATATGAAATAGGAGGGCTAAAAAATGGTGCAGATGACTACGTTACAAAACCTTTTAATGCTAACGTGATTAAAGCTAGGATTAGTAGTTTATTAGAAAATAGAGATAAACTACGTTCTCACTTCCAGAATAAAATTCGATTTGAGCCTGCATCAGATGAAGTTGAAAAAGACTCCGATCCCGAAAATAGTTTTATTCATAAAGCTATGCTATTAGTGGAAGAAAATTTAGAAAATGAAGATTTTGGAATAGATACCATGGTTCAAGAACTGCATATGAGTCGCTCTAGTTTATTCCGAAAAATTAAATCACTTACTGGGTTTTCTTTATCTGCGTTTATTCGGTCTGTACGCTTAAAAAAAGCAGCTTATTTAATTTTGACTGAAGAAGATATTACCTTAAAAGAAGTTGCTTTTCAGGTAGGCTTTAACACTTATAAGTACTTTAAAAACTCATTTCAAAAACAATTTAACTGTTTACCTTCTGAATACAAAGAAAAAAATATAAATAAGCTCAGTTAACTTTTCTTCTGATTATCAGTAACATAACTATATGTTGAATTATTTATTCCATTCTTTGGTCTATATCACCCTTTAGATTTTACTACATCGTTTGATATTTGTATTTGATATAATGTTAATTCAAGATCATGAAGAATTTTTATTTAATTTTTTCGACATTACTATTTATTAGTGTTTGTGCATTTGGTCAGAAAACCATTTCTGGTTCGGTTAGTGATGATAATGGTATTCCTTTACCAAACGCATCAATTGAAGTAGAAAATTCTGATAAAGGAACAGTAACAGATATGGATGGAAATTATTCCTTAGAGGTTGATGAAGGAGATTTTATTATTGTTTCATATATAGGTTTTCAAACGCAAAGAATTGAAATCACTGATTTAACAACCTATGATGTTAGAATGTCTTCGGAGGAGGATTTAGATGAAGTTGTGGTAGTGGGTTATGGAACACAAAAGAAGAAAAATCTTACCGGGTCTCTAGAAACTGTAACTTTTGATGATCCTGTAAACCAACCTGTTACTAATTCTGGGCAATTGCTTTATGGTAGATTTTCTGGGGTTCAACTTACCCAAGGATCAGGAAATCCTGGTGCGGATGGTTCTAGTATAACTATACGGGGAATTGGAACTTTTGGAGATAGCACTCCCTTAGTTGTAATCGACAACATACAATATGACGACTTACAGGCATTTAATAATTTAGCGCCTCAAGATATTGAAAGTATTACCGTTTTAAAAGATGCTTCTGCAAGTGCAATTTATGGAGCAAGAGGAGCCAATGGAGTTATATTAGTAGAAACAAGGAGAGGTAAAGAAGGTGTTTTTAAGATTCAATACAATACCCATTATGGTTTTCAGGAGCCAACGGTAGTTCCAAACTTCTTGAATGCTCCAGATTACGCCATGTTAATGAATGAGAAATTTTTAAATGAAGATGGTCCTGGTGCATTTCTAAGATATAATCAAGAGCAACTTCAAGCTATTAATGATGGGTCAATGCCTGATCAATTTGCAAATACGAACTGGGCAGATGCTATACTCCAAAGAGCAACTATAGTTAACCATAATTTATCTATTACTGGTGGTACTAAAAAAAGCTCGTATCGTTTTTCAATGGGGTATATGGGTCAAGATGCCATTATAAGAAGTAATTTTAGAAATGATAGGTATAATTTAAGCTTCAATATTACTTCTGATGTAAAAGACTGGTTAAGGTTTACCTCTGTAACAAACTCATTTTGGAGAACAATAGAGGGACCAACAGGAGGGCAAGATGCTCTTACTGGTGATAATGGAATTATCTTTGGGATGCAAAGAACTGCCCCAACCATACCTTTATTTTACAGCAACGGAGAGTATGGGATTGTAGATGGTGCTTGGCGGAATGTAAATAATTCTTTACCTACCCAAAACCCATTAAGAAGAGGGTTTTTAGGTGAGTTTCAAAGTGATCAAATCAATATTAGTCACCGGGCCGGTTTTGTGATAAAGCTTGCTGAGAACCTTGAATTTGATACTAGTGGAAGTGCAAATATTATTTATAATAGAAGCTCAGATTTTAATCCAACATTTGTACTTAGAGATTGGGAAGGTAATCCTGTTACTAGAAATGATTTGAACACCTTAAGAAATTCTACCAATCTTGCTTACCGTTTACTAAATGAAAATATTCTTAGATACAGTTTTGAGGTTGATGATAAAAATAATTTTGATTTCTTATTAGGGCATAGTTTAATGTTTTTTAGAAGTGATAATTTTAATGCAAGACTAAGCGGGTTTCCAACCAATAACTTATTTCAGTTTAATGCTGGTGGTATAGTAGACCCTGCTGTTGGAGGAGGTGCTTTTGAAGAAACTTGGCAGTCTTTCTTTGCTCGTGTTAATTATAATTATGATGAAAAGTACTTACTTGAATTTAATATAAGAAGAGACGGTTCATCTAAATTTGGTCCAGGTAATAGGTATGGTAACTTCCCTTCAGCTTCCGCAGGATGGAGAATTTCTCAAGAAGATTTTATGGAAGATGTTGATTTTATTAGTGATTTAAAATTTAGAGCTAGTTGGGGATTGTCTGGTAATGATAGAATAGGAAATTTCATTTTTGCACAAAATTATAATCCAAGCTTGGACTACGTTATTGGATTAGATTCTCAAGTAACCGGTGTTGCCTTAACCGGGTTAGCTAATCCATTTATTCAGTGGGAACAAACTGAGCAATATAATATTGGAATGGATTTGTATTTGTTAAATAATAGATTAGAAATAATAGCGGATTATTTCAGTAGAAATAGTAGTGATATACTATACGATAATTTCCCTGTTCCTTCAACCATTGGTGTAACTAACTTAGCCGCACGAAATTCTGCATCTATGATTAATAGAGGATTAGAGTTTGGAGCTAACTTAAGAGGTCAAATGGGCGAAGTTAAATATAGTGTTGGTGGTAATTTTACTAAATTCTTTATCAATGAAGTTACTAGTCTAGGTCCAGGAGGAGAAGAAACCATTTCTAACCAAGACATTATTCGTGTTGGAGAACCTTTTGGAGCCTATTTTGGTTGGCAAGCAGATGGAATTTTTCAAGATTTATCTGAAGTTGCCGCTCATCCTTCACAGTTTGAAAATCCGTTAACAGGACCTGGAGATATTCGTTACGTGGATGTGAATGGAGATGGAGTTATTGATCAAGATGATAGAACCGTAATTGGTGATCCAAATCCAGATTGGTTAATCAACTTTAATGCAAGTTTTGAATACAAAAACTTTGATTTAAGTATGCTACTTCAGGGGGTTATAGGTATTGACCGATTATTTATGGGGAATGGTAACCTCCCTATGCCAGATAATAGAAGTAACTCATTAGATTATTGGATAAATCGTTGGACACCAGAAAACCCAAGTACAACTCTACCAAGAGTTGGTGGGCAAAACAATACTATTGTATCCTCATTCTATGTAGAAGATTCTTCCTTTATTAGATTACAAAATCTTGAATTAGGGTATTCATTACCAAAAAGCCTGATTGAAAGGTTTAAACTAGATAAATTTAGAGTTTTTGTTGGAGGACAAAACATGTTAACTTTTACTAATTTAGATAATTTTGATCCAGAGGGTGGAAGAGGAAGACAGAGTAATAGAAATGTACCCATTTATAAAATTTATACAGTAGGTTTAAATGCTAATTTTTAAGATATGAAAAAGATACTATTTACACTTGGCCTAATATCAACATTTATTTTTAGCAGTTGTAGTGAGGATTTTCTTGATGTTGAATCAGAAACACAAATTGCAGAAGATAACTTTTGGCAAAATGAACAAGATGCATTTCTTGCACTTAATGGTGTTTACGCATCCCTTCAACCTACTTCTTTGTATGGAGGAATGCTAAATGCTTGGATTGGATTTCCTAGCTTTGATTGCTTTGGTGATAATTCATTTAATCAGTTTAAGTGGGAAGGTGCAGGTACTTTTATGGAAGGTACTGCAACGCCAGCAGATGGACCTATTAGAAATATATGGCAAGACTTATATAGAGGTATTGCAAGAGCTAACATTGTTATTCAAAATGTACAGGAAATACCAGATGAATTTATTGAAGAAGAGTCCAGACAAAGCATTTTGGGTCAGGCTTTATTTCTTCGTTCATTAATGTACTTCAATTTAGCAGTATATTATGAAGATGTCCCATTAATTTTAGAATTTCAAGATTTAGAAGATGCTTATGTTCCAAAAAATCAACAAGATGAGATAATGGAACAAATTATAGATGACTTAATTATTGCTAGAGATTTAGTACCAATGTCATCAAATAGTAATGGCGTAAGTGATGACTTTGGATATGCTACCAGAGGTTCTGTTTTAGGACTTTTAGCACGCGTACAATTATACAACCATAATTATGCTGGCCCTTTTGGTGTAATTGATGTTACAGAGGAGTTACTAGGAATGGGTTACTCATTACATCCAAATTATGGCGAATTGTTTACTTTAGAAGGTCAATTTTCTAATGAAGTTGTTTTTTCAGTAAGGTTTTTAAGAGATCCTAACACAGGAAATGGTGAAACTTTATCAGCAACATTTGCTAATACGCCAAAGATTGACGAAAGACCAATGCCTAATCTAGTTAACGACTATTACTGTACAGATGGACTACCAATTACAGAATCTCCTCTATATGACCCAAATAATCCTGGAGAAAATAGAGACCCAAGAGCAAATGCTTCAATATATTTCCCGGGTGATTTATTCTTAATAGCTCCTGATGAAGAAGTGTTTACTGGAAACAGTCCAACTGGATTTGGTAAACGAAAGTATATAAGAAGACAAACTATAGATGATGCCTCTATTGGAGGTCCTGGATCACAAGACTTTTATGTTATCCGATATGCTGATGTTTTACTTATGCGCGCTGAGGCACTTGCTGAAACAGGTGATCTTGGAGGTGCTGCAGAATTAATTAATCAAGTTAGAGCAAGGGTTGGAATGCCAAGTGTTGAGGATGTAGAGGGCGCTGTAGGCCAACAAGAAATGATAGATATTGTTCGTCATGAAAGAAGAGTTGAATTAGCTCTTGAGGGGCTTCGATTTATGGACTTAAAGCGTTGGGGAGAAATGCAACAAGCTGTTGAAAGAGCTGCAGCAGATCCTGTACCACCTTATAATCCAATTTATAACGGATTGCGTACTGAGGTATTCTATATTCCACAAAATGATTTGGATGTTAACCCTAATTTAGAACAACACCCAGCATGGTAAATTATATGATGAATAATTCATTTAACATATTTGTTTCTCTTCTATTATTGCTTGCTATTACATCTTGTCAAATAGATACTAGTAAACAAAGTAATAACAACGTAGAAACTACTCCTAAAAAAGTTGGTAAAAAAGGGATAGCCTATACCAATAAAAATACCAATTGGTCTGAAAAAGTTGAGAAACTAAATGTTGATTGGATGTATAGTTGGGGACATGAACTTCATAAGGATTTACCTAGAGATATTGAATTTGTACCAATGTTTTGGGGAAAATATGCCGTAAATGATGATGTAATTGAAAAAATAAAAAAATATAAAAAACAAAATCAAATTCAATATTTGCTAAGCTTTAATGAACCTGACGGAAGTAAGCAAGCGAATATGAGTGTAGATGAAACATTAGAGTTATGGCCAAAGCTAGAATCTATAGGTTTACCGTTAGGTTCTCCAGCGGCAATTCATGCAGATAGAGAGTGGATGCAAGAATTTATGCATAAGGCTGATTCATTAGATTATAGAGTTGATTTTATAACAGTTCACCATTACGATGGACCTAATGTTTCAGCATTTATACAAAAGCTAGAAAAAATTCATAAAATGTACAAACGACCTATTTGGATAACAGAATTAGGAGTTGGTGATTGGAAAGCTAAGACTATTGAAGAAAATAAACATAGTGAAGAAAAAGTGGGAAAATTTGTTGAAGAATTACTTCCTGCTCTAGATACCTTAGATTTTGTTCACCGCTATGCTTGGTTTGATGGCGGGAAGAATTATCCTGCATTATATACATCTAAATTTTTTGATGAGGATTTGAACTTAACCGTTCCTGGAAAAATTTATGCGGAATATCAATTGAATTAAAAAATTATAATGAATATGAATTTTAAATATAGAAAAATGAAAAAGAAGATTTTATTACTGTTATCGCTTTTCGCTTTAATAGCTTGTAGTGATGATGATTTTACAGAAAATGTTGAGGATCCCAACGATAATGAAGATCCAATTACTACTGTTGGTAAAAAAGGTGTTGCTTACGCAAATGGTGCAGAAAAATGGTCTCACAGAACTAGCGAAATGAATGCCCATTGGATGTACAGTTGGGGAAATATTCTTAGAGAAGAAATACCTGAAAATGTTGAATATGTCCCTATGATTTGGGGGAGAGGTGCAGCACAAAATGACGATGTAATAAATCGTTTAAAAGATTTAAAAAATGAAGGGAAGATAAAGTACCTATTAGGTTTCAATGAACCTGATGCTATTCCACAAGCTAATATGACGGTAGATGAAGCTATTGAACTTTGGCCAAGGTTGGAAGAGGTTGGACTTCCTTTAGGTTCACCTGCAACTGTAAATCCAAATAATGCATGGATGCAAGAATTTATGCAAAGAGCTGATGCGGAGGGCTTACGAGTAGATTTTATATGCGTTCACAATTATGGCGGTGGAAATCCAACCAACTTTATTAATATGTTAAGTCAAACCTATCAAAATTACGGACAAAGGCCAATTTGGATTACCGAATTTGCGGTTGGAGATTGGAACGCAGCAACACCTGAAGAGAATATTCACTCCAGAGAACATGTTATTAATTTCTTAGATGAGGTTATACCCGCATTAGAAGAAATTGACTATGTAGAAAGGTATGCTTGGTTTGATGGTACTCAAGCTCCACTATATACATCTTCTTTATATGATGAAGATGTGAATATCACTTCAGTAGGTCAAACTTATTCAAATCTTTTCCCAAATACTGAAATTGGTCCCGGTATGGATACCGATTTTGAACCAGATATTCCAGATACTCCAGAAGGAGAATATTTTGTAAATGGCGGATTTGAATCAGGTAACCTTCTTCCTTGGGGTGGATTTAAAGTTGAAGTTTTTGGTCCAAATTCAGACCCCTTATCAGGAAATTTTTGTGTTCGACTTGAAGCTCATGATGCTGCTTTAAACTACGACTTAGTAAATGAACTTGAACCAGGGGAAACTTATATTCTTGAATATAATTTTAGGTGGCAAGATACTCCACCTCAAGAAATGGTAGGTAGAATAAGAGATTTTGGAGGAGATAATGATATATTATTTACCACAGAACCTCTTGAAGGTGAACCAGGTGAATGGACATTTGGAAGCCTAGAATTTACTATGCCAGAAGAATTTAGTGATACCATAAGGTTTGTTTTCTTCAAACCACAAGTAAGTCCACAATACCCTCAAATTTTCTTTGACGACATGTCGCTTAGAAAAAAAGAAGATTAATTTTTAATTCAACCAAGTTACCTTTAAACTAGGTAACTTGGTTTACTTTTATTAACCCTTAATATTATATACCATGAAAAAAACTACACTTTTAAATTTAATGATTGCTTTTATCAGTTTACTTTTTATAGCTGAAATACAAGCACAAAACCTAATCGTTAATGGCGATTTTGAAGAAGGAGAAGTTGAAGACCCTGTACCTTTACCTTGGGAAGGTTTTAACAACCGAATATTGAATGACGATATCACTGGTGATCGAGTAGGTCAAGTTGAAAATGGCGAAGGTGCATTAAGACAAGATGTAGAAGTTGAACCTGGAGAAACGTATGAAGTTAGTTTTGAATACAGATGGGTAGATGCAGGTAATCAAGAAAATTCAAATATGGTTGTTAGATTCAGAAATCCAGATGTTGGAGGACCAGATGGGAATCTTGACTTAGCTGATGGATCAAATGGTTTTCAATTAGAATCAACACTAGATGAATGGTTTACAGGAACATTTAATGTTACTATTCCAGATGGATTAACAGAAGCTAGACTTCAGTTTTTCAAGGGACCACCAAATAAACCAATCAACTTTAAAAATGTAGTTGTACAACTTGAAGGAACAGCATCAGTTCAAAATTTAGAAATGTTTGATTTCCAAATGTACCCAAATCCAGTACAAACACAATTTAATGTTTCAGCTAATGAAATTATTTCAAAAATTGAAATCTATAATGTAACTGGTAAAAAAATTGATGAGATACTTATTAATGCTAGACAATCTCAAATTTCTACAGAACATCTTTCACAAGGAGTTTATCTAGTGAAGACTTTTATAGGTAAAAATGTTGGTACATCTAAACTTATTAAGCAATAAGTAGTGACTATTTAAATTTTACGCTTAATTTAAAAAAGGGGTTTTTGTTATATTTTTGCCCCTTTTTTTCTTAAATCCTTAAAAATGTCAAATACAAAAATCAAGTTAGTTTTAGGATTAATCGTCTTATTTTATGCTTGTAATACATCTTCAAATAAGGAAAAAAAGGCTGAAAATGATCAACTTAAAGCACCTAATGTTATTGTTATTCTTTTGGATGATGCTGGCTATGTAGACTTTGGCTTTATGGGAAGTGAAGATTTATCAACGCCTCATATTGACGAATTGGCCTCAGCGGGTATTATATTTACCGATGCTCATGTAACTTCTACTGTGTGTGCTCCTTCTCGAGCTGGTTTAATTACCGGGCAATATCCACAACGATTTGGTTTTGAATCTAATCATACAGGAGATCAAGAAACTGGAGATATAGGTTTATCAGAAGAAGTAAATACCCTTGCTGAAGTATTTAAACAACACAATTACAAAACTGCTGCAATAGGAAAATGGCATTTGGGGGCTAAAGAACATAATCACCCAAATCAACGTGGTTTTGATGAATTCTATGGTTTTCTTGGAGGGGCTAGATCATATTTCCCAATGGAAAATCCATCAGTAGAACACATGTTACAGCATAATGGTAAAAAAGTAAATTTTGAAGGATATTTAACCGATAGATTTGGGGAGTTTTCGGTTGATTTTGTGGAAAAAAATAAAGAAAACCCTTTTTTTATGTACCTCTCCTACAATGCTGTTCATACTCCAATGGAAGCTAAAAGAGAAGACTTAGAAAAATTTAAAAACCACCCTAGAAAAGAATTAGCAGCTATGACATGGTCATTAGATCAAAATATAGGGAAGCTCAGGCAGAAATTAGTTGAATTAGAAATGTTAGAGAATACATTGATTTTCTTCTTGAGTGATAATGGTGGTGCGCATAATAATCAGTCCTCCTCGGGCCTTTTAAAAGGTTGGAAAGGGAATAAATTTGAAGGAGGTCATAGGGTTCCTTTTGTGGTGAGTTGGCCAGAAAAATTAGAAAAAGGACGAACTTTTGATGGCTTAACTTCCTCTTTAGATATATTTAAAACTTCACTATCGGCAGCAAATATTTCTGTTGAAAATGAAAGTAAGTTAGATGGTGTAAATTTACTTCCTTATTTACTTAAAAAAGAGAACGGAAGCCCACATGAAAACTTATTTTGGAGAAAATTAGAAGAATCTGCTATTCGAAAAAACAATTTTAAATTAATACAATTAGAAGGATACGGAAATGTAATGTATGACCTTTCACAAGATTTAGGAGAAACCAAAAATATTAGTTCAGAAAAAGTAGATGTGTTGAATCAATTGATTAATGATTTTCAAGAATGGGAAGATGAAATGATGAAACCACTTTGGGGTGAACCTAGAGATTGGATGGATGTTACCTATCACATTCATCAACAACTTATGGAAAATCAACCTGTATATTATCAGTCACCAAAAGAAATGAAACAGCACCAGCAAAAAGCCCAAAACAACTAATTTAAACTATTTTTAGCTCAAAAATCAATTAAATATTAATGTAAGAGAATTCGTTATTAGGTTACTTATATTTGCA